>JALYHQ010000049.1 GCA_030776455.1 Acidobacteriota bacterium | reverse complement strand
GAGCATGTGGCAGCGCTGGTAAACAAGATGCGGCAGGCCGGCGCCGATGTGTCAGAGACGGGGCCCAACAGCCTGCGCGTAAGATCCACGGGCCGCCTCCAGGCCGTGGATGTCACTACCGAGGAGTATCCCGGCTTCGCCACCGACCTGCAAGCGCAATACATGGCGCTAATGACCGTCGCGCACGGGATCTCATTCATCACCGAAACCATCTTCGAGAACCGGTTCATGCACGTGCAAGAACTGGCGCGGATGGGCGCGAACATTCGCATTGAGAACCGCCAGGCGATTGTGGCGGGCGCGGAGGCGCTGACGGGCGCGCAGGTGATCGCTTCGGATCTGCGCGCCAGCGCGTCGCTGGTGCTGGCGGCGCTGGTGGCGAAAGGGGAGACGGTAGTGGATCGGATCTATCATTTGGACCGCGGCTATGAGCGGATCGGGGCCAAGCTGGCGGCTGTGGGAGCGCGCGTCGCTCGTGTAAGCTGATCCTGATGACTCCTAAAGCCCACAATCCAGCATTCCTCGCCCTGGTGAACGACGCCAAATCGCGCGTCCGCGAGATCGACATTGCGCAGTATAAGAAGATGCTGGAGGCGGGCGATCCGCACGTGCTAGTGGACGTTCGCGAGGACTCGGAATGGAAGGCCGGGCACGCGTCCGGAGCGGAGCATATCGGCAAGGGCGTGATTGAGCGCGATATCGAAGCTAAAGTTCCCGACAAGAACACGACACTGGTGTTATATTGCGGCGGCGGGTACCGGTCGGCGCTGGCGGGCGACGCGCTCCGGACAATGGGATACGGCAAGGTGATCTCGCTGGACGGCGGGTGGCGCGCATGGCAGCAGGCGGGGCTGCCGGTGGAGATGTAGAGGTTACCGAAACCGCTTCCTTTGGTCGCGGCTCAGAAGGGAGCGAATTCAAGCCCTAGGGGTTAAGGATCAAAGTCCGGCATTGCCAGATGATCAGGGCGATGGCGCAGAATTCCAGGAACTTGATCAGCTTGGCGGCGGTGGTGTTCATGAACTCGAAACGCAGCAGGAGCCCCAGCGCGACGGCCGCGTAAACCAGGATGTGCGAAATGTCATTTTGCACCGAGTTAACGAAGATCACCAGCAATACATAAAAGAAGATGGGGATGTTGCTGTCGAGCCAGTTCTTGTAGCGCGTGTAGAGGACGAATAGTGCGAATACCAGCAGCAAAGCCGTAGTGACGCCCAGTGTATCGGCCCGGAAAGACATAGCTTAGAAAGACCATAACAGGCTGGTGTAGCCTGTGTGCGCGCGGAAATCGTCGCGCTGATAGAATTTTTCGTTGTAACGATAGAACTGGTAACCGACGTTCCATCGGAGCCGCTCGGCAATGCGCACGGAGACGCGCGCGAGCGGCGTTTGATAGGTGAGCGGAAAAGTCTGGGCCGCCAGAATCGCCGGCAAGCTGGAGCCGCCGAGAGTCCCCAACGGAGTCCCGCAGCCGTCGCCCGTGTCCTGCACGTGGTTGTAGCCCACGAACAGATCCGCCCGTTTCAGCAGTGCCAAGCGGACGCCCAGATTGAAGGTGTGAATATTCGAGATGTAGAAGGATTGGTCGCCCAGCACCTGCTGGGAATTGGCGAAGTAGGCCAGCCCGCTCACCGTATTCAGGTGGAGTTTTGAATAGCCGGTGTCGAGCGAGAACCAGTCCAACGGTGTCCATGAGAAATCGGCGGCGTAGTTGCGCTGCCGGGACGCGAAGCTCGACAATGCCACCGAATTGGTGTTGTAGCTGGCGCGCGTAAAGGCGGTAGCCAGGAACTTCTTGGTCTTGTATTGAACGTGCGCTCCCAGCAGATGGTATGCGTTCTCGGCCCAGGGCGTGAACGGGCCATTGACGCGGCCCACTTCGCCGTCCAGCACGATGGTCAGCGGTTTTGCGGGCTTTAAGCGGACTCCGAAGACGCCGGAGTTCAGCTCATTGGTCTGGCTGGCGGGGATGCGGTCCGTGCTGCCCAGGAACGCGGATTGTTCGATGGAGCGGAACTCCCGGTTAGTGTAGTGATACCCGCCGTAGACTCCGAGCCACGGCTGCGCCTGGTAATTGACGTCGGTCTGGTTGGCGATGGTCCGGATGCCAAGAAACTGGAAATTTACTTGCTGGATTGTCAGCGTCGCGTTGTCGAGCGTCTGGAAGGTGGCGTTGCCATCGATGCGCGAGTTGTACACAGCCGTGCTGTTGACGATGGTCAGCTTTGAGGTGGGGAACAGGCTAAGGTTCAAGTTTCCGGTGGCCACCAGGCGGCGGCCGTTTCCGAAGGTGACGATCTGCCGCGCCATATCGGCTCCCGATCGGCCGCCGGTGCCTGTCGCATTTTCGTTCAGCACGAAGTCGCGGCTGCCGGATGTATAGGTGAAGCGTCCGTTCACGGCGAGCCACTTTCGCTCCGTGAACAGTGCCACGCGCCAATAAGGACTAGTGCCGTGATACGGCTCACGGCGGTGGAAAGAAGTGAGCGTGGTGGAGCTGAGGGGATTATTTCCCTGGCTGAAGCCATTCAGATCATACGGACTATCTTCCTTGAAGTCTTCCCAGCCGCGTGTCCAGTTCAGGCGCACGCCGAGCAGCGTGGCTTCGCCGCCGATTCTGTATTCATTGCGAAGGCGGCGCACGTTCTCAAACAGCGGGAACTCATTGCCGCGCGCGTCAAATAGCTGGACGGTGGAGATGGCCGGTCCGCCCTGCGCGCCGCGAGTATAGCCCAGGAAGAACTTGAACGCCGATTGCGGGAACAGCGTGAAGTCATGGTCCTGCAGGGTGTAGCGTGTGTTCAGCAAGTGCTGGCTGTCGGCGCCGCCGGACCGCAGGCCGGGATTGTTATAGTCGTTCAGCCGCCACGTCAGGTCATAGCGGTACAAGGCGTTTTTCTGGATACGCAGAGTGGCGCTTTCATACGGATCATTCCCGAGGCCTTGCGTGGTGAGGACGATTTCGTCGAAGTAGCGGCCATGGCCATCCCGCGAATTCATGGTTAAGTAGCTGCTCAGCAGGCGCACGCCGTTGCCGTAGTTCACCATGCTGCGGTACTGATCCAGGCTGCCGCCCAGGGTGAGGAACCGGTAGCCGGTCTCCATGGAATCGACGATGTTGTAATTGCCGGTGTTGTCGCCGCGCGGCTTGCCCACGGGATCGGGGGTGGGGGCTACGGGCGGCTGCGCGATGGCGCGGCAGGCCAGCAGCGAAACGGCGCCGAGGATGTTCAGTGTCCGCATGGCGCGCTCATCTCAGGAAGAACTGGTCCGAATTCGATCCGTGAATCCGGACATGGCAGGTGGTACAGTTCTGATAGCGGGGGTCGGCCATGTTGTGGCTGCCGGACTGCATCAGGACGCCGGCGCCTTCGCGTCCGCGGCCGGTCCCATTGTGGCACTCGACGCAAAGGGTGAACACCACCGGACGCCGCAGCAGCCGCGAGTTCATGGAGCCGTGCGGGTTATGGCAGGTCTCGCATCCGTCCACGCGCACTACCGCGTGCTCATAGATAAATGGACCGCGCTTTTCCGAGTGACATTTCAGGCAGGGTTCTTCATTGGCCAGCGCCTGTTCATTCATGCGCGGGCGGTCCGCCATTCGCCAAGTGGGCTGGAAGGATCCATGCGGATTGTGGCAATCCGTGCAGTTCATGAAGCCTTCATTGACGCGGTGCTTGAAGGGCATGGAGAACTGGGCGCGGACATTTGAATGGCAGCCATAGCACAGGTCGGTCTGGCGGCGAGCCAGAAGGAATTTCGGAGTCTGGTTCTTATGGATGGAATGGCAGCCGGTGCAGACGACGCCGTTAAGGGTGTGGGAGCTGCGCCGGATATTGGCGCGGGAGAGGGTCTGGCTGTGGCAGCGCAGGCAAGTGTCGAGGGCCTTTTCGGCTGAGAGGAGCGAAAACGCGCGGGGAATTGTGGTTTTTCCGCCGCGCGCCTCGACGTGAGCTTTACCGGGTCCATGGCAGCTTTCGCAGCCGGTGTTCTCGGGAGTTTCCTTGCCCGAGGCGATGGAACGGTAGTGGGGGTTCTTATAAAAGCCGGCCCAGACATCGGGGTGACAGCTTTTGCAGACAAGACTCCCGGTATACGGTGAGCCGGCATCCTGCTGCGCCAGGCACAGCAGTGGCGATGCCAGAACCAAAAACAGACAGCTTAACGATCTCACTTGAACAGGAACGAGACTCTCAACTTAGAATGTGAAGCCTAATCCTGCCATGATAACGAAATCCTGCAGCCATCCGCCAACCTTGGCTCCCGAGGCGGGAGCGATCAAGTTCTTGGGGAAGGGGGTGAGATAGTCATGGGCCTCGAGGCGGATCTGGATGGCGGGTCCCAGCGCCACTTTCACACCGCCTCCCAGAGAAACCAGCGGCTTGGTCTGATTGGTCTTGGTGAGAATGGCGATGTTGGAGAGGGGCTGGAACGCGGCTTCGGTACCGGTGCCGCGGAAGGCCTTGATTCCGGCTCCGGCCGCCACGAACGGGCGAACTTTGGATTCGCGGGGCGTGAAGTGGAGCAGGAAGTCATAGTGTACGGCGTGGGTCTGCGCGCCGAACTTAATGGTGTTGCCGCCGGAGGAGAGTTTGAGGTCGGCGCTTTCGTAGTCATACCGAAACTCGCCGCCCAGCAGGCGTCCTGAGTTATTGCCGAGCCAGGCGCTCACGGCGAGCCCGCTGGCGAGCGAAGCGTCGGCGTTGGCTATCGCGGATTTGACGGTTTGGCTAGTGTAAAAGCTGCCGCCGGCTCCGACGCCGATTTCCCATTTCTGTGCCAGCGCGGCGGGCGCAAGAGCGAGCGCCGCGACAAAGAACAATGCGAGGCTGAAATGTTTCATAGTGTTATTCTAATCCACAACCCGTACGGAAAGCGAGGTGGTACCACCCGCTTGTTTGATTACCAGTGGGATGGAGTCACCGGTGGGCACGCCCTTGGCTGGGACGGTGACATTGAGCTGATAGACGCCGACTTCGCCGGGCGCCAGTCCAGAATAGATGAGACCTAGCGCGAGGCCGCCCAGCGTTACCTGGGGCGTAGCCGCGGTTGCGGCCAACGGACTCGACGGGCCGGGCTGGCCGGTAGGCGTGGGAGGACGGGTGACGCCCATTCCAGTGAGATAGATAACCAGGACGTCACCCTTATGCACGGGATTCGAGGGTGTGACCAGCTGGCCGTTCTTCATGCGCACGATGGTCGCCAGATTGGTGTCGGGGCCGGCCGATCCGCTGCGGAATACGCCGGGCGCTCCGGGCATCACCACGAGGTTGAAATTATCGCTGACGCCGCCGGGGGTGCGCAGGATCATGGTCACGTTTCCGAGAGTTTCGAAGGGCATCTGCGCGTTGATCTGCCCGGGTGAAACGAAGAGGATGGGCACGGGCAGGCCATTCACGGTTAGGCAGCTGTCGGCCAGGGCCGTGGGTACGGGAATTTCCTTGGTGGCAAGGTTGACCGGGCTGAGCTGTTCTCCAAAGATGGAGATCAGGCCGCCAGGAGCGAGACCGGGAGACATGTCGGCCGCGTTCACCACCGCCCTGATATGGGGCGGAGCGACGGCGACATCGTAGTACCAGGGGAGCACGGTAAAGCCGGAAACGGTGAGGTTGATGATGTTGTTGCGGCTGAAGAGCGGGGCCAGGGTACGGGTGAAGGAGTATCCCACGCGGCTGAGCAGCGGGGCTTCGACGATGCGGGTGGCGAGGGTGCTAGTTGAATCCAGGTTGGCTGGGTCCACGCGCTGGATGATACCGGCCGCTGAGCTGAAGGTGCCCGAACCGCCGGCCGGCACCGGCACGGTGGTGCGGAAAGCCAGTTGATCGACGAAGGAAAATCCCGAAGATGAGCCGCTGGCCGTTTCGAACTGGGTAATCGGAACCAGCGACGAATTCAGCAGGTTGCCCCCCACCACGTACTGGTCAAAGGCGGAGGCCGCATAAGCGCCCGAGAGCGCTGTGAAATCCTTGCGCGAGACAGTGAAGGTATCGGCATTGGCGTCATACAAGAGGACGTTGCCGTCGGCTTCCACGGCGAAGATTGACCGTCCGCTGGGTGAGGCCACCAGCATGGTATCGGGACTAATGCTGTTCTTGTAGACTCCGAGTGAAGGCAACTCGATAGCGGTGCGGGTCAGCATGTCCACGCGGTCAATGGTGTGGATAGGGCCGGCCACGCGGTTCGCGACCAGAATGGCATTGGCTGAAGAAGCCACCGAGCGGGGATAATGTCCGCCGGGCATCTGGATGGGCGTGCTGGGTTCCAGCGTTTCGAGGTCAAAGACCGAAATGAACTGCGCGTCGTTATGTCCCACCAGCAGCCAGCGCTGGTCATACGTGATGGCGAGCTGGGTAGGGGTATTCAGGGTGCGCAGAACGGCGGTCTGGTTGTAGTTGGTGCCGTCATAAACCAGCACCTGGTTCAAATCCTGGCGGATCACGAAAAAGCGGTCACGGCTGGGGTCCGGCAGCAGGTCGACCAGGGTGCCGGGGACATCGAGGGCGATGCCGCGCTGGTCCGGCTCGGGCGTGTTGATGAGCACGCGAACGGATTTCGGAAGGTTGGCGGCCTGAACGGATGTGATCGACAGGGTGGCGGCGACGGTGCCTTTCTGGTTCTGGAAGGCATTGGGGTCGACCGTGACCCGAATCACAGCCGGGGTGACGCCGCTGGAGGGACTGACGGTAAGGCCGTTGGTGTTGCTGGAGATGGAGAACGCGGTATTGTTGCCACCCGGATCCACGATGTTGAGAGTCTGGGTGGAGGTGCGGCGATCGCAGAAGCTGCCATGAAAGACCAGGTCGTCCACGGTGGCGGCGACGCGCGGAGTGCGCGCCAGCGTGCCGATGGGAAACACGGTGACTCCGCTGTCCGAGATGGAATACATGACGCTGGAATCGCTGTTGATTACGCTCTTACCGGCGAGGTTCTCGGCCAGTTTGAGGCGCTCGCGAACGGCCAGGTTATCGCTATCGACGATTTGGAGGATAGCCGGCTGGGTGGCGGGCAGCGTCTGATCCGGGATCTGCGCGTAGATCAAATTGCGGGTGGAATCGATGGCATGGCTGCCGATGTTCAGGGCGCCGGACGGGCCGGGGAATTCAGACACCAGGCGGCCCTGGGAGTCATTCAGCGTCCAGCCGGAGGTGTAATACGATCCATCGTTATTGACCGCGACGACGCGAGGCCCTTGAGTGGGGACGGAGACGTAGCCGATCACGCTGATGACCCGGGTGCGAACGTCATAAGCGATCTGGAGCTTGTCGGTGAGGCCATATATCTTGGTGAGGTCGCCGGACACGGCCAGGGAGGCGCTGGTGATCTGCGGTGGAAAATTGGCCGAGGGCACGGGCAGAGTCTTGGCGACGATGCCGGCCACGGTATCGATCTGGCTGGTGGTACCGGAAACGGGATCGAACAGAATGAAATCCGCGCTGGTGACAATCAAGGCCAGCCCGTCGACGCCGAATTGCACGCCGAGCGGCGGATTACCGAGCGCGAGGGTCTGCTTGGAGCTGGTATTCAAGTCAATCAGGGTGATGGCGTTATTCGGCGCTATAGGCGGCGCGAAATTGCCGTAATGGGTTATGACGAGATAGCGCCCATCCGGCGACAGCGACAGCGAGTTGGGCTGCGGCGCCACGTTGATCGAGGTCTGGATCGTGTAGTTAGACAGCGACATGACATCGATACGATTCGCGGTGAAGTTCGCGATATAGAGGACGCCCCGACCCTCATCAAGAGCCAGATCCGAGGCATGCCCGCCGATGGAGACTACCTTACCGAAGGTTCCGGCCCATAGAGTCCCCGTGAGACACAGCAGGACTGCCGCTTTGGACCATAGCGGCGACTTGTTCAACCAGGCCTTATTCAACATCTTAGTTACTCCCTGAAAAACTGAAATTCAAAATCAAAAATCTCAACACCGGATCGCACCCGAGGGAAGTCCGCGCCATGGAGGCGCAAGTTCACCGGGAGTTCACCGGACCACTGATGGCGCGAACCCCCGCGGTCCGCGCCTCACTGGACGTTTCAAACGCTATTCCGCGCCCTTTTTGCGGCGCAGAACAATCAGCCCCAAAAACAGGATTGCGAGCACCGCGCACACGATGCGAATCATTGAGCTATCCATCGTCTTCTCTCCTTTCCCAAAAAATTCGTCCAGCTACATGTTGTTCATCATCGGGAGCAGCTCCCGAACAATGCGCATCACCACCGGCCCTACCGTCACCACGAACAAAGAAGGCAAAATACAGAAAAAGATCGGAAACACCAGCTTCACGCCCAGCTTGGCGGCCTTTTCCTCGGCTACCTGCCGGGCTTGCACGCGCATATACTCGGAGTGCGCGCGCAAACTTTGCGCCACGCCGGTGCCGAACCGGTCGGCTTGAATCAATACCGCAACCAGCTTTTTCAGATCCTCGACGCCAGTGCGGTCGGCCAGATTGCGCAGGGCTTCAGGCCGGCGCTTGCCGGCTTTGAGCTCGAGGTTCACAATGGCGAACTCATGGCTGATTTCCGGATGCGCATGCTCCAGCTCCTTGGCCACCTGCAGGATCGCCTGATCGAGTCCCAGGCCGGACTCGACGCAGACCACCATCAGATCCAGCGAATTCGCGAGACCTTTCTGGATTTTTTTCTGACGCCGCTTGGCGGCTTGGCGCACATATTCGTTGGGTCCGAAGAATCCGGCTCCGGCCGCGCCCAGGATCACCATGATCTTGTTGGACTGGTCGGTGGACGACCCCAGCACCAGGAAGCTGGCCACCAGCGGCAGGCCCACGCCCAGAATCGCCTTCATACCGTACAGAATCTTGAGCGCATTGGGGCCGCGGTATCCGGCGCGAATCAGCCGGCGCTGCATCACCGTGACGTCCTTGGGAGAAGCGGGCACCAGCGCCCCCAGCTTCTTGATCAAATCGTGAAACGCGAGGCTCGGATGGCTGGGCGCGGGTTCATGATGCTCCAGGCTGGCCTCGGTAACGCGCTCGAGGGCTTCCTTGGGCCGCACGTACAGCTTCATTCCCGCGAAAGCGATCACTACCGCCAGCACGACGAATATCAGGAATGTGAACAGGAGCGGCATATCAGACCTCGATCTTCACAATCTGCTTGATAATCAGGTACCCGATCACCTGCAGGAGCACAGCCGCCCCCAGCATGATGTTCCCGATCTCGTCGGTGAAGAAGAACTTCACGTAATCGGGATTGGTATAGAACATGAGCACGGCCACGCCGATGGGGATACACGTCAGCGCGATACCGGTCATGCGCCCGTGCGCGCTGATGGCCCGGATGCGCCCGCGCAGCTTGAATCGCTCGCGGATCACGTACGCCAGCTTGTCCAGGATTTCAGCCAGATTGCCGCCTGTGCGCTTTTGCAGCAGCACCGCCGACACAAAGAAGTGCACGTCGAGAGATGGCACGCGCTTGGCCAGTTTCTGCAGCGCCACTTCGAGCGGCAGTCCCAGATTATGCTCTTCGAAGGTGCGCCGGAATTCGCCCGCGAGGGGCTCCTGAAATTCACGGTGAATCATTTCGAGCGATACCGAAAAGGCATGCCCGGCGCGCATTGAGCGGGCTACAAACTCGAGACTTTCGGGGAACAACTCTTCAAAGCGCTTCAGGCGCGATTTCTTCTTCCGGAAGACGGTCCAGAGGGGAAACACGCCGGCCACCAGCGCCACCAGAAAAGCCAGCTTCTGCAGGTGCGAGGGAAGAAACAGCCAGGCCGCGGCGAACGCGCACAGCGACGCCACCACGCAGGTTTGAATCAGCCGGCTGGCATGGATCTTCATGCCTGCCTGCTCGAGCAATGCCTGCAGGCGCACCTGAACCTTCAGGCGCTTCATGATCTCCACCGACCAGCGGCTGCCCTGTACGTCGGTGCGGATCAGCGAGGCTTCGGTGGTCTTTTTCTTGACCTTGGTAGTGCCCAGCAAACGGCTCTTCACGCGGTCAATATCCGAGCGACGGACATAGCGCGTGGACAGACCCCAGATGAGCATCGCGACGATCCAGATGGCAATGACGACAACCACAAACATGGCCGGGTTAGACCTCCACCAGTTCGTCAAACAGATCCGGGCGCAGCCGGATACCGGCGGCCAGGAGCTTTTCGTAGAATTTCGGCCGGATGCCGGTGGCCGCGAACCTGCCCACTACCTGGCCCTCCGGATTCAAGCCGCGCTTTTCGAACACGAAGATATCCTGCAGCGTGACCACGTCGCCTTCCATGCCGGTGACTTCGGTGATGTTGACCACTCTGCGCGAGCCATCGCTCATGCGCGCCGCCTGCACCAGCAGGTGCACCGCGCTGGCGATCTGCTGGCGCACCGAAACCAGCTGCATATTGGAGTTGGCGAGCGAAACCATGACTTCCAGTCGCGAGACGGCGTCTCGCGGCGTATTAGCGTGGACCGTGGTCAGCGACCCGTCATGACCCGTGTTCATGGCCTGCAGCATGTCCAGCGCTTCTTCGCCGCGGACTTCGCCGACTACGATGCGGTCCGGCCGCATACGCAGGCAGTTGACCAGCAATTCGCGCTGGCGCACCGCGCCAGTGCCTTCGAGATTGGCCGGCCGGGTTTCGAGGCGGGCGACGTGCGGCTGCTTTAGCTGCAGCTCGGCCGCGTCCTCAATGGTGATGATGCGTTCCTTGGGCGCGATGAACGCGCTGAGGGCATTCAGAAGGGTGGTCTTGCCGGCGCCGGTGCCGCCCGCGATGACGATATTGAGGCGCGCCTTCACGGCGCCCTCGAGCAGCTCCATCATGCCCGGCGTCATGGCTTTGCGGTCCACCAGGTCGGGAGGCATCAGCTTATCGGTGCTGAAACGGCGGATGGAGAGCAGCGGCCCGTCCACCGCCAGCGGCGGAATGATGGCATTGACGCGCGAGCCGTCGCTCAGGCGGGCGTCCACCATGGGCGTGGATTCATCCACGCGGCGGCCCACTTGCGAAACGATCTTGTCGATGATGCGCAGCAGATGCTGGTCGTCGCGGAAGGTGACGCTGGTGAGCTCCAGCAATCCCTTGCGCTCGACGTACACCTGTTTGTGCGTGTTCACCAGAATGTCGGAAATGGTGGGATCCTGCAGCAGCGGCTCGAGCGGGCCGAGTCCGAAGACCTCGTCCAGCACTTCTTCGCTGATCTGCTGCTTTTCAAGCGAGCTGAGCAGCGTCGGTTCGCTGTCGATCAGGGAGATCAGCGCCTGGCGCACTTCGCCGCGCACGCGCTGGTTGTCAATGGTGGCCAGCGCCTCCAGATTGATCTTGTCCACCAGCTTGCGGTGGAGCGTGAACTTCAGTTCCTGATACTCCGGCTTCAGCGCCGCCTTGGAGCGCGATCCATTGCGCAGCAGCCGCTGCTCCCAGGTGACTTGTTGTGCCGATTTGCTGTCAAGGTTCGGAAACATAAATTATTCCAGTCAGGCCCGCGCCAGCGCCCCCACCGGCTCCAGCGCGGCCGTGGCGGCTTTCTTGCGGCCGGCCGCGCCATGTCCGGTCATCCGCGCGGCCAGGGCGTCGATGGCCTTGCCCAGCTCGCAGTGCCCGTCGACCGGCTGCCCCAGCGTCACTGCGCGGTGCACCGAGAAGTAATCGTTCGGAAAGCGCGAATGCACTGAGCAATTGAAAAGCTTTTCCATATCGGAGACCGCGATCTCGTCGCGTTTGTTGATCCGGTTCACCAGGATCTGAAAGCGCTCCTTGGGGAATCCCAGCTGGTTCAGCAGATTCACGGCCTTGCGCGCCAGATGCAGACTGGGCAGCTCGGAAGTGGAGACCAGGAACGCCTGATCGGCCTCGGAAACGGTCATCAGACTCAGGCGCTGGAAGATCACCGGAAGGTCGATAATCACCCAGTCATAGGACATACGCGCGAAATCGAGAACAGTGTGCAGCCGCCCGGCGTCGACCATCCCGGCATACGGAGTCTCCGGCGCCGGCAGAATATCAACGCCGCCGCACTCGGACACCAGCGACGACCAGATAGTGCTATCGAGATGCTCGGCCCGTTCCAGAGCTTCGACCAGCGACTGGGTGCGGCTTAGCTTCAGATAGAAGCCCACCATTCCGCCCAGCAGATCGAAATCGGCCAGCAGCACCCGCTTGCCGGTGGACTTGCGCAGCGCGAACGCCGTCTGGGCGGCCAGCGTGGATGCGCCGGACCCCGGCTTGGCGCTCGCAAATACCGCGATGCGTCCGGGCTGGGAGGCCACCACGGCCGCCGGCTCGCGCAAGCTATGCAGCCGGGCCAAGGCCTGCTGCTGAATAGAGGCTTCAAAAGGAGCGTAGAGAAACTCAGTGGCGCCGGCCCGCAAAGACTCCAGAATCGCTTGCGAATCATTGGCCGTGTGCAGGCCTACCACATGCACGGAGGTCCCCGACGCGGCGATGGTTCGAATCAGCTCGCAAGCGGTCTTGAGATTCGTCGCGAGGTCCAGCACCACCACATCCGGCTTGAACTGCCGCAAGCGCTGATCGAGAGTAGTCTCGGACGGATAGCTTTTCAGGTCCGAAACGATTTTGAACCCAGGCGAGCGCTCGAGCGACACGCCAAACTGGCGCGCCAGCTCGCGGTCCGGCGCGATTAATAGCGCCGCCAGCTCGGATTGTCTCGCCTTGGTGCCCACTTGTTTCAGCTCGTTTCTTCTCTGTTTCGACTCGCTACTTCGACCGGCGCGCACCGCTCTTGGCGCGGGGCGTATCCGGCGCGTCCGGCGAAGGACCGATCGGTCTCAGGAATTCCTTCGGGAACGTGATATTCGGTTTGGGATCGCCCGGCTGCAAGGGCAGCGTGATCTCAGGCGTCACCATCACCACCAGCTCAGTCCGGCTGCGGTTCTCATTCCGGCTCTTGAACAACTGGCCCAGAATCGGGATACTGGCCAGTCCAGGCACTTTGGAGAACGATTCCGTCACCTGGTTATCGATCAATCCGGCGATGACGAAGGTCTGGCCCTCGCCCAGCTCGATGTCGGTTTCCATCTTCTTGGTGGACAGCGCCGGGATGGTGAATCCATTCAGCGTGACCGCATTGCCGAAGTCCAGCGAGGAGACTTCCGGCTTGACGTGCATGCGGATGGTTTTGTTTTCGGTAATGAACGGCAGGAAGTTCAGACGCACGCCGAATTCGCGGTATTGGATGGTCACGGCGCCCGAGTTTCCGCCGCCTTGCAGCACCGGAATCGGGAATTCGCCGCCAACCACGAAGCTGGCTTCCTTGCCATTGGTGGTAACCAGGTTCGGTTCGGCCAGAATCTCCAGCAGACTGCGCGACTGCAGCGCCTTGATCAGGGCCGCCAGATTCAGGTCCGGGCGGAATGCGAAAATATTCAGCGCATCCGTAATCGTGAACTGCGCATTGCTTCCGGCTCCGCCGGCCGCCGGGCTGATGGTCTGCACGGCCGGGGCGGGGAACTGGCCGGTGGTGGTGCGACCAATGGTATTGGTGGCGCCCGTCGAAACCAGGTTCACCGCGAACTGCGTGCTGGCCTGGCGGTCCAGCTGCGCGAATTTCACGCGCAACAAAATCTGCTTTTCGACCGGCGGCGCCGCGATCTCGAGGTTATTCACCACGGCTTTGCCGAAAGGAACCGACAAAGCCATCACACGGTCTGAAACGTCCTTGCCGGAGACGCGCCCGTTCAGCGATATGGCGTCGCGCGACGACTGCACGCGGATGTTCTCAGTGGGGAACGTATCCTTGAGCAATTTACGCAAGGGCTCCAGATTCGCTTCCACGGTAATGTTGTAGAAGTTGCGCTGGCCGTCCTTGCTCCAGACCACCAGCGTCACGGTGCCAAACGATTTTCCGTGGATCAGCACTTCGCGGCTGGTAACCGGCGAAGCATCCACGATTTCCGGATTGCTGGTGGAGATGCGTCCGATGTCGGTGGGGTAGTCAATGACAATACTCTTGCCCACGGTGAGCGATATGCTCTCAGGCCCGCTTTGGGCGCGCAAAGCCGGCGCACCGGCGGCAATCAACACGAGTGGCAACCACAATTTCGAGACGGTACGCACGGCTTATCTCCCCTCTCCGCCGCGATGCGGCCCCACTACTTCCACGGTCTTTTGAGTTCCCCGGATCACTACGATCTGATCGGGGGGGGCGGGCGGAGGCGGAGCCGCCGCAGCGGCAGCCGGAGCTGCCACGGGACGCGGCCGCGCGACATGCGGACGCGGCGCCGGATGGTCGTCGGAAGTGGCCACCAGCTTCTTATGCGAAGGCGGAACCCCGTAGAGCTGCGCGGTATCCCGGCCCGGCGTCTTTTCGATGGTCTGGTCGCTGCCGTTGCGCAGCACCAGCTGAATGCGGCCTTCGCTGCTCGCCAGCGTCAGCGTCTCGGCCTGTTCGGGCGAAACCAGCAGCGTCACGGTGGGCGCCTGGATGGCTTGCCCGCGCGCGTCGGCTTGCACGGTCTGTCCCGCCGAGAGCACCAGAATGTTCTGCAGGCAGGTAGCGGTGATGGTGCCGCTGGCGTCCGGAGGCCGTCCGGTGACCAGAACGTCCACGCGCATGCCCGGGAGCACGAAACCGGCCACGCCCACCACGTCGTTCACGCGCACCGATACGGCGCGCATGCCTACTGGAATGATGGGAGCGAGACCGCTGCCGCTGCCGCGCAGCGCCAGCCGGCCTTCGAAAATCGGCTCATCCACCAGAATCCCGCTGGTCACGGGGCGGTCCACCACTTCTTCGGGCTTCGAGAAAGCGCCCTTGGGAAAAGTGGCCGCGGGAACCCGGCCGATCTTGACGTCCGCCGGTTTCACCGTGACGCCGAGGCCCAGGGGCCGCGCCGCCAGCACAATGTCCTTCAAGTCATCCGCCTTCGCGGTGTTCTTGGACCGGGCGGTCATCTGGTAGAACACGCTGGATATCACTAGCGCGAACAGCAGACTCACTCCCAATACGGTTAAAAATCTACGATCCATATGTCATCTCCAGTGCCTCTTCGCACTATCCCTTCGGAATCAGACTGAGCCAAACACCCGCCGCGATTGCCGGCGCGTACGGAATCGACTGAATCGCGCCGGCCCCGGCCCGCGCGCGCGCCAACCCGGAAGCGCCCGCGGCCACCGGCCCGGTGGCGCGAAGTAATCCGCGCACCGTGCTGGCGCCAATCACCAGCACCGCCAGCAGCCCGCCGCAACCCGCCGTCCACAGCGCCGCCTCGAGCACCTTTGGAATTCCCAGCAAGGCTCCGAAACCGGCCATTAATTTCACGTCTCCGCCACCCATGCCGCCCAGCACGTAAAAGATCAAGAAAACGCCGAACCCGGCGGCCGCTCCCAGCAGCGCATACAACGCGCCGCGCCAGCCCTCGTGATAACTCTGCAGAGCCACGCCGGAAAGCAGCGCGGCGCCCGCGATCCAGTTGGAAATTTTGCGGTGCACCAGGTCCTCGGCCGAAGCCGCCAGCCCGACTGCCACCGCGATCACGACTTGCGCCGTCATCGGAGGCCAACTTTTGAAATCCGCCCGTCGCGCCGAAGCTCCCGGCCGCGTCCCATTCCGCGTTCGGGCTGGAACAGCTGCGGAGCGAGGAAACCCGCCTGGAGCGCAAACTCAGCCACCGCCTTGCCGGAGGGTAAACGCCACGTAGCGCTGTCGGTCCATTCCAAAGGCAGGATGGGAATACGAACGCCGCCAGGCCTGCGGGCGGACGACACACCTTGCGTGGATGGCTTGTCTTTCATTGGCGATGCGCTCCTGTCTTTTAGTTCGGCCAGATGGTACGTTTTCATTAGCCTTGCCCTGGGGTTTCTTTAGTACCCTCGACCCACCCGGACTGCCTACCACCGTGCGCCGCGATCACCCGCGGTTTGCGTTCCAATAGAACCGCATGCCCGTCATCGGCCACGATGCGCCAGTCGCGATGCCGCTTAACCTGCTCCACCAGCGGCCAGTCCGCGGGCAGCAGCATGACGTCAAAGCGGTACTTCTCCGCGATCTTTTCCCAGTCCCACGACCCATGCATTAGCCGGAGGTACTCCCCCCCCACTTCGGGGCCGTAAAAGTCGCTGCGTCCGTCGACGAATACCCTCTGACGGGGGTACGAACGGAAGATGAGATAATCGCCCCACTGATCCGTGGTCAGCACGCGTCCGGAGGCCAGCAACTCGAGATGGCCGCTGGTCATGGCCACCGGAAAAGCCTCACTGGGGAAGTCATGCGGCCATTGGATGGGAGCGTTCAAGCACGCGATCACCAGCACCACCACGACGGGCCACATACCCGTGCGCCGGAATCCGGGTTTCAAGTCTTCTCCCAGCCGGTGCACAATTCCCGCGAACGAAGCGCGTTTGGAACCGGCCACCCACTCACGCCAGCGGGCGCTCACTTCGGCGGCGAGCAAGGGTCCGGCGACGGCCGCGAACAGCGGGGCATGCCGGACGCTGCCGAGCGCCGATTGGGCCAGAAACACCACCCACAGGGCCTCCACCACGCGCTTTTCGCGCAGCAGCAGGCCGCACCAGACCAGCCCCAGAATCAGCAGCGCTTCGAATTGCATTTGGCTCTCACTGCGAAACGACGGCGACTGGAACTCGACAATCACGTTGCGAATCCAATCCGAGCGCAGATAGCTCAGGATGTGCGCGTGCAGTCCCCAGCCGTACGGATTCACCAGTGACGCCGCGGAGCAGCCCAGAAACAGGAGCGCGTAGCGACGCGTTCCTAGGCTTCCGCGACCCAGACGGTGTTCTATTTCAGTACCGATGGTGAGCAGCGCCAGCACGGCCAACAGCACCAGAAAGCCGCCATGCAAGTTGGTCCACAGCGCGGTAAGCGGGATGAGAATCCAGATCCAGCGCGACTGCCGCCGGCGGTCGGCTGCGATCAGCCACACCGATACCGGAGTCAGCAGCAGGGTGAACAGATGGGGCCGCGCCAAAAAATGGATGCTCGAGCTGCCCACCGCCAGCAGGGTGGCGAACATGGCAGCCAGCGCGTTTGACCCCAGCCAGAACGCCATGCGCAGCAGCACGGTGGAATAAACCGCGATCAGCACGCCCGCGAACAGCACCACGCCCTTGAGGCCGGCCCATCGAAACAGGCCCGCCAGCAACACGTCGGAGAGCCATTCCCAGGCGAACCAGGGTTCCCCGGGCTTAGAAAACGAAAACAGATCTTGATGTGGTACCTGGTGATGATCCAGAATGAATTCGCCGGTGCGGATATGCCAGCCCGCGTCGGCATCCATCAGCAGTCCCTTCCAACCGTTGGCGCCGGCCACGAACAGCCACACCAGGACGGCGATGAAGAAGCAGTCCGACAGCGACGGCGTCGCCAGCCGGCGGACCCACGCCGGCACCGGCACGCTCACCACTACCGGATGCTTTGTCAGTGTCTGCGATGAACTCGCCAAGCGCCGTGCCCCTAAGGCTTGATCGGCCCTGGGACGCTAGTGCTTTAGGACAGCGGTACTACTCGAGAACGGCGGGTTACCAGGGGATCCAGGGCTCGACTTGGGGAGTGGGCGGCAGATTAGACGGGTGGTAGTTGAGCGGCAACTTCTGGCGTTGGAGCACGGAATCGTGGATTACGGCGTTCTGGGGGATGGTCCGGCGGCGGCCGAGCGGGAGTTTCACTTTGGTGGTGTGCGGGTCGCAGCTCATATCCTTATAGAGGTGCGGCAGGCACTCGAGCAGGAACCAGGCGCCGTCTTTCATGGAATTGTGCAGCATGGCGCCGGGGCTGGGGGCCACCCAGGCGCCGCCGCGGCGTCCTAGAATTTCCTGAACCTTAGCGTCCTTTACGAGGAGTCCGGCGGCGTGCGATTCACGCAGCATCCATTCGAGCGGGAGTTTCGAGAGTCCCGCATCGGCTTCCGGATATCCGCCGCCGACATCGGAATGGACGCCGGCGAACCAGACCTGTTTGATGTTCTGGCCGGGCAGGGGATCGCTCCACATATTCTGGCGGAAGAAACAGCGCCGCTCATCGATGGAAACAGCGTGACGGCCGATGCTGAGATCAGGATTCCTGGCGGTATAAGGAATATGCAAGGGATCCCAGACCCAGCCGACGGAGCTGACGGTATCCCACACGCCGATGAAATATGTCTTGCACTCGCGCGAGAAGGTGGACTTGAAATCCTGGGCTACCTGGAACGAGCTTTCGTCCTTCTTGCGCTTCAGCATGTCGGCGGCGTAAGCGATCAAGTTGTAATCCCCCGAGCGCAGCAAGCCAAACATGCGCAGCATGCCGGAGAGGGCGCGCACGGTGTAGGCTCCGCGGCTGAATCCGTATAAGAAGATATTGTCGCCGGGAACCCAGGTTTCCATCAGGTATGCATAGGCGTCGCTGACGTCGCGGGTGAGTCCATAGCCAAAGGCGAGACCTTTGGTCTTGGTCCAGAACTGGGCCAGTCGCGAGAGGGCATTGGGAGCGCCGAGGGTGCCGAGGCCGGCGTGGTAGTAGGCGACTTGGCGGGCGGGGTCGTCGAGGTCGAGGACGCTGTAGAGCTTGATGACATTGGTGTTTTGGCCGCTGAATTTATTGCCGGTTCCGTCGCAGCAAACTACGATGTTTTTGGGCATGTCAATCATCTGGCAAAGCAGAGCCGGCCGGGGGGCCGGCTGCGGGCCGGGGGGCCCGCCGTACGGAGAACGCTTTACGGGGCTTTTACGGCTACTTTGACGCCGTTTGAGTCTTGACCGTTTACCCTGAGGATCAGGGTGTAATCGTCGGTCGCCAGCGATGGGACCAACACGTTTGCCTGGCCCAGTCCGACGAATCCGGGAGCCAGGCCGGAGAATATGACGGTAGCGGGCGCACCGCCGATGGTGGCGGTGGTGGTGGCGTTCGTGAACATTAGCGTGGTTAGTGACGCGGGCGCTCCAGTGGCGAGCGGCGGAGTCACCAGGCCTTGGCCGGTGAAGAAGACCTGAACGGCGCTTCCCACCACTGCCGGATTGAGCGGCGTATTCAGCGTGTTGTTCTGATTCAGAATCGCGCCGCGTCCGTTGACGATGAAGACTCCGGGTTCAGCCGGCACGATGGTCACCGTGATGGTTATAGTGACGCCGTTGTTGGTATATACCAACTGCTGCTGTCCCAGGCCCAGTTCAAACGGCACTTGCGCGTTCACTTGTCCCGGACTGATGAACTGGAGCGGAACCGGGATGCCGCCGATGGTCATCGACACGCCGCCCAGTGAAGTTGGGAGTCCGGGTCCTGGCGCCAGCAGAGTGTTGTTGGCCAGGTTGACGCCGAAGATGGTGAACAGACTTCCCGGCGCCAGTGGTTCGGCGAGGAAGCTGGCGGCATTGACCACCCCGGCCGCGGTAAACTGCGGGCCCGTGGCGGAAACAATCAGCGTGATGGGCACCACTAGCGGGCTGTTGCTCACGCCATTGCCGCTGATCACGACGCTGGCCGGATAACTCCCGACGCCCAGGTTAGACGGATCCACGCTCACGGTAAATACTTGCGGCGTGGTTCCCGAGGACGGGCTTACCGAGACGAATCCGGCGCCGCCGGGGGCCGCCGTGATGGCGATGGTATTCTGCGCGAAGATGGTGAGCTGCTGCGAGGCCGGCAGCGGGCCGCCGATCACGTACGTGAACGTCAGCTGCGTCGGCGACGGGATCAGCGAGAGGCCGAACACGGTGTACTGGATGAAGATGGTGGTGGAGGTGCCGCCCACGTTCACCGTAATGGTCCCGGTGTAATTGCCAGGCTTCAGACCTGCCGGGCTCACCGACACTGTGAGCGTGGCGGGAAGCTGCGTCGAATCCCGCGATACCTTGGCCCAAGGAACATCCACGGTGACGTCGAAGAACGCTCCGTCGTTGCCGGAGATACTCACCGTCTGGGACGGCGGCGTGGTGACGGTATCGCCCAGGAATACCAGCTTCTGCGGCACGATGGTCAGCAGCGGGTTCACTCCAGCTTGCTGCACCGTGAAGGCTTGTCCGCCCACCGTGATGGAGCCGGACCGGCCCGTGAACAGGATATTCTGAGCCACCGAGAAATTCACGGTGTTACCCGAAACCGTGACGTTACTGACGAAGCTGGCGTTATTCACCGGCGCGATGGGACATCCGGGGCCGGTGATTACGAGGAATGATCCGTTGCCGCCCGCACCGGAGAAGAAGGCGCTGGGGGGAGCGAACGAGTAGGCGCAAGTGACGTTGGTGACATCCATTGCCGTATCGTTGCTGGTGTTCACTTCCGCGCCGCCGGAGACGGTGGCGTTGTTGGTGACGGTGATGGCCGTGGTCGGCGAGACGGACACGGTCAGCGTAATGGCCGGATAGCTTGCGCCCGGCGCGAGAGCGTCGCTGCGAGAGCAAGTCAGGGTGAGCAGGTTACAGTTCCAGCCCGTGCCTTGCAGGGTGGTGGGAGTCAGCCCGTTGGGCAGCTGATCGGTGACGGTGACGGGTCCGAAGGATGCCACCGGGCCGATGTTGGAAACGGTGAGGGTGTAGGTTCCCAGCGGTGAGCCGGCCGCGAACGGATCGGTATGCGACTTGGAGATCACCAGATCCGCCACTCGCACGGTCACGGACGCAGCGGCGGTATTGCCGGTGCCTCCGTTCGTGGAGCTGACGTTTCCGCTGACATTGTTCTTGACGCCGCCGCTGTTCGCGGTGACGTTCACAGCGATGGTGCAAGTGTTGCTGGCGGTTCCATTCGCGAGGCTGATGGAGCCGCTGCCCGCGGCGGCGGTCACCGAGCCTCCGCAGTTATTCACGACGTTTGGAGTGCTCGCTACCACCAGGCCGGCCGGCAGCGTATCGGAGAATGTCACTCCGTTCTCGGCGACCGGATTGCCACCGGGATTGCCGATGGTGAAGGTCAGCGTGGTGGTGCCGAACAGATCTATCGTGGACGGCGAGAAACTCTTCGAGATGGTGGGCGGCGCCACGACGTTCAGCGTCGCCGTGTTGCTGGTTGCGCCCGCGCCGCTTTCATTCGAACTGATGGCCCCGGTGGTGTTGATCTTAGCGCCCTGACTGCTGGCGGCGACATTCACCGCGATGCTGCAGGTGCCGTTGGCTGGGATCACGCCGCCGGTGAAGGTCAGCGTGGTGTTTCCGGCACCGGGAGCGAATGTGCCGTTGCAGGTATTCGATGCGCCCGTGGGCGATGCCACCATCAGGCCGGCCGGCAGACTGTCTGTGAACTGGATTCCGCTCAGGGACTGCGAGCTATTGGGATTGGCCAGAGTGAAGGTGAGGCTGGTGGATCCGCTGAGCGGAATGGAGGCCGCGCCAAACGCCTTCGAGATGGTAGGCGGCAGAGCCACTGAAATGGTGGCCGTGGCCGCATTGCCCGAGCCGCCATTGGTGGAGCTGACGGTACTGGTGGTGTTGGTCTTGATGCCCGAGGTTGTGCCGGTCACATTCACCGAGAACGAGCAGTTGCTATTCACCGGGATGGAGCCGCCGGCGAGAGTGATGACTCCGCTTCCGGCGGTAGCGGTAACCGCGCCGTTACACTGGCCGGTGAGGCCGTTGGGAGTAGCTACAACCAGTCCGGCCGGCAGCGTGTCGGTAAAGGTCACGCCGTTTTGAGGATCCGCATTGGCCGCTGGATTGGTGATGGTGAAGGTGAGCGAAGTGGTGGCATTCAACGCGATGTTGGGAGCGCCGAAGGCCTTGGCGATGGACGGCGGTCCGTCCACATTGAGCGTGGCGGTATTGCTGGCCGATCCGGTGCCGCCCTCGTTGGAGCTGACTACGCCGCTGGTGTTGACCTTGGCTCCAGGAGTGACGCCCTGGACATTCACTACGATGGTGCACTGCTGAGCGGCGTTCAACGTACCCGCGGCCAAGCTGACGGTGCCGGTGCCGGTGACCGCGGTCAGAGTTCCATTGCAAGTGTTGCTGACGGATCCGGGCGTTCCCACCACGAGTCCGGCCGGCAAAGTGTCGGAGAAAGCGAGGCCGGTCTGGTTGATGGTCGCGCTGGTATTGGTGAGCGTGAAGGTCAGCGTAGTCTGGCCGTTCAACGGAATCGCGCCGGTGCCGAAGGCCTTGGCGATGGTCGGCGGGCCAACTACGGTGATGCTGGCGTTCGATGTGTTCCCGGTACCGCCTTCCGTGGAAGTTACGGACACGCTATTGTTCTTCACTCCGGACGTAGTGCCCGTGACGGTTACGGATACGGTGCAACTAGCGCCGGGAGCGCGCGTGCCGCCGCTCAGGGAGACGGTCCCGCCGCTGGCGGTGGGCGAACCGCCGCAATTATTGGTAAGGTTGCTCGGGGTTGCGACCACGATACCGGCCGGCAGCGTGTCGGTGAACGCGATTCCGTTCAGTGTGACAACCGTATTCGGGTTGGTGATGGTGAAAGTAAGGCTGGTGTTGGCGCCCTGCGGAATGCTGGCGGCTCCGAACGCCTTGGCGATGGTGGGAGGCGCCGCGACGGTCACGCTCGCGGTGGCGACGGTGCCGGTGCCGCCGTTGGTGGAACTGATGGTTCCGGTTGTGTTGAGCTTGGAACCCTCGGAAGTGCCGGTGACGTTCACTGAGAAGGTGCAGTTGGTGTTTATTCCCACCGATCCGCTGGACAAAGTGATGCTGTTGCCGCCGGCTGTCGCCGTGACGGTTCCGCAGCCCGGAGTCAAGCCATTGGGGGTCGCCACCAGCAGGCCCGAGGGCAGCGTGTCGGTGAAGGCCACGCCGGATTGCGAAACCGTGTTGGCCGCCGGGTTGGTGACGGTGAAGGTAAGGCTGGTGGTCCCATTGAGCGGGATATTGGCCACGCCGAACGCCTTGGCCAGCGTGGGCGGCGCCACGATGTTGACAGTGGCGGTGTTACTGGTGAAGCCCGTGCCGCCTTCGGTGGATCCAATGGCGCTGGTTGTGTTGGGCTTGTCTCCGGCCGAGGTGCCGGTGACATCTACTTTCAAGGTGCAGGATCCACCGGCCGCGATGGTGCCGGCCGAAAGGCCGATAGAGCTGCCGGTTGCCGACGGCGTCCCGTTACACGTGTTCATCACGTTGGGAGTAGCAGCGACGACCAGGCCGCTGATCAGCGTGTCGGAGAAGTTCACGCCGGTGAGACCGACGGTTGAATTCGGGTTGGAAATGCTGAAGGTGATGGTGGTGCTGCCGTTCAAAGGCAGGCTGGAGGCCAGGAAGGATTTGGTGATGATGGGAGGTCCCACCACGGTAACCGTGGCGGTATTGCTGGGTCCGCCCGTTCCGCCTTCATTGGAGCTGATATTGCCGGTGACGTTGTTCTTTACGCCGGCGGTGGTTCCGGTGACATTCAGGCTGATGGTACACATCGTGCCATGCGCAAGCGTGCCGCCCGAGAGGCTGATGCCGCCGCCGCCGCCGGACGCGGTCACTACTCCGTTGCAGCCATTGACCACATTGGGCGAGCTCGCCACTACCAGGCCGGCCGGCAACGTATCGGAGAACGCGACTCCGGTCAGATCGACCACCGTGTTGGGATTGTTAAGCGTGAACGTCAAGCTGGTGTTGTTGTTCACCGTAATTTGAGCCGCGCCGAAAGCCTTGCTGATGGTTGCGGGTGCGCCCACGACAATCGTGGCCGTGGCGACGCTACCGGTGCCGCCCTCGGTGGAGCTTATGGTGCCGGTGGTGTTAAGCTTCGAGCCCTCAGTGGTGCCTTGCACGGTCACTGCGAAGGTACAGTTCGTATTGACCGCGATGGTTCCGTTCGCGAACGAGATGGAGTTGCCGCCATTGGCTGCCGTAACCGTACCGCCGCAGGTGTTACCGGTATTCGGATCGGGTGGATTCACCACGATTAATCCGGCCGGCAGCGTATCGGTGAACGCGATACCGGTTTGCGATCCGGTATTGGCCGCCGGATTCATGATGGTAAAGGTCAGGGTAGTGGTGGCGTTCAGAGCGATGCTGCCCGCTCCGAAGGCCTTGGCCAAGGTTGGCGGGGCGACCACGGTGATGGTGGCCGTGTTGCTGCCCGCGCCTGTTCCGCCCTCCATGGAACTGACGGGACCCGTGCTGTTAACTTGAATTCCGGCCGCGATGCCTTTCACATCCACTTTGACCGTGCAAGCGTTGCCGGCCGATAGTGCGATGCCCGAAATGCTGAGGCTGGTGTCGCCCGGATTAGGCGCGAACGTCCCGGTGCAGGTGCCCGCGCTGGCATTGGCCGGGTTCGCTACCACCAGGCCTGCAGGCAGTGTGTCGTTGAACGAGATCCCGGTGGCGCCGGCGGTGGCGCTGGTGTTCATTACTGTAAACGTGATGGTGGCCACGCCGTTCAGCGGGATGCTCGCCACGCTGAAGGCCTTGCTGACTGTCGGCGGACCCACGACGGTCACGCTGGCATTGGAAGTGTTGCCCGTGCCGCCTTCGGTTGAAGTGACCTGGACGCTGTTGTTCTTGACGCCGCCGGTAGTGCCGGTGACGGCTACCGAGAACATGCAATTCGTGGAAGAGGGTAGAGTTCCGCCGGACAGGCTAACGCTGCCGGCGCCCGGATTGGCAGTGATGGTACCGCTGCCGCAAGTGCCGGTGATGTTGGGCGTGGCCGCGACTACCAGGCCCGCAGGCAGTGTATCGGTGAATGCAACGCCGCTGAGCGCGACGTTCGTGTTCGGATTGGCGATAGTAAAGCTCAACGTCGTGCTGGCGCCCACCGCGATCTGAGTCGGGTTGAAGCTCTTGGTGATTTGCGGCGCGGCAGCCACGGTGAGATTGGCGGTGGCGGTGTTGCCGGTTCCGCCGTTGGTGGAACTCACGGTCCCGGTGGTGTTGGTGTAATTGCCCGAAGCCGCACCCGTAACAGTCACGCTGAACACGCACTGGCTGTTCGCCGCGATGGTGGCGCCGGTCAGGCTGATGCCCGTGGGATTGGTGGTGGTCAGCGTCCCGCCGCATACGGTGGCCGAGGCAGTCGCCACGGTCAAGCCGGTGGGCAGCGTATCGCTGAAGGCGACGCCGGTCAGAGATACGGTGTTGGCCGCGGGATTCGTGATAGTGAATTGCAGCGAAGTGGTGGCATTCAGCGCGATGGTCGCCGGGTTAAACAATTTGGCGATGGACGGCGGCGCTACTACGGTAAGTACGGCGGTGTTGCTGGTATTGCCCGATCCGCCTTCGGTGGAAGTGACGGCGCCGGTGGTGTTGCTCTTGCTTCCGGCGGTGGTGCCGGTAACGGCCACCGAGAGAGTGCAAGTGGACCCGGCCGACGGGGAGGCAGTCAATGTTCCACCCGACAAGCTGATGGTGCTGGTTCCGGCAGTGGCGGAGGGCGACCCTCCGCAGGTATTTGTTACGGCAGGCGAGGAGGCTACAACCAGACCGGACGGCAGTGTGTCGCTAAAGCCGACACCGCTCAGTGAACTGGCGGTATTCGGGTTGGCGATGGTGAAGGTCACGGTGCTGTTGCCATTCAAGGCCACGTTAGTGGGATTGAACGCTTTGCTGATGGTCGGCGGACCCACGACGGTCACGCTGGCGTTGGACGTATTGCCCGTGCCGCCTTCGGTGGAAGTGACCTGGACGCTGTTATTTTTGACGCCGCCGGTGGTGCCGGTGACGGATACCGAGAAAGTGCAAGACGATCCGGCCGACGGAGACGCGGTGAGCGTCCCGCCCGAAAGGCTGACACTGCCGGCGCCTGCATTCGCAGTGATCGTTCCGCTGCCGCAGCTCCCGGTGATGTTCGGGATGGCTGCCACTACCAGGCCCGCGGGCAGAGTGTCTGTAAATGCAACTCCACTCAGCGCGCTGAAAGTGTTCGGGTTGGTGATGGTGAACGATAGTGTGGTGCTGGAGTTGGCCGGGATGGAGGCATTTCCAAAGGACTTGGTGATGGATGGCGGAGCGACCACCGACAGGTTGGCGGAAGCCGTATTGCCGGTGCCGCCGTTAGTGGCACTCACTGTTCCCGTGGTGTTGGTATAGGCACCCGCCGTAGCTCCGGTCACGGTTACGCTGAACACGCACTGGCTGTTTACCGCGATGGTGGCGCCGGTCAGGCTGATGCCCGTGGGATTGGTGGTGGTCAAAGTCCCCCCGCACACCGTCGCGGAGGCATTCGCTACCGTCAAGCCGGTGGGCAGCGTGTCGCTGAAAGCGACGCCGGTAAGAGCTGCTGTATTCGCCGCGGGATTCGTGATTGTGAATTGCAGCGAAGTGGTGGCATTCAGGGCGATGCTGTTGGGATTAAAAACCTTGGCGATGGATGGCGGCGCCAACACTGACAAGACCGCGGTGTTGCTAGTGTTGCCGGTTCCGCCTTCCGTGGAAGTGACGGCGCCGGTGGTGTTGCTCTTGTCTCCGGCGGTGGTGCCGGTCACGGAGACCGAGAGAGTACACGTCGATCCAGCCGCCGGGGAGGCAGTCAACGTTCCACCTGTCAGGCTGATGGTGCTGGAACCCGCAACGGCGGTAGGCGACCCTCCGCAGGTATTCGTTATAGCAGGCGAAGAGGCTACCACAAGGCCGGAAGGCAGGCTGTCGCTGAAGCCGACGCCGCTCAGCGTGCTGAACGTGTTCGGGTTGACGATGGTGAATGTAACTGTGCTGTTGGCGTTCAAAGCCACGCTAGTGGGACTGAATGCCTTGCTGATGGTGGGCGGCGCCACGACACTCAGGGAGGCATTCGAGGTATTGCCCGAGCCGGCATTCGACGACGTGGCTTGTACGCTGTTGGACTTCACGCCAGCCGTTGTGCCTTGCACCGTCACCACCACGTTGCACGAAGCGCCGGGTGTCAGAGTTCCCCCCGAGAGGCTTAGCGTGCTTGAATTGGGCGAGGTCGCTGTGCCCCCGCAGCCATTGTTGGTCACCGCGCCGGTGGTAACCAGCCCAGCGGGCAGGCTGTCGGTAAACGACACGCTGTTCAACGTCAAGGTTGCGTTGGTGCTGGTTAGAGTAACGGTGAGGCTGGTGGTGCCGTTCAGCGGAATGGTGGCCGCGCCGAAGGCTTTGGCGGCCGTCGGCGGATTGATCACCGTGATGTTGGCCATAGCGGTGTTGCCGTTGCCCGCATCCGTGGAAAGTATTTGCACGCTGTTGGTGTACATCCCGTCGGCAGTGCCCTTTACGTCCACCATGATCGTGCAAGGGGTCATCGACGCCGGCAATGCCGGGTTCGCGAAACTGATGGTACCGGAGCCCGCGACTGCCGTCACCGTCCCGCCGCAGTTGTTGACCACGTTGGGAGTGCTGGCCACTACCAGACCTGTGGGCAGAGTATCCGTGAAACTGGAGTCAATGGGGATGACGTTCGCATTGGTGAGGCTGAACGTAGTGGTGACGGTAGCCCCCACAGCGGCCGTGACAACTCCGCTCAATATAAGACCGGAATTGAAGCTCTTCGCGATGGACGGTGGCTGCAGGATAACGATGCCGGCATTGGCCGTGCCGCCGCTCGAACTCGCAAGGCCGGAGTTGCCCGAGGTGTAGGTGAACGAGGTCGCGGTAGGCGTGCTCGTAATCTTGAAGTAGTTCCCGGTATAGCCGGCTACTCCGACTCCCGAAATCGACACGTACTCGTTGGTAGAGTAACCATGCGCGCCAACGGTGGTGATGGTTACGGTGGTGCCCGCTTCGACGGCGGTGGCGATGAGATTGGAATTGACCGGGACCACTGCCTGGTCAACGGTCGCGTTCGCCGAACCCCGGCCGGCGGTGGGGCCCGCATTGAATGTGGCGGTGGCCATCGCGGACGCACTGAGGTTTGTTTGCGCCCCAGAGATGCTGCCCAGTATGGGATTGTCGAATGTGATGGGCAAACCGATAATCTGACTGAGATTGCCGGCTAAGGCTGCGCCGTTGCCGTGATTGTCCTTGCTCATGTCGGCGGTCAGCCCGGAGCTTTGGTTGATCCTGATCTTCTGGGGGCTGCCCATGTGGGTCAGGACAATGAATGGATCGAAGGTGGTGACACCGCCGCTATTGTCGGTGATGGTTGTACTCGGCGCGTTCGTGCCCCACCAGTTATTGGTCGAATTACTTGGGGTTTGATTGAAGAGATTTCTGCTTCCCGTCTGTTGCGCGGTGTTACCCGCGAGCCGGCTGAAGTGCATCGTCATGGATGCCCCGACGCTCGCAAGAATGCCGCCTCCCGAGCCCCCGAAACCACCGCCGAGGGTACCCTGGGCCGCGTTTCCGGTGATGGTTACCTTGGTAAGGCTCAAGTTCTCGGGGCTGATATCGGTATGGCCGGCCCACCAGATTCCGCCACCGTCCAACAGCGAAGTGTTGTTGCTGATTACGGCGCTCTGGTCGATGGTGAGGCCGGTGGTGCTAAAGATCCCGCCGCCGGATTGGACGGCCCCGCCGTTTCCGGAGATCAAACCGCCATGGATGGTGGAGGTGTTAAACACTCCGCCGCCGCCGAAGTAATTTATGCCGCCGCCGGCTCCATTTGTGGTCCCGGTAATGACGATAGAGTTGCTCAGAACCTTGCTGTTGGTCATCAGCATGGAAGACGGAAACAGGATCTGGATGCCGCCTCCGTTGGACGCGGCGCCAGCGGCACTCCGCTTAGCGATGTTGTTCTGGACAGTGCTGTTGATCATGGTTACGGCGAAACCCGTGGCTCCGGTTACGCCCGGCCCGTGCAGGGTATTGAATGCGGCAAATCCGCCGCCCTCGCCGTCCGTCATCTGGTTGCTTTCAATAATGCAGTTGGTGATCGTAAGAGTGCCGGTCGCGGTAGCAGCAGTGGTGCCGCCGGTATCCATGTAAAAGGCGCCGCCATCCCCGTCGCCGGCAAGAGTGGCGATAGATCCGCGATTGAAGCCCCACTTCAGGTCGAGATTGGAGATGCTGACGGTGGCGGTCGAAAAGGGGGTATTCTCGTCCGGGTTGAAACGGAAAATCTGGTCGACGCCGTTGCCGCTGGTGGAACCACCCAAAATAATCGAGGTGGGATTGTTACTGCCGTCCACCGTGCCGATGATATTGACCGAGTCCAAAACATCCAAAGCTCCAGACGTTGCGTCGTAAGACGGGCTCGCCTGCCGGGGTTGGCTGAGCGTGTACGTCCCAGCCACCAGCATGATGGTGTCAGTCCCGGCGGTTGCGTTGGCTTTGCGAACCGCTTCACGCAAACTGCACGAGGTCGACGTGTCGGCATTGCTGGCGTTGTTGCAAGTGGAACCAACGGCGCCGGGTACTGGATCGTCGAAGCGGTTTACGAAAAAGGTGGGGTCGGGAAGCGGCGTCATCGTGAATGGCGTCAGCGCATCGTCCTTCAGCAACACGACTCCGGGCCGGCCGTCGACGGTCACGCGCACGGGCAGCGCGGCGGCGGCGGAAAATACCTGCTCGGGGCGGGTGACCACCGTGCCCTCGGTTGGGTTTTGCCCCGGATGAGCAATCACCGACAAGCGGCCGCCGCCGAGAATCATGATGTCGTCGGCGCCATTGTCCATGATGCGGGTGCGGAAAAACTGGGGCGCCTTTCCCTGGCCGTCAAAGGCGCCGGCGTCCGGAAAATTCTCGAACTCTTTCCAGACGATGTTGTCTTCGACGCGCGGTTCGTCCACCGGCGGGGCGTCCGCCTGGGTACGCTGGCGAAGGTGGGCCAGCTTGTGGGCGCGCATTTCTTCGAGAGAATGGGGCCGCGGATCGATGGCGGCATGCACGTAGATGTGAACGCTCCCGTCCTCGGCGAGCAGCGCCATCTGATGCAGCGGAGCGCGATCCGACACGAAGGAGCCCAGTGCCGCCGACGCAACTTTGAAGGGAACCGAGACCGGCTCGAGGATCCGGGTGGCGTTATGGAGGATGGAAATCTGGCCGCCTGCTACCACCAGCACGTCAGGCCTTCCATCGCCATCGAGGTCGCCGAATGCAAATGCCGTGGCATCGCCGGTCAAGGGGAAACCGGCGGCTGCCGCGAGGCCTTCATTGGCGCCCGCATAGATCTGCAGCGTGGGCCCGTCGCCGCCGTGAACCCCCACCACCGCCTGCGTGTAAGTGCCCGCGTTCAGCTTGAATGCCGCCAGTCCGGTGATTGCGCCGGGCACATCGATAACTTGCTGAATCTGAAAATTCCCCGCGCTGTCCGGCGCCAGAATATACAGCCTATTACCGCCACGGGACCCGGTAATCAGACCGGGTCCGTCATGGCCGATGAACGTTCCCGCAGCCAAAAAGTCGGGCGCTTCCGGTATGGCGATGGTTTGGGCAACTCCAAGGTAGGCGGGGGGGAACTCACCGCGGCCGATAGCTTCAAAGGAGATCTGGTTCTGGGGGGCGAACGCGTCCAGGTTGCCGCGAAATATGGCGATACGTCCGCCGCCGGAGGTGGCATACCCGGCAGCGAGGTCGGTCATCCCGTCGGCGTCGAAATCGTCGGCGGCCAAGGAAAGCGGCTTGGCTTTTCCGGCGTTTAGCGCCTGAACGGCCGCGTCATCGCCCTGGAAGCTGGTCTCCAGGCGCTTGGGAGGGCCCAGGTAGATGGTCGACTTGTTCTGGGCTTTTAGAGCCGGAACCGGCAGGATGGATAGACAGCCGAATATTAAGGCTGCGACACCGGGTAAAGCGAACGCTGACTTGCGATTGAGCATGTTTCCCCTGGACTGAAATTTCAGAACACGAAAGACCGGCCGACGCCGCGTCTTTCCAGGCACTCGGGGACCCGCTATCCCGCGGTACCGCAATTTCTAACTTTCACTAAAGTACTAACGTTTGAGTATACGGGAAGATGGGTTACAATTCAATAACTCCCGAGGATGAACAGATATGCCGGCGCGGTGCAAAAGCCAATGAGCTGGGTGGACGAAATCTGCCTTTCGTGCGGGGTCTGCTGCACCACCGTCTCTATCGTCCGAATTCAGCCTCAAGATATAGAGAGATTGAGGCTTGGGTATAACCTCACCAGCGCACAGGCGGAGCGGATGGTGCGGCGCGAGTCGGGCGAGTTCAGAATTCTGATGGAAAAAACGGCGGCCTGCCCGGCGCTTTCTTCCAAGGGGGGGCGCTACCTTTGCCATGCATATGAACATCGTCCGGGCATCTGCCGGGAGTATGAGTGCTATATCCTCGAATTCGCCAAGGACTGGATGAAAAAACGAAGCCAGAACCTGGCGGTGGAGGATCGGAACCCATTTCATCTGGTGGAAGACGAAGATGAGCTGGCGGGGCGGGTTGAGGAGTCTGTGAAACGGCTGCGGTCAAACTTTTTAAACCTGTGCGTGAAGCATGGGGATGACGCGGACTTTCGGAAGCCGGATTACATGGCGGAATTGATCCGCACGCTTTCGGGCGCGGAGTTTGAGAATGCTTTTCCGCCGGGGGGGATGAAGAAGGGTTTCGCAGGCCGGAATTGATAACGTTTGTGGGGCAGGCGGTTTCGCCTGCCAGAGGCCGATTGCTAATCGGCCGCAGGATACTATCCTGCCCCGCAGAGCAGCGTAGCCGCAACCAAAGGTTAAGCCTGTCGGGAAAACTTGGGGAGGGCCGCTTGGAAAGCGGCCCTGCAGGTTGATAACCTGCCCCACATAATGGCGCGGGCTGCAAAGAAATTACTGTAGCAGTACACGGTGCGGGCGGTGGTTACGAGCGCGCCGGAAAAACGCCTTGCAAGGCGATGATGAATGTGAGACCTAAGAACGGGGGCATATTGTTATGCGGCTGGCTGCCTCCAGCGATGCTCGTTCCGAACGGATTCATCTGCACGTTGTTCCCATCGGAGCCTGAATAGATCGGCGCGTGACCCTTGAGGCCGCCACCCCAGACATTGTTGCCGGGGCCGGCCAGGGAACCCGAAGGCGAACCTTGCGCGGTGTGCGAGTGGGCGGCCATTTCGCTCTGGAGCAAGGTAACGGTTTGTTCTCCGCCGGTCTGGCCGAGAGCGCGCAGGCTCAAACCGGGCCCTTGGCCCTGCTGCATCGGCGCGCAGCCCTGCAGATTCGGCAGCGCGAAGTTGCTCTTCCCGTCGCCGCCGTAGGTTGTTCCCAGCAATGAAAAAAGGGCGGTGTTCTGGCTGAGCGCCATCAGTTGGCCGTTGCAAAGCGCCCATCCCTTGGGAGCGAAGTTCCCGGAAAAAATTCTGATTTCAGCTAAAAATGGATTTGACATGAGCGTTTCTCCTGACTAGTTCTGCGACGGGAAAATTCCTTGCAGGGCAATGATGAAATTCAGCACCAGGTACGGCGACATGTTTTCGTGGGGCTGGCTGCCGCCCGCGGGCAGGATGCAGGCCGGATTCATGGGTGTATTATTGGGAGCTGAGTTGAAGGGATTGGAAGGGTCTTTCCCCCACAAATTTCCAGCCAAGCTTGTGAAGGTAGCCTGAGCCGAGTTTCCCACTGGCACGTGGTTGTGCGCCGGCAACTCGGAGATATTCAGCGTGTGGGTCGTCTCGCCGCCACGTTCGCCCAGGCTGATGCCGTTACCTACGTGGACGGGGCTGCGGCCCTGAAGATTCGGCAGCCCAAAATTCACTCTTCCGTCTCCACCAAAGGTAGTCCCGAGGATCGCAAACAGCGCCTGATTCTGATTGATGGGCAGCAACGTGCCGATGCAGAACGCCCATCCCTTGGGCGGGAAATTCCAACTGATGATCTTGATTTCTCCGAGAAACGGTTCAGACATGCTGGCTCCTTTTGCGATATCGATTGGACAGGCTTATGTTTGGGACGGGAAGATCCCGAACAACGAGAGAATGAAGTTGATGCACAGGAACGGGAGCATGTTGTCGTGCGGCTGCGACCCGCCACTGTTTCCGAAGGCTGCGGCGTTCATGTTGACGCTGGGGGCGTTGGAATCATACGAACTGAGGATGCTGTCGGAAGCCCACACGCCCCCGCTCGGCGATGCCAGGTTCCCCGCGTTACTGTTCGCTTGCGCCACATGACTATGCGCAGGGATCTGGCTGGTGGTGAGTGTAACAGACTCCGCCCCCCCGGTCTGCGCCAGCGTGAAACCTGGGCCCACATGCACGGGCACGCGGCTTTGAAGATCGGGTAGCGCGAAGGTGGTTTGGCCGTCTCCGCCGTAGGTGGTGCCGATGAGATTGAACAGAGCGTCGTTCTGATCGATGGGTATAATGGCGCCGTTGCAGAACGCCCACCCCACGGGCGCAAAGTTCCCCGCGAACATGCGGATCTCGCCGATATACGGACTTGACATAAACTTCCCTCCTGAGCGCGTGCTGCGTGCGCAAAAAACCTTTGATGATTGCTGGTGAAGCTCCGAGTATATTAGCACGTCCCCGATCCGGACTCAAGAGATTCTTACGGCGTAGTACGCTGTAGGTCAGGCCACATCAATGTCAACGCTTGCCGTTCGCCCCGCACTGCCTCAGGATGAGATTTTCTTATATGAGCTGTACGCCGCCATTCGCGGTCCGCAGTTCGCTCAGGCGCCAATCACGCCGGCGCAGAGGGAAAGCCTGTTGCGGATGCAGTTCCAGGCGCAGCTTTCGTCGTATACGCAGCAATTTCCGAACTCCTGTTATCACCTGGTGGTGCTGGACAGCAAGCCGGTGGGTCGGCTCTGGTTCGCGCCGGTGAGCGGCGGATTCCAGCTGGTGGATATCGCCATTCATCCAAGTCATCAGAGCCAGGGCCTGGGCGAGGTTATCGTCAAGAGGCTACAGGAGGAGGCCCAGAGGGCCAGGCTGCCGATCAGTTCGACGGTGGATCGCTTTAATACTGGATCGCTGCGGTTTCATCAGCGGCTCGGTTTTACGATTGTCCGCGAGGATCAGCTGCAGTATTACATGGAATGGAGGCCGGCGCCGCTGGTTTAGGCTAACTGGCCTGCGTTCCTCCGCCCGCATCGATGATTGAACGTACCCAGCCACTGCAAACTTCGAGCAGTTGCGTCTTCAAGCTTTCGGGTTTGTCGAAATGAAATAGCCGCACACCGGCGAGCTCTTCCAGCTCCTTGCGGAACGCGAGGACCCCGGGATCGGTCTCGTGCGGCGCTTGCTTCAGGAAGACGGCGATTTCGCGCATGGGCATGGCCGGATCC
>JALYHQ010000048.1 GCA_030776455.1 Acidobacteriota bacterium | reverse complement strand
CGTGGATGGTGTGAATGGCCTTGGAGGGCACCTGAGGCAAGACCCGGTGAAGAACGCCCGCAGCGGCTTGGACCGGCTTCGGAACAGGAGCCGTGACCCGAGGAATTTCGGCATGGGATTCCGGAATCTGAGTCACGGGGGCGGGAACGGGAGCCTCCGGCCGGCGGTTGAGGAGCTTGGGTCCTACGATTACGGCGGCCAGAATCGCGGCGAGCACGGCGGCCCACACCCAGACCATCAGCGGGGAAGATGGAGGGGACGATGGAGGGGACGATGGAGGGGATGAGGGCCGGGACGGTGGCTGCGGCTGTTGCGAGGAGGGCGTCTCGAGACGGGAAGTAATGGTGTCGACGGTCCAGCGGCTCTTCGGATCCTCGAGCAGCGAGTTGCTTACGATTTCGGCGAAGGGAGCGGGGAGCGTGCTGGCGAGCGATGGGTCCGCGCGTTGCGTCAGGACTTCGAGCAGCGTCAGGCCGAGCGCGCGAACATCGGCGGGCGGCGCCGCATCCTGGTCCACATCGCTCGAGAGTTTCAGATCGGTGCCGACGGCCATGATGTTAGACGGCTTCACGCGGCCGTGCGCGAAGCCCTGGGAGTGAATGTAAGCGAGAGCGCTCAGCGCGGGCTTGAGCATTTCGCGAGACTCCTCGGTTGTAAGCGGACGCTGGGGAATCACCTGCGATAGGTCTTCATCGGCGAATTCCGTCACGGAGTAGACTACCGGCACGTCGCCGAGTTGGGCGCTTCCGGCGGCGAACATCGGGAGCAGATGCGGATGTGACAGCTTCGCCGCCAGACGCCATTGTCGAAGCCGGCGTTCCGCGAGAGGCGAGCCGTCGGCGATCAGTTTGATAGCGGCTTTGCGCTGGTTATATTCGGTGAGGAACACGGCTTGATCCTCGCTGCCGGCCAAGTACCGCAGCAGCGGAAACGTGTCCACCACTTGACCTTCCAGCTGTTGCCAGGACTCCGTCATCCAGAGCCATTGTAGCGGGACACGTTGTCCGGATGTTGGGGACAGATTGGCTCCAGGGAGTTGACGAGCGCGCGGAAGTGATTGATTTTATGGACGTTATATCTGGTACCAGAGTTGCTTAAAGATCCTCATGCACAGGTACCAAGGGCTAATAGTGCGTTGCACCATCGTTTGGCTGGTTCTCATGACGGCGGGGGCGGCGTTCGCGGACGACTCCAAGATTTCGCCGGACCTGCTGCCGCTGCTGGCGAATCCTTCGAACTCCGTCAACGTGATTGTGCAGTACAACTCACCGCCGCAGACGTGCAACAGCGGAGGAGGGCTGCTGGGCAACATTCTCTGCGTACCGATCAATTTGGTGGGCGGCGTGGTGCATGTGGTTTTTTCGCTGATCAACGCGGTATCGGGGACGCTGCTGGCGGGGAATGTGGTGGCGCTGTCGAATCAATCGAACGTGAGCTACATATCGCTGGACCGGTCCTTGAACCCGACGCTGGACTACACGGCCGCGGGAGTGAACGCGCCGGTGGCGTGGAATTCGGGATGGGATGGAACCGGAGTGGGGATCGCGGTGATCGACAGCGGCATCTATCCGCACGCCGATCTCGGCGGCCGCGTGGTGTACCGGCAAAGCTTTGTCGGCGGCATCCAGTATGACGACTTCGGACACGGCACGCACGTGGCGGGCATCGCAGCCGGAAATGGAAGCTCGTCGGCGAAGGCGGGGGCCTTTCGCACATACAAGGGGATCGCGCCCAACGCGAACCTGCTGGACTTGCGAGTTCTGGACAAAAATGGCGCGAGCAATGACAGCGCGGTGATCGCGGCCATCCAGACCGCGGTGCAGCTGAAGAACCGGTACAACGTACGGGTAATCAACCTGTCGCTGGGCCGTCCTATATTCGAATCGTGCAGCCGGGACCCCATCTGCCAGGCCGTGGACGGGGCGTGGAAGAACGGAATCGTAGTGGTAGTGGCGGCGGGCAACCTGGGAAGAAACGGGTATGCGACGGTGCTGGCACCGGGCAACAATCCCCACGCGATCACGGTGGGCGCGATGAAGACCATGGCTACGATGGGCCGCAATGACGATCTGATCGCAAGTTACAGCTCGAAAGGTCCCACCTGGATCGATTACACGGTGAAGCCAGACGTGGTGGCGCCGGGAAATCTGATCGACTCGCTGCTGGCGCCCGGATCCACGCTGGAGGCGGCGTATCCGGCTAACTTGGTGGCGGCATCGGAATATACGAAAGCGTCGGGCGGCGGGAATCTGTATTTCCGATTGAGCGGGACCAGCATGGCGACGCCGGTTGTTTCCGGCGCGGTGGCGTTGATGCTGCAAAAGGACGCCAGCCTGACGCCGGACACGGTGAAGGCGCGCCTGATGAAGACATCCGGCAAGGCGTTCCCGGCTACCAGCACGGCCACCGATCCAACTACGGGGAAATCCTACACCAGCTACTACGACATATTCACGGTGGGCGCCGGATACTTGGATGTAGCAGCGGCGCTCGCGAGTTACGACGTGGCATCGAGGAGCGCGGCATCGCCGTCGGTGCTGTACGTACCGCTTACCGGTTTGGGATTCCTCAACGTTGCGCCCTCATCGGTATGGAACACGGGCTATCCCTGGTCAGAAAACGCCGTCTGGGGAACCAGCGTGCTGACAGGAGGCACATCCATCTGGGGCGCCAACGCGGTTTGGGGCACTAACGCCGTCTGGGGAACCAATGTAGCCTGGGGAACCACCGGGACAGCCGGCACGAACGTGGCGTGGGGCACGAACGTAGCGTGGGGTACCAGCGGGAACGGCGAAAAATAGCCGGAAGAGAATCTTGTCGACGGCCAATCCATCGCGGTTACGTACGCTGCTGCCCAGTGTTTACTGCTGGGCCCACATCCTGCTGGGCGGGGGCGTGCTGCTGTGGACCGCGGTCAACTGGCAGCCGTATAATCACCTACGATTTTTTTCCTACCTGTTGAGCGCCGTAGTCGCATCCGTGCTGAAGGTACGGCTGCCGGGCATGACCGGGACGGCTTCGGTGAGCTTCCTGTTCGTGCTGATCGGCATAGTGGATCTCAGCCTTCCGGAAGCGATTGTGCTGGGCGCGCTGTCCATGCTGACTCAGTGCACATGGCGCACCGTACGGCGGCCCAGCGCGATGCAAGTGGCGTTCAGCGTGTGCAGCATCACCATCGCGACCTACGCATCGGCGCTGGTATACAACTATGCTCACGCGGTGTTGCTGGAACCGCTGGCACTAGGGATGCTGGCCCTAGCGTATTATTCCACCAACACATTTTCGGTGGCCTGCATTATCACGCTGACGGAATCAAAGCCGCTGTGGTCGGTAATGTCGCGCAATCGCTGGCTGCTGCCTTACTATGCGGGCGGGACTTCGCTGGCGTGGATGATCGGCACCATGCCGCGCGCCATTCAATGGGAAATCCCGATCATCTGCCTGCCCATCATCTACGTGATTCACCGTTCGTATCGCACCTTCCTGGCGCAGATGGAACAAGAGAAGAAGCACGTAGAGGATATGAACAGCCTGCACTTGCGCACCATTCAAACGCTGGCGCTGGCAATTGAGGCCAAGGATCACAACACGCACGACCATTTACAGCGCGTGCAGCTGTATGCGCTGGAGATCGGCAAAGACCTGGGAGTAACGGAGCTGGAGCTGGAGGCTCTGCGAGTGGCGTCCGTGCTGCACGACATCGGAAAGCTCGCGGTTCCGGAATACATCATCTCGAAACCGGGGAAGCTGACGCCGGAAGAGTTCGAGAAGATGAAAGTACATCCGGTGGTGGGAGCTGAAATTCTGGAGCGGGTGGAGTTTCCGTATCCGGTGGTGCCGATTGTGCGGGCGCATCACGAGAAGTGGGATGGAAACGGTTATCCCTACGGGCTGAAAGGCAACGAAATTCCGATCGGGGCGCGAATTCTTGCGGCGGTAGATACGTTGGACGCTCTGGCATCGGACCGGCAGTACCGGCTGGCGCTGCCGCTGGATGAAGCCATGGCGAAGGTAGAGGCGGAATCGGGAACCAGCTTCGATCCAGCGGTGGTGGATGCGCTGAAGCGGCGGTATCGCGAAGTGGAAGCCATGGTGAAGGAAAAGAGCTCGGGAGACCGGCCCAAGCTTTCGACGGATATTCGTATTGAGCGCGGGAGCGCACCGGCGGCCGGCTTTGAAGCGGGAAGCGGGCCCGGGCCGGAGAATAGCGCTTCCATCCGGCGGCTGGCGGATACTCTTTCACTGCGCGTATCGAACGGGCTTTCCCGCGAGGAGACACTCGCGATGCTGGCGGTGCGGACCAAGAAAGAAGTGCCCTATGATGGGCTGGCGTTCTTCGTGACGGCAGGCACGGCACTGCGGCCGGAGTTCGTCTGCGGTCCGGATGCGGGGAATCTCCGGACGCTGAGCGTTCCGCTGGGCGAGGGCCTGGCGGGATGGGTGGCGCAGACGCGACGGCCCATTATCAACGGGAATCCGAGCGTGGAGCCGGGATATGCCGGAGCGCTGGGTTCGGCCCTGGCGATGCCGATGGCGATGTCCGACGGTACGGGTTGCGTGCTGGTGATTTACCGGCGCGAGCGAGACGCGTTCAGCGCGCAGGATCTGGCGGCGGTGTCGGCGCTCTGCGGCGCGTTCGATTATGCGGGCGATGCACGCGAGGCCGGACACTTATTGGAGAACGTGCAGGGGGACGGGATAGCAATATTCGCGTAAGGCGCGCGCTCTACTCATGCCGGGAGCATGGGGAGAGAACGGCGGCGGACGCCGGTGGCGTCAAAGATGGCGTTGCCGATGGAGGGGGCCAGGGCGACGATGGGGGTCTCGCCGGCGCCGGCGGAATCCAGGTCCTTGCGATCTAACAGAATAGTCTCCAGCACGGGCAGGTCGCTGAAGCGGGGTACGCGATAGCGGGACAATTTTCCGTTCAGCAATTTACCATTTTCAAACCCGATGCCTTCAAACAGCGCGCCGCCGATACCCATGATCACGGCGCCTTCTACCTGATTTTTCAGATGCTCGGGGTTGACGATGGCGCCGCACTCGAAAGCGGTGACCACGCGTTCAATCTTCACCTTGCCGGAGGGCTGTTCCACCGATACCTCGGCGCAGCTAGCGACGTAGCCGCCCTTCTCAAAGCCGCAGGCGACGCCGAATCCCTGAGCGGGACGGGTCTTGGCTTTTCCCCAGCCGAAGCGCTCCGCGGCGGCTTCCAGCACCGCGCGCATGCGGGCGTCCTTGAGATTCATGTAGCGAAAGGTAAGAGGCTCCACGCCGGCGGCGCGAGCCAGATCGTCCATGTGCGATTCGCGCGCGAAATGATTCGCGGTGGCCGCAAGGCCGCGATAGGAACCCTGCCGCAAAGGCGATTTGGTGGCGTGAAACGTAATCGCCTAGTTGGGAATATCGTAGGGCGTGTCGATGCCCGACGGACCGGAATTATAGTTGTGAAATTCCCAGGCGGTGAGCTTTCCCTCCTTTGTGACTCCGGCTTGAATGTCGATGACGCCGGCGGGACGGAAGTAGGCCCAGTGGAACTCCTCCTCACGGGTCCAAACCAGCTTCACGGGTTTGCCGGCGGCCTTGGCGAGACGCGCGGCTTCAATGGCGCACTCGCCGGTGTGCTTTCCGCCGTAGCCCGATCCGGTATCCGGAACGATGACGCGCACGCGGTTCTCGGGAATCTGAAAAGCCTGAGCGAGCTCGGTCTTCACGCCGAACGGGCGCTGCGTTCCGGTCCAGACGGTAAGCTTGCCATCATTCCACTCGGCTACCGCGGCTCGCGGCTCGAGTGGGATGTGCGCGATGTAGGCCACCGTGTAGGTGGCGACGCATTTCTCTTCGGCTTGCGTCCAGCCGTCTTCGAGCGATCCGCGACGGCGGCCGGGACGGGTCTCCTCCGGATGGCTCTTGAGATAATCAAACAGCTCTTTACTCGATGGAAGCGGTTCAGTTTTCCAATCAGCCTGAAGGGCCGCCACGGCGCGAGCAGCCGTTCCGGTATCGGCGGCGATGACGCCGGCGAAATCGCCGTCGCGGACCACTTGAGCGCCGGCGATCTGTTTCGCGCCGGTGGTATCGAGAGATGCAAGCGTGGAACCGAATCCGGGGGCCCGCACCACTTTGCCGTGCAGCATGCCGGGCCGTTTCATATCGGAGGTGTAGCGATGCTCGCCGGTGACCATGGCGCGCCCGTCCACCTTCGGCAGCGATTCGCCGAGGGGCTTGCTCACGGGACGGCTGCCGATGCTCGCGACCAGATCTTTTCCCTTGGTCAATTCGCCGAAAGCGATACTAGTAGCCCCGTTTCGAACCACGCCGTTCTCGATGCGGAACGTGGCGCGATCCGCTTTCCATTTCTCAGCCGCGAGATCAAGCAAGAGCTCGCGGGCGGCAGCGGCGGCGCGGCGTAATTGCGGAGCCATGGTGGGCGTGGTCCGGCTGCCGAAAGTTCCCATATCGAAGGGCGTGAGACCGGTGTCGCCCATGACGACGTGAATGGAGCCGGGAGGCGCGTGCAGCTCTTCGGCCACGGCCTGAGTGAGCGCGGTGCGCGCGTTCTGGCCCACCTCCACCTTGCCTGTGAGGACCGTGATGCGGTTATCCTCGCCAATGTGCAGCCAGGCGCCGACGTCCTGGGGCAGGGCATTGCCGGAGCGTCCGGCGCCCGATTCCTGAGCGAGGCCGTCGCCCAGCGCGGCGAGAATGACAAGGCCGCCGCCTAGCAGTTTACAGAAATCGCGGCGGTCCGGTTCGAAGCGGTAGGCCGGGCCGGCGTGCAGCTCATAGCGCTCGAACTCAAGCATGCGTGTCTCGCTTTCCGGACGCGGCCATGCGCACGGCGGCGATGATCCTGGGATACGTTCCGCAGCGGCACACATTGCCTTCGAGGGCGCGCTTGATTTCGGGCTCGGCGGGATTCGCGTTTTTCTGAAGCAGGCCGGCGGCGCTCAAAATCATGCCCGGGGTGCAATAGCCGCATTGCATCGCATCGGCGTCGAGGAAGGCCTGCTGCAGGGGATGCAGGCGGCCGTTCACGGCCAAGCCTTCAATGGTAGTAATCTGCTTGCCGGCGGCGACGCGTACCGGCGCCTGGCAGGAGCGCACCGGCGCGCCATCGATCAACACCGTACAAGCGCCGCATTGTCCCTCGCCGCAGCCGTATTTTGTGCCCGTGAGTTCCAGATCGTCACGGAGGACGCTCAACAGGCTGCGCTCGGGATCTGCCTCGACGCGGTGGATTTTACCGTTCACTCGCAATTCCATTTGCTTCCAGGGTATCGCGTTGGCGGGCGGGGTATGCTGGGTCCGATGAAGACTCTTGCTGCTTTCCTGGTATTTGCATCGTTTTGCATGGGACAAGTCACGATCAGGACCACCACCATCCTGGACGGCAAGGGGCGCACGCTGAAGAACCAGACCATCACGGTAGCCGGGGCGAAGATCGGCAAGGTGGGCAGCGGCGCGGCGCAGGCCGATTACGATTTATCGGGGCTGACGGTGCTCCCAGGCTGGATCGACACGCACGTTCATATCACGTGGCACTTTGACCGAAACAACCGGCTGGCGTCCGATTCCAAGGAATCGCCACAGGTGGCGGCGTTGGCGGCGGCGGTGAACGCTTGGCGGACGCTGCAAGGCGGCTTCACGACGGTGCAGAGCCTGGGCGCACCGCTGGATGGTGAACTCCGCGACGCGATTGATGGAGCGCTGCTGCCGGGTCCGCGGATCCTCACGTCGCTGCGGCAGATTAATGAGAATACCGGCGATGCGGATCAGATTCGCGCGTTTGCCCGAAAATCGATAGGGGAGGGAGCGGACGTAGTGAAGCTGTTCGCCACTAAGAGCATTCGCGACGGTGGGGGCCAATCCATGACCAGCGCGCAGATTGAAGCGGCCTGCGGGGAGGCGCATGCAGCCGGCAAGCGGGCCGTGGTTCATGCTCACGCTTCCGATGGCGCGCGCGCGGCGGTGCTGGCGGGCTGCACGTCTATCGAGCATGGAACCATGCTGGACGATGCTACGCTCGCGCTGATGGCCGAGCGAGGCACCTACTTCGATCCGAATTTCCTGGTGATTCACAATTACCTGGACAACCGGGAGAAGTTTCTGGGGATCGGCAATTACACGGAAGAAGGGTTCGCCTGGATGCAGAAGGCGCTGCCGCTGCTGGCCGATACATTTCGTCGGGCGCGCGGGAAGAAGGTAAGAATCGTTTTCGGGACCGATGCAGTGGCCGGTGCGCACGGACGCAATGCCGAGGAGTTCGTGTACAGGGTTCGCGATGCGGGTGAGCAGCCCATGGATGCTCTGGTGAGCGCGGGATCCGTAGCGGCCGAGTCGCTGGGACTGGGGGGCAAGATTGGAACGATCGCGGAAGGGTATGAGGCGGATTTGATTGCGGTGGAGGGAAATCCGCTGGAAGATATTACGGCGGTGCGGCGGGTGGTGTTCGTGATGAAGGGCGGGCGGGTTTACAAGAACGAGCGGGGTCGCCTACGCTAGGGGGATGCGTGTGAGATTGAAGAGCGGAGCCGGGGGGCTCCGCGCGGA
>JALYHQ010000047.1 GCA_030776455.1 Acidobacteriota bacterium | reverse complement strand
ACAGGTGCAGACGATACGCCATCTGCCCCCATTTTAGCGTTCGCTGGCACGATAGGAGAGCACCGTATTTACAGCGAGGCGGTGAGGGACGGCGCGTACGTTAACCCAAACGGAGCCGCGACCAAAGGAAGCGGTCCGCCCGCTGATGAGCGTGTCCATAACAAGAGAGGAACGTGACGATTCTCTTCTGCCGCCTTGTGGGCAGGATAGTATCCTGCGTCCGATTAGCAATCGGCCTCTGTCAGGCGAAACCGCCTGCCCCACAAGCTGGTCTACCGGCTCCGCTTGCATCGGTAGGCGTCAGCAAGCCCTTGGGTTATGCGGAAGTGACCTGCTTGTTCTGGCTCTGCCGCCCAATCTTTTCCAGCACCGGCATCACCAGCACCCGGTAACGATCTTTCTTTTCATCGACGGAAGCCAGCACGTTGCCGTCCTTGACTTCGCGGATGGCCCAATCCAACAGCGTCAGCGCATTATTGAACAGTTCCTTGTAGGTATCGATGCCGGCTTCCTCCATCACTTCCTTCAGTTCCTGCACTTTGGCAGGCGGCAACTCAAGCTGAATCCTCATGTTCTTTCTCCTTTGCCAACGCGCCCGGTGGCAGCGCCAATTCCAGCCGGCACACCACATCGTCGTTCACGCCGGCGTCCACCACGAATTCGTTGACCTCTAACCTCGCCTCTTCTCGCCGCACTGAAGTGGAGTGGGCTATAGGGGTCAACAAATCTCAGAGTCAATAGAGCTTCGGCGTTCTTTCTCGCAACATACTCATAATATACTCATGAAAACATCATGTCAAGGGGCATTGTTGGAGCATCCTGCCAGCTTGGTTCAATTCCCGCTACACTAGACCCATGTCCCTTGTTGTAGTTGGTTCCGTCGCCTACGACGGCATCGAAACCCCCCACGGCCGGACCGACCGAACTCTCGGCGGCGCCTGCACTTACATCGCTCTGTCCGCCAGCTATTTCACCCAGGCCAAGGTGGTCGGAGTGGTGGGCGATGACTTTGATCCCGCCGACGAGAAGCTCCTCCGCGATCACAATATCGACCTGGAGGGCCTGGAGCGCGTCCCTGGCAAGACGTTTTACTGGGCCGGCAAGTACAGCGACGACATGAATGATCGCGAGACGCTGATCACCGATCTGAATGTTTTCGGCGACTTCAACCCCAAACTCCCCGAATCCTACAAGAACCAGCCCTATCTGGTGCTGGGCAACATCCAGCCTGCGCTGCAGCGCTCCGTCCGCGCCCAAATGAACGGCGTGCGGCTCACCGGCGGCGACACCATGAATTATTGGATCAAGGATTATCGCGATGAGCTGCTGACCACCATTCGCGAGTGGGATTTCCTGCTGATCAACGATTCGGAGGCCCGCATGCTCTCCGGCGAGTACAACCTCCGCAAAGCGGCCAACAAGATTCTCGGGATGGGACCAAACACGCTGGTGATCAAGCGGGGCGAGTATGGCGCGATCCTGTTTCGTCCGGATGGCCACTCCATCGTCCCGGGATATCTGCTGGAAGAGGTCTTTGATCCAACCGGCGCCGGCGATTGCTTTGCCGGAGGCTTCATCGGCTATCTTGCCGAGCGCGGTTTTGACTTGAAGCAGGGCCATGTCGGACACAAGGAGCTGAGCCGTGCCGTGATCTACGGATCCGTGCTGGGCAGCTTTTGTTGCGAAAAGTTCGGCGTGGACCGCTTCCGCACTCTCACCCGCGCCCAGATCGATGCACGCTTTGAAGAGTTCCGGGCCTTCACCGAGTTTTGAAAATACGCCGTCTGGAAATCCCGCTGATTGTCACGGTTCTGGCAGCGCTTAGCGTGGCCACCGTGTGGTACGTCCATCGAATGGAATGGACGCTGTACAATCCCGACGCCGACGCGCACTTGAACATCGCGCGCCGCATCGTCGATTCGCGCACTCCCGGCTATGACCAGATCGGTACTGTCTGGCTTCCGCTGCCGCACCTGCTGACCATCCCTTTCGTAATGCGCGATTCGCTGTGGCAATCCGGACTGGCCGGTGCAATTCCGTCCGCGTGCTGTTTCGTGATGGCCGGCGCTTTTCTCTTCGCCGCGGTGCGGCGCTCTCTGCGATCGTCCGCGGCTGCCTTCACAGCGTTGGGAATATTCGCCCTGAATCCCAATCTTCTCTATCTGCAATCCACTCCCATGACCGAGGCGGTATTCTTCGGCGCGCTCGCGGCCCTGTTGTATTTCACAATTCTGTTTCGCGACACGGGCTCTCTGCCGGCGGCCGCCGGGGCCGGCGTCGCGGCGCTGGCCGCATCGCTCACCCGATACGAAGGCTGGTTCCTGTTGCCCTTCGCCGCTCTGTATTTGTGGATCGCCGGCCGGTACCGGCTGGTTCCCGCAATCGTTTTCTGCGCCATCGCCGGGCTGGGGCCAATCTGGTGGTTCGCCCATAACTATTGGGTCTATGGCGACGCGCTCGCCTTCTATAACGGGCCTTGGTCCGCGAGCGCGATCTACCAGCGCGCGCTGGACCAAGGTGTGGCCCGGTATCGAGGCGATCACGATTGGCTTCAGGCCTTGTTCTACTACTCAACTGCTGCGTGGATCTGTGCCGGAGGCGTAGCGGTGGCGCTCGGCGCCCTGGGACTTGCCGGCATCCTGCGTGCCCGCGCGTTCTGGCCGGTTGTGTTCCTGTCGCTCTCCCCGATTTTCTACGTCTGGAGCATGCATTCCTCCGGCACGCCGATCTACGTACCGAACCTCTGGCCCAACAGCTACTACAACACTCGCTATGGACTTGCCGTGCTTCCCCTGGCGGCTTTCTGCGCGGGCGCTTTGGTGCTGCTGGTCCCCAAACGCTGGCGCGCGGCGGCCGCCGTTGCCATCCTATGCGCCGCTGCGGTCCCCTGGCTAATGCGGCCCAATCCCGACAACTGGATTTGCTGGAAGGAATCGCAGGTTAACTCCATCGCAAGGCGCGCCTGGACCCGCGAAGCCGCTGAGTTCCTGGCCGCGAATTACAAACCCGGGCAAGGAATTCTCACGGCGCACGGCGTCGCCGGAGTTCTGCGGACTGACGGCATCCCGCTTCGCGAAAGCCTCAACACCGATAACCGCGGCATCTGGGAGATCACCTGTGAAAGGCCCGATCTGTTCTTGCATGAGGAATGGGTGATGGCTATGGCGGGCGATGCCGTGGACACCGCCGTCACCAAGACCGTTACGCGCACTGGTCCCAAGTACGATCTGCTTCGTACCATCATCGTCAAGGACGCGCCGGTGGTGGACATTTATCGCCGCGCGCACACCGCCATCCAGCCGCCGGCTCCGCCCGATTCGGAGACGGATGGCACAGAAAAGCTGCTACCATACGAACCCAAACAATGACTATTCGATTTACCAAGGCTCATGGCGCGGGCAATGATTTCTTGCTTACGTGGGCCGATGATCTGCCCCCGGACGCGGCGCTACCCGCGATCGCGCGCGCGATTTGCAATCGCCACACTGGCGCCGGCGCCGACGGATGGATGCTGGTGCGCCGCGATTCCATCCGGTTATTCAACTCAGATGGCACCGAGCCCGAGCTTTCCGGGAATGGCACTCGCTGCGCCGCGGCTCTTCTGGTCCACTCCGGTCTGGCCGATTCGGATGTGACGCTGCTTACCGGCGCGGGTCCGAAGCATCTCAAGCTGATCGAGCGCGCTGGTCTGCGATATGTGTTTGAGATGGACATGGGTCCGCCCGTTTTCCATCAAGACCAATTGCGCTTCTCGTTGCCGTTGGCGGCCGGCTTTCGCGAAGTAGCCATCTTGAACGTGGGCAATCCTCAGTGCGCCGTATTTGTCGACGAATTCCCTCAAAACTGGCTGTCCCTCGGCGCTGAGATTGAAGCGCATCCCCATTTCCCCCAACACACCAACGTGAGCTTTGTACGAGTCATGGACCCGCATGCCATTGAAGTCCGCTTTTTCGAGCGCGGGGCAGGGGAAACGCTCAGTTCAGGTACCGGTTCCACGGGCGCCGCCGTGGCCGCTATTTTACGCGGTTTGGTTCAAAGTCCGATCCGCATCCAAACGCCCGCCGGCGACCTCCACCTGCGCTGGACCGATTCCGTGTGGCTCACCGGCCCCGCCGAGCTGGTCGCCGTGGGCGAGTTCTACTTCAACCAGGAACAAATCCGACAACCAGTCGTCTAAACCTGCATGCTGAAAACCTCATTGTACGTGTGTCTGTTTGCCGCTTCGCTGCTCGCCCAGCCTAATCAGACGCTCGATTCCAAGACGCGATCCGAGGTAGTCAACAATCTGTGCGATCGGCTGGAACACAACTATGTTTACCCGGAGACGGCGGTCAAAATGTCAGCGGACCTGAAGCGCCGCCTCGCCGCGGGCGATTACGAGAAAGTCGCCGCGCCACTGACTTCGCCACGCGCCTCACTACGGACGTCCAGGCCATAAGCCATGACAAGCACCTGCGCATCCGCTACAGCCAGGCGCCGGTTCCCGTTCAAGGCCGCGAGGGAAGTCCCCCAGCCGAAGAGAGGGAACGCGTCCGAGCTCAAATGGCGCGCAACAATTTCGGCTTCGAGAAAGTGGAGCGCCTGCAGGGGAATATCGGCTATCTTGACTTGCGCGGATTCATGGAGGCCCAATGGGGTTCCGAAACCGCCGTCGCCGCTATGAACTTCCTGGCCAATACCGACGCCTTGATCATTGACCTGCGCCAGAACGGCGGAGGCGACCCGGCCATGGTCGCGCTGATCACCAGCTATCTTTTCTCCCCCGGCGAAGAGGTGCACCTAAACGATCTCTATTGGCGTCCCAGCAACGAAACCCATCAATGGTGGACGCTGCCCTATGTTCCCGGCCGCCGCTACGCGAATAAGCCGGTCTACGTGCTTACCAGCAATCGTACTTTTTCCGCCGCCGAGGAGTTTACTTACAACCTCAAGAACCTCAAACGGGCAACCATCATCGGAGAAACCACCGGCGGCGGAGCGCATCCCGGCGGAATGGAGCGGTTGAGCGAACATTTCATGGCGTTCCTGCCTAGCGGCCGCGCGATCAATCCCATCTCGAAGACTAACTGGGAAGGGACCGGCGTCACGCCCGATGTCGCCGTCCCGGCCGCAGATGCGCTGACTACCGCAACCGCCGCGGCTCTGCGCAAAATCTCCGAGTCCGCCCCGCACGCGCCAGGAGGTTGAAGTACAATTTTTCAATGCTCACCAGACGCCGCTTGGGCGCCGCTTTCCTCGCCGCTTCCAGCTTGCTTATGGCTCAGCGCCGCTACGGCAACGGACGCGGCCTGATCAACCGGACCATCAACGACCTGCGCCGTGCTTCCCGCTTGGAACGCGGCGGCCGCGAGGCAGAGCGCTACGACAATGCCATCCGCCATCTCGCCGATTTCGAACGCGCGTTGGACCGCGACCGGTTCGACGGGGGCCGGCTGGATGAAGCCATTGACGACCTTAAGCACGTGATTGAGCACAACACTCTCGGTCCGCGGGAGCGCTCCGCGCTCATTGAGGATATCCGGGAGTTGCGCCGCTTTCGCGAGCGCGAACACCGATATTGAGTAATGCGGGGCGGACCCCCGGCTGGCTTCTTCGCAGTGCAGCGGGGGCAGGGGCCCCCGCGCGGACCAGGGGGTCCGCCCCACAATCCTGCTAGATTCCCAGGCGCTCCTTAAGCGTTCGCACTCGCTCGCGGGACACGCCTACTTCCGTCCGCTTCTCGTCTTTCAACCGGAGTAGCATGCGGCCCGCGAACCAAGGATGCAGCTCATGCACGAAATCCAGATTCACGATCGTCGATCGATGCACGCGAACGAACTTCTTCGGATCCAGCTTCTCCTCCAGCTGCTGGATAGTGTGGTCCACGGGATAATTCTTGCCGCCGGTGGCGGCCCACGTAAGCTTGTCGGCGGCGAAGAAGTGGGTCACTCGAGCCAGCTCGACAAACTCAACGCGCTCGCCCGTTCGGGACGCGATGCGGCCCGGATAATCCGGTGAGGCGGGTGCGATTCGGGAGAGCAGATCGCGTAGATCCGGCGCCGGGTCCGTACCGCCGCGAATGCGCTCAATCTTGTTCAGCGCGCGCTCCAGTTGCGCCAACTCAATCGGCTTGAGCAGATAATCAACTGAGTTCACGGCGAAAGCATCCAGCGCGTACTGGTCAAAAGCCGTGGTGAAGATCACCAGCGGCTGCGGATCCAGGCGAGCCAGCATCTCGAATCCGTTCAAGCCGGGCATCTGGATATCCAGAAAGAGCAGGTCCGGCTTGGACTCCTGAATTGCAGCAATGGCTTCCACGGGATCGGTGCAGGAGCCAGCCACTTGGACGCGCCCGCCGGCGGCGAGCATCCGCGCCAGCCGTTTCAGCGCCAGCGGCTCGTCGTCAACCAGGAAGGCCCGCATGTCCGTTCGCGCCGGCAGGAATGATAAGCACCACGGCGCTGGTTCCGTTGTTCCGTGAAACGGACAGCGCGGCCGCATCGCCGAACAGCGTGGCCAGGCGATGCTGGAGATTGTCGATCCCGTGTCCCGCGGGCGCCTGGGCCAAGTCGAAGCCCGGTCCGTTGTCCTCGACTCGAATGCGCACGGACCCGTCGCAGCGCTCGCCTAGAACGCGAATGCGTCCGCCCACGCGGCTGGGCGAGACCACGAACTTGACGCTGTTTTCCACCAGGGTCTGGATCGCCAGCGGCGGCACGGAGGCGCCGCTCAAATCATTCGGTACGTCGATCTCGTACTCCAGCCGCGGCCCGAAGCGCGCCTTTTCGATGTCCAGGTAATCGCCCACGATCTTCAGTTCGCGCTCGAGTGGCACCAGGCCTGCCCGCGCCGAGTCCAGCGAGAAGCGCAGCAGCGCGGCCATTTGCTCCACCAGCCGCTCGGCGCGCTTGGGATCCTCCGGAATCAGCGATGAGATTGAGTTCAGCGTATTGAACAGAAAGTGCGGATGGACGCGCGATTCCAGCGATGCCAGCCGTGCCTCGGTAGCGATCTTCAGCGCGCGCTCGCGGTCCAGCTCGCGAGTCCGCAGCGCCAGCGTGGCTTCGTCCAGCCGGTAGCGCATGGATTCAAAAATGCCAACCAGCGTGCCGGCCGCCAGCGTAAGAATAATACAAAGACGAAGATTGAGTTCGTAGAAGCGCCAGAACTCGCCGCTCCCGATCCATCCCAGACCCAGGAAGACCAGGCAGGCGATCAGCGAACCCACCAGGGCGACCGCGAGCAGCGAAAGCACTCGCACCCCCCACATCCGCAGCGCCGTGCGGCATCCGTGGAGGGTCCAAATTCGAGGCACCACCAAGTGGCCCAGCGTGCCGATGACGTGTCCATAGACCAGCGACATCCCTAGCGAGGTCCCCAGTCGATACCAAGGAGTGCCCACGGACCACATCCACAAAGGCGGGACCAGCGCTGCCGCGGTATTGGCCAGTGCGATGCGAGCCAGTCTCCATCGCACTGATCCAGTCATGGGCTGCCTCAAGCCTTCATTCTAGACGCCGTCAGTTGCCGGTGTGGCAGCCGAGGCAGCCCGCCTGCGCGGCCGGAAGCGACTTGGTCTCCATCCACAAGTTTGCCGATTTCTCATAGGCGGTCCCCTTGAGCGAGCTCTGGATCTGCTCGAAGAAGTGGCGGGCCTTCTCCTGCTCGCCCAACCGGCTGTATCCGTCGGCCAAGCCGATCAGCAGCTCGCCCCGAGCATGTGACGGCATCTGGTCGACATACGGGCCTTGGATCTCGTAGGCCTTTTCGTAATCGGAAATGGCCTTCTCGATCAGCGCTTTGGACATCTCTGGAGGGACGAATCGGGACCCCGTGAAAAGCACCGCGCCGCGCGGGATGCGCACGCCGATGTTATCCGGCGCCAATGCCACGGCATCGTCCAGTTCCTTGAGGCCGCGCTGGTAGAGCTCCATGCCCTTCTGCTGGTCGCCGCCTTGGAACGCTTTGCCGGCCTGGACATACAGGCCTGCGCCGTGCCACACCATGGCCTCGGCGTTCTTGGGATTCTCGGCTAAGGCTTCCTCACACATTTTCATGCCTTTGGCGAGAGCCGTGTTGTTCCCGGCGAAGCCCGAGAAAAAGTAGTTTCGAACCTTCAGATCGAAGCGTTCGGTCTGGGCGGACAGCGCGATAGCGCCGGCCAGCAGCAGGGGAAAGAGTCTGATTTGCATGGAGTTCCTTTCGGCTTCCAGCATAAGCCGGGAACTCTGTCTTCCAGCGGGATTACGGATGAACCGTCGAATAGCCAGATGAACGGTCCTCCAGCACCGACCGCCGGTTAGTTCGGCAGGGCGGAAGAAGGCCTGGGCTGGGGCGCAGGTCTCCGGGGCGGACGGCCAAGATACCTCACAGGGGCGCGAGGCACGGGTGGAGGGCGAAGCCGTGCCTTGCGGCTCTCCCGCTGAAGTCCAGAGAGATAGCGGTATAACTGCCGCCAATACAACGAAGTCACGGCCATCGAATCATGTTCCAACGCAGATCACCGATAGTGTGACGCCGCAGGGAGCAGGTCATTTCTACAAAATCGCGAAAAAATTACCCGGCCTTTTCACGGCGTGGCGATCCGGGGCGCCTCCTTGTCGGCGCCCCCTTGATGGAGAATCACCGCCTTGGCCTGCCCCCCGGGCTCCGCGATGAATTCCAGTTCTGCGTCTACCACCTTGAGAAAGAAGAGGTTATTTCCTTCGGGGAACATTGGAAACTTGGGCTGGCCAGTGAGTTGGATCTTGAGTTGATCCCCCTCCCGCGTCACCGTCAGGACCATCCCCGGCTGTAATTGGTACTTGCCTGGATACCGATCCAACAGCTTGGTATCGATCTTGACCTCCACTTTCGGCGCGGGAATCGCGATCTTTTCGCCGAACAGCATCCCCGCCAGCGCCTTGGCTATCTGGCCGGAGGCGGACGAACTGGTATTGCCGAGTGCGATCACCGTGACCTTATCATCGGGAAAGCGCGCTATAAACGTGGCAAACCCGTTGATGCCACCGCCGTGGCTGATCTGGCGGTGGTGGAACTGTTCGTCCACCCCCCACCCGTAGCCGTATTCGTGGATGTGCGCGGTGAACATTCTCTTCCAGGATTCGGGCGTCAGCAGCTTTCCCGCGTAGATTGCCTGGTCCCAGATCAACAGATCATCCACGGTTGAGTACAACGACCCGGCGGCATACGGCAGGCTCATCGCAAGATAAGGAGAATTCCGCCAGCCCTTGGGGGTGACGTCATACCCCGCCGCGCGGTGCGGCACGATATCAACGGGCATGTCGTAGCCGGTGTCGCGCATGCCGAGCGGCTCGAAAATGTGAGTGCGGACGTAATCGGCGTACTTTTCGCCCGAGGCCTTCTCGACCACGTAGCCCAGCAGGATGTATCCGGTATTGTCGTAGTTCCACTTTGAGCCGGGCTCGAACTCGAGCGGCTTGTCCTGGGTGAGCTGGATGATCTCTTCCGGAGTGCGATCATCGCGCGATTGCTTCGCGAAAAATCCCGGCATGCTGGTGTAGCTGGGGATGCCCGAGCTGTGCGTCAGCAGGTGATGGATGGTCACCTTCGCCCAACTGGCCGGCGACGCCTCATAGTATTTCGAAATGGGATCGTCCACTTTCAGCTTGCCCTGCTCGGCGAGCTGAAGAATGGCCGTCGCGGTGAACTGTTTGGTGATGGAGCCGAGGCGGAACCTCGTATCCGGCCCGTTGGGTATGTTCCACTCGCGGTTCGCCAGCAGGTAGCCTTTGCGAAACAGCGGCTTTCCATCTTTCGCCGCCAGCACGCTGCCGCTGAACTTGTTCTGCTGCACCAGCGCGCTGATATAGGCATCGGCTTGCGCTGCGAAATCCTCGGCGCGGGCCGAGGTAACCAGGACCAACGCAATCAGGGCGATACAACGCGATAGAAGCATGCGCTCATTTTACCGGTACCAGGACTAGTCCGGAACGGGCCGGTACCTTTGCTCCCTGCCCCCCAACACCCCCCGCCCATACGCTCTATGCAGAGGATCCCAGTGAACACTCGCCTCATCCTACGATTCGCCGCCTTGCTCGCGATGAGCGTGCCGGGCGCATTTGCGACGCAATTTACAAGTCTCTTCGATGTCTGCCTGAACGCGAACTGCTCGAGCTATGGCGCGAGTTATACCGGCTCGAACCCAGGCACCGGGGTTGCGGATGTGCGGGGCGCCGTACAGGATGGCGGGATGGATGCCTTCGATTTCTTCGGTTATGTGAACAATCTGGGTCCGCTGACGCTTACTCGCCGCGTGGACGCGCTGCCGGGCCTGAACACCTATCGCTTCCTGGACACCTACACGAACCCCACCAGTTCCACCGTCTCGCAAACGGTCTTGTTCGAAGGCAACCTGGCACACAACGGAAATCACACCCTCTTGCTGCAAACTCCGTTCGTCACCGTGGATAAGGACAACACGAATCGGATTCCCACGGTGGCCATGGTGAACGGCAACGATGAGTGGGCCAAGAACAACATGAGCGTGTCTTACAACGGGCGCGAGTACATCCTGGCCATCCACTTGTCGCTGGATCCGGGACAGTCAGTCAACATCCTGAACTTCGCGTTCCTCGCATTCGACACCGGAACCGTGCGCAATGTCGCCGGGGATTCCGCGCTGGCCTTGAGCGTAGGTCAAGGGCTGGTAGGCGCCACCAACTACAGCGGTTTGTCGCAGCAGGATGTCAGCAAGATCGTGAACTTCACGCCCGAGCCGGCGACGGCGGGTCTGGTAGCGTTCGGCGTGGGGCTCGCGGCGTTCATTCAGAAACGGCGACGCACCCGCTAGCCCGTCACCACTTTCGCCCTGTACCCGTACGCGACCCCCCAGGTCCGCGCGGGGCACCCCCGGCCCCGCTGGGTAGAATAGTGGCCAGCATGATCCTCGATTTCTTCGACTGGGAAGTAGAAGGTGTGACAGTCCTCAACCTATCGGGCCGCATTACGCTCGGTGACGGTACCATGATCCTGCGCAAGCTGATCCGGGATACCCTGGCCGAGGGCAAAGTGCGCATCCTGCTGAACCTGGCCGAGGTCTTTTACATCGATTCCAGCGGCCTCGGCGAGCTGGTGTCCGCCTTCGCGGCCGTCAAGAATAGCGGGGGCCAGTTGAAGCTGATGAATCTCAAGGGCCGCGTGCAGGATCTTATGCACCTTACCCGCCTGCATATGATATTCGACATCTACACGGACGAAAAGTCGGCCCTGGCCAGTTTCAACCCCGCATCCTGATTGTCAACTTCCGCTCTGGCGTGCATCTATGAAGTGGACCCTCTGAATGACACCTTCTACCGGCAAGCCGCACCCGCTGAGAATCCACGATCTCTTGCGGCCGCACTGGAAGGCCCTCACCCTGGGCTTCGTGGCCGTGATCGGCGAGGGCGCCGCCAACCTGCTGGAGCCCTGGCCCCTGAAAATTGTGTTCGACAACGTCCTGAAGGGACGCCAGGTCCACGGCTGGCTGAATCACTATATCCGGACCAACATCGGCACCGATGCCCTGGCTATTCTCGAGTTCGCCGCGGTCGCGGTGCTGGCGATCGCCGTGCTGGACGCCATTTGCTCCTACATTGAAAAATACGTAACCACTAGCGTGGGGCAATGGGTGACGCACGATTTGCGGAGGACGCTCTATTCCCGCATTCAAAGGCTCTCGCTTTCCTATCACGACCACAGCCGCACCGGCGATCTGATCAGCCGCGTCACCAGCGACATCGACGCCATTCAGAGCTTCGTTGTTTCGGGCATGCTGACCGCGCTCATCAACAGCATGACGCTGGTGGGCATGGTAGTGGTGATGTTTTACCTCAACTGGCGCTTCACTCTGATCGCGCTCTCCGTCGCGCCGCCGCTGTTTGCCGTGGTTTTCTCGTACACTCGCCGCATCAAGAAGGCCTCCCGCGAAGTGCGCAAGAAAGAGGGGGAGATCGTTTCGGTCATCCAAGAAGTCCTTTCCTCCATCCGCGTGGTCAAGGCCTTCGCGCGCGAGGATTACGAACAGCGCCGCCTGGAGGAGGAGAGTCTCGAAGGCATCGAGATTGCCCTGCGCGCCCGCAAGCTGAAGGCCCGGCTGGCGCCTCTGGTGCAGATCATCGTCGCAGTCGGCACCGCGCTGGTGCTGTGGTTCGGAGCGCGCATGGTTCTCAGCAATGCTCTTTCGGCGGGGTCCCTGGTCTTGTTCATCATGTATCTCGGGAAGATGTATAAGCCCATGCAGGAGCTTTCCAAGATGACCGACGCGTGGTCTAAGGCGTCCGTTGGATATGAGCGTATCAGCGAGATCCTGGAAGCCGATTACGAGGTGAAAGACCTGCCAGGAGCGCGCCGGGCGCCGGCTTTCAAGGGAAAAATAGAATTCGAGAAAGTCAGCTTTAGTTATGAGCCGGACCAGCCAATACTCAAGGACGTCAGCTTCCAGATTGAGCCCGGGCAGGTGGCCGCGATCGTGGGTCCCACCGGCGCGGGCAAATCCACCATCATCAGCTTGATTCCCCGCTTCTACGACCCTGTCTCCGGGCAAGTAAAGATCGACGGCTTGGACGTGAAGAGGTTCAAGCAAAAATCGCTGCGCCAGCAGATCAGCTTCGTTCTGCAGGACACGTTGTTGTTCCATGCGCCCATCTGGAACAACATCGCGTACGGCAAGCCGGAAGCCAGCCGCACTGAGATCCTGCGCGCGGCCGAGCTCGCGAATGCTCACGAGTTCATCGAAAAGATGCCGGAGGGCTACGACACAATCGTCGGCGAGCGCGGCGTAACGCTCTCGGGCGGACAGCGCCAGCGGATTGCCATTGCGCGCGCGGTGATTCGCAACACTCCCATATTGATTCTGGATGAGCCCAGTTCCGGACTCGACGCAGCCTCCGAGAAGCTGGTGTTCGACGCGCTGGACCGCTTGATGGAAGGCAAGACGTCGATCGTCATCGCGCATCGTCTGGCGACCATCCGGCGCGCGAACGTCATCTTCGTGATGCAGGACGGCGCCATCGCCCAGCGGGGCACTCACGACGAATTGCTGCAGGCAGGCGGTTTGTATTCAGAACTATATGAGCTGCAGTTCCGCAAGGAAGAAGACGTTGTGAGTGAAGTTTAGAGCTTACTCAGCTCCGCGATTCTATCCGTAAGCAGAACTGCAAATTCATCCACCTCAAGCGCGGAATATCCGGCCGCGCGAAACGCGTCCTTGATTTGATCCGCCGATAGCTGCGCCAAGTATCCGGCAATCCACTTGACGTCCGCCTTAGGGATTTCCTTGCCGATCCAGCGCAGGTTCAGCCGGCTTACGAATTCGTGCGGGTTAAAGGCGACGATCATGGCCGGCCGGGTGGGCCCATTAAAATCCACCAGGTCGTCCTTCACCTTGGCGATGAACTGAGAGTGAGCATAGGAGCCGATGTTGCCTTTTCCCTTGGCGTGGCTCCAGCTTTCGCCCGTGGTGCCGAAACTGGCGCCCAGATCGGTCACCATGTAGACTACCTCCGTGGCGCCGTCGGCGTCGTCCCCGTGCTTCTCGCGATAAACGGCGTTGTTGACATCTTTCAAGTCCCAGTTGTTGATCAGCGCCATCATCACCCGCAATCCGTTCAACTCACGCGTGCCTGTGAACGGATTTTCCCGCCACTTCCAGATGCCGGTTTTCTTTTCGCCCTTCAGGTAGCGCTTCAGCCGCACGTTGTGGATAGTGCCATCCGGTCCCACCAGGTTCTGGCCGCGCTTCAGGTGTGGCGGCATCTGTTCGGCCCGAAAGTCCGTTAGGAAGTAATCCTCGTTCGCGAAATAGCCGACTGCCCATACCAGACGCGTGGATACCGTTTCCGGCCGCGCTTCCTCGCCCATCTTCACCTTCCACTTCACCCCATCCGCGTCCTTAACCTCGAACTTCGGATTCGTGCCATCCAAGTCTTCCTTCAGAAAGGTGAAGGGGCCCTTGGGCTGGTGTTCGACGCCGCCGGGTCCGTAGAGCAGGTTGCGGGAGGCAATATCGGTTGGCTCTCGCCACAAGACGGGGGTGCCGATAGCGGTACTTTCTCCTTTGGCCCCCTCGGTGTTATCCTTTTTCTTCTCGGCCAAGGCCGATGACACGATCAGGAGACTCATCGCTACGAAAAGCGTAAGTCCGTTATTTTTCTTTGGCATACAGGACCCCCAAGGGACACGGCCGCCTCCCGAGCGCAAGGCGGCACCCGTATTGCATGCAATGGAATTGCCAAGAGGCACTTGCCATGACTCATCGAACCCAATCCCCGCGTCTCAACAACAGGAGTCTTGTGAGCATACCCATTGAGCAGCTGTATGGAAGAGCGCGCCCGTGAAGATGATCGTGCAGCCCGGCGACGGCATCGCTCCGCTGGTGAAAGCCATCAATAGCGCGAAGACCAGCGTGGAAGTGATGATATTTCGGTTTGACCGGGGCGAGATCGCCAAGGCCCTTGCCGATGCGGTGGCGCGCGGCGTGGGGGTGCATGCGCTAATTGCGTTCACCAACCGGGGCGGCGAGAAGAACCTCAGAACGCTCGAAATGCAGCTCCTGGCCGCGGGAGTTACCGTCTCGCGCACGGCCGACGATCTGGCGCGCTACCACGGCAAGATGATGATTATTGACCGGCGCGACCTGTACGTCCTGGCGTTCAACTTTACGCTTTTGGACATCGAGCGCAGCCGCAGCTTCGGGATTGTGACTTCTAACCCCAAGCTGGTGCAGGAAGCCGTCAAACTGTTCGAAGCCGATACGAAACGTCAGCCATACTCGGCGGGCAGTCCCCAGTTCGTGGTGAGCCCCGTGAATGCCCGCAAGCAGCTTTCGGCGTTCATCAAGGGAGCCCGAAAGCAACTCCTGATTTACGATCCCGAAGTCAGCGACGCGGCCGTCGTCCGGCTTCTTGCCGAGCGCTGCAAGGCCGGGGTCGACATCCGGATCATCGGCCGCCTCAGCGGTATACGGGTGCAACTGGCCGTACGGAAACTGGGCCCAATGCGATTGCATACCCGCACCATCATTCGCGACGCCCATCAAGCGTTTGTGGGTAGCCAGAGCCTGCGCGAGCTGGAGCTCGGCGCGCGCCGCGAGATCGGCATTATCTTCCGCGATCCCAAAACCGTCAACCGTCTGGTGAAGACGTTTGAAGAGGACTGGGAGGCCTCCGGCAATTCAAAAGGGGCGGATGCAACCGAAGATGCCAGTCCGGCCGACAAGGTCGCCAAGCGCGTAGCCAAGGCGGTGGCCAAGGGGATGCCTCCGCTGGGGCCCGTTCTGGACGGCATCGTCAAGAAGGTGGTTGGAGAGGAAACCGGATTGGAACTCAACGCTCTGGAAATGGAGGCCACGGTAAAAGAGGCTGTGAAGGAGGCGGTGAAAGAGGTGGTGCGGGACGCCGTCGAAAACATCGAACAGCCAGCGGAGCCCGCAGCGCCGTAGGGCGCCTGCCACCTGCTACGCTAGAAAAAGTATGAACAAGATAGGGATCCTCTATGGCATGGAGACCACCTTTCCTCCGGCCCTGGTGGAGGCCATCAACGCGCGTGGAGTGTCTGGAATTCAGGCCGAGAGCCTGCAAGTGGGCGGCGTCAAAATGGCCGTCCCGTCCGGCTATACGGTCATCATTGACCGCATCTCCCAGGACATCCCGTTTTACCGCGCGTTCCTGAAGAATGCCGCTCTCTCGGGGACTCGAGTGATCAACAACCCGTTCTGGTGGAGCGCCGACGACAAGTTTTTCAACTACGCCCTTTCGTCCCGCCTCGGCGTGGCCACGCCACGCACGGTGCTGCTGCCGCACAAGCAACATCCGCCCGATACCACGGATCAGTCCATGCGCAACCTCCAATACCCGCTGGATTGGGACGATATCTTTTCTTACATCGGATTTCCGGCGTTCCTCAAACCGCACTCCGGCGGCGGCTGGAAGCATGTCTACAAGGTAGACAACCCGGATGAGTTTTTCGCCGCATACGATCAAACCGGCGACCTCTGCATGACGCTGCAGCAAGGCATCGACTTCAACGAGTATTTTCGATGCTATGTCATCGGCCGCGAGAAAGTTCGCATCATGCCCTATGACCCGCGGCAGCCGCATCACCTGCGCTACGTGCAGAATCCGCCCAAGTACGATCCGGCCCTGCTCAAGCGCGTTGAGACCGACGCCCTGACGCTGTGCTTGGCCCTTGGGTATGACCTCAATACCGTGGAATTCGCCGTCCAGGATGGCATCCCCTACGCTATCGATTTTCTGAATCCCGCTCCGGATGCGGATCGCAAGTCCGTCGGCGAGGAGAATTTCGAATGGGTGGTGAACGCGGTGGCGGACCTGGCCATTCGCGAAGCGCAGAAGGGCCTCGCAGCCTGGGATGAGCTCCATTGGTCGCGATTTTTGGATGCCGGAACAAGGGGCGCCGTATCCGCGGGTTGAGCGATGAAACCGAGCTTCACCATAGGGATCGAGGAAGAATACCAGACCATCGATCCGGAAACGCGCGACCTCCGCTCGCACCTCCAGATGGAGATCATCGGCCGCGGCAAGACGCTGCTGCGGGAACAGATCAAGCCGGAGATGCATCAATCGGTGATCGAAGTGGGCACCGGAGTATGCGCCAACATTCAGGAAGCCCGCAAGGACATCGTGGGTCTGCGGTGCAGCATGCTGAAGCTGGCAAAAGAAGCCGGCCTGAAGTTAGCGGCTTCGGGGACCCATCCCTTCGCGGACTGGCGCAAACAGGAAATTTACCCCGATGAGCGCTATGCCTTGATCGTGGAGGACATGAAGATGGTGGCGCGCGCCAATCTCATCTTCGGACTGCACGTCCACGTCGGCGTGGAAGACCGCGAGACTTCCATCCATCTGATGAATGCGGCGCGCTATTTCCTGCCACACATACTAGCGTTGTCGACAAACTCGCCCTTCTGGCTGGGCATGGATACGGGACTAAAGTCATACCGCTGCAAGGTGTTCGACAAGTTTCCGCGCACCAATATTCCCGACTATTACCAGAGCTGGGGTGAATATGAGGCGTTCATCAATCTGCTGGTCCACACCGGCTGCATAGACAACGCCAAGAAGATCTGGTGGGACATCCGCCCGCACCCGAATTTCCCAACGCTCGAGTTCCGCATCTGCGACATTCCCATGCGCGTGGATGAGACGCTGGCCATCGCCGCGCTGATCCAGGCCACGGTCGCCAAGCTTTACAAGCTCCACAGCGCCAATCAGACTTTTCGTCTGTACAGCCGCGCGCTCATCATGGAGAACAAATGGCGCGCGCTGCGTTATGGAATCGACGGCAAGCTGATCGATTTCGGAAAGAGCATCGAAGTCCCGCTGCGTGATCTGATTTACGAGTATCTTCACTTCGTGGACGACGTGGTGGATGAACTTGGATCTCGCAACGAGATCAATTATATTCACAAGATGCTGGAACAAGGCACCGGCGCCGACCGCCAGCTTCGCGTCTTCCGTGAAACCGGAGACCTTGTCAAAGTAGTCGACTACATTATTTCCGAAACCGGCGTTGGAGTCGCCGATCCCGCGGATTTGCAAGCGAGCACAGCCAAAACATGAGAGAGATCCTCAACCAGATCCCCTTCGATCCCGAACTGACGCCGGGAGCCAAGAACGCGGTCAACGTCTGCCTCCGCATCCAGCCGGGGGAAAAGGTCACCGTGATCGCGGACTATGCCTGCCTCGAAATCGCCGCCAGCATCGTGCATGAGCTGGAGGCGCTGGGCGTCCACTACAATCCATTCATTCTTGAGGAACTCGGCCTGCGCCCCATGCATGATATGCCGGAGCCCATTCTTGAAGATCTGGAAACCAGCCAGGTCAGCATCTATACCGTGCAGGCCCAAACCAACGAGTTGCACACGCGCATGCAGATGACCGATGTGGTGAACCGCCGCAAGATTCGCCACGCCCACATGGTCAATATCGAAAAAAAGATCATGCTGGAGGGTATGCGCGCCGATTTTCTCAAAGTGGACGAGCTCAGCGTGAAGGTCTGGGAGATCGCCACTGCGGCTTCGGCGATCCATGCCCGCACCGCTGCCGGCACCGAGATCAAAGCCGATCTCAACAAGAGCTACAAGTGGGTGAAGACCAGCGGCATCATCAGCATTCACAAATGGGGCAACCTCCCTGGCGGCGAGGTTTTCACAACGCCCGGCGAAGTGAATGGCACTTTTGTCATCGACGGCGTGGTGGGCGATTACCTGTGCGCCAAGTATGGCGACCTGCAGAGCGCGCCGCTCACCATCCGTGTAAAAGGCAATCGGGTCCGTGACGCTTCTTCCTATAACAAAGAGCTCGAAGAGGAGTTCTGGCGCTACACCCACACCGACGAAAACAGCGACCGCGTGGGCGAGTTCGCCATCGGAACCAATATCGGCCTGCGCAGCGTGATCGGCAATATCCTGCAGGATGAAAAGCTGCCCGGCATCCACATGGCATTCGGCAATCCGTACGGCGCGCACACCGGCGCCGACTGGTGGTCGTCGACGCACATCGACGTGGTGGGCCGCGACTTCGACATCTGGGCCGACGATCGCCAAATCATGAACAGCGGCCGCTTCCTGATCTAATGCATCGCCGGCTCATCTTTCTGCTGGCGGCGGCGACCTGGTGCTCCGCACAGGACAAACTGTTTTGGAAAGATCCCGGCGATATTGAGCACATCGATTTCAGGCATCCGGCCGGGGGCGCCAAGAACAAGCCCAAGCCGCCGTTCACATTCTTGTCTGAAAGGCTCACCGGCAGCAGTCCCAAAGTTCTGGTGCGGGACGGCGAAGGGGTGAAGTGGCGAGTCAAGGGCGGCCTGGAGCCCAAAGCGGAAAGTTTCGCGACGCGGTTCGTCGCCGCGCTGGGCTATTATGCCGACACCACGGTCTTCGTGGAACACGGCAAGATCGAAGGCGTGCATGGACTCAAGCGAGCCGCCGGCTTCATTCAACCGGACGGGTCCTTTTCGAATGGATCATTCGAACGCCGTCACGGCAACCAAAAAGAACTGACTCAGGACTGGGCCTGGAACAGAAATCCATTTCTAGGCACCAAGGAATTTCAGGGCTTGAAAGTGCTGGTGATGCTGCTTTCGAACTGGGACAACAAGGATGCGCGCAACCGCTGGACCGGGAGCAACACCGGCATCGCCCAGCGCCAGCATGAGGGGCGAATCCAACTGATCTATCGGGTAAAGGATTGGGGCCAGGTGTTGGGGGCCTGGGGGACCGACCAGCGACCGAAAGGCTGGGACTGCGCCGCGTACACCGCGCAGACTAAATCTTTCCTGACGGGACGCGAGGGGCAGTATCTGCGCTTTGGCTTCACCGGCCAGCATACGGATGATTTCAAGAATGACATCACGGTGGATAATGTCCGCTGGCTGATGGGCTATCTCGGAAGGATTACCGATACTCAGATACAGGACGGATTGAAAGCCAGCGGCGCGACTCCCGAGGAAGCCGCTTGCCTGGGCCCGCAACTGCGCGAGCGGATCAACCTGCTGCGGCACGCGGCGGAGAAATGATCGCCGAGTATCGCAGCGCCTTCAACGCCGGTTTCAAGCCGGCGAAATACGCCGAGTTCCTGAGCGAACTCGACCACCGCTGCGGCACTCACGTCAAATTCCGCAATTGCGAAACTCCCTGCTTCTTCCCGCGCCCCATCCTCCAGCGCATGGTGAAGTGCGGCCGGGAGTTGATCTCACAAATCACCGGCAACGCCGCTTATCTCCAGGCAGCCTCCGCCCACATCCCGGCTCAGTTTAAAGTTCCGAATGAGGCCGCGCATCCGCTGTTCATCCAGGCCGATTTCGGCCTCGACTCGAGTCTCAATCCAAAGCTGGTGGAGATTCAGGGTTTTCCTTCTCTGTATGCCTATCAACCGCTGCTGGCCGAAGTCTATCGCGATGTCTACCACCTCGACCCCGATTTGCGCTACATGCTTACGGATTCGAATTACTGGGAACTCCTGCGCAAGGCCATCCTGGGGGATCACGCGCCGGAAAACACGATCCTAATGGAGATCAATCCGAGCCTCCAAAAAACGCTCGCGGATTTCTTGATCACGGAGCAGCGGCTGGGCGTCAGAACCGTTTCCGTGACCGACGTTCATCGCAAGGGCTCGCGCCTGTTCCACGGCGATACGCCCATTCACCGCATCTACAACCGCGTGATTGTCGACGAGTTGGAGCGCGAGCACATCCAGCCCGGCTTTGACTTCCGGGATGACGTGGACGTCGAATGGGCCGGCCATCCCAACTGGTATTTCCTGCTAAGCAAGTTCTCCATACCCTGGTTAAAGCATGAGTGCGTTCCGCGCACCTGGTTGCTGCACGATTTGAAGCAGCTTCCGGACCATCTGGAGAACTATGTCCTGAAGCCGCTGTTCTCATTCGCGGGCCTGGGCGTGAAGATTGGACCCACGCGCGACGAGGTAGCGCAAGCGGATCCGGCGCAATACATTCTTCAGGAAAAGATCGAGTTCGCGCCGGTCATCGAAACGCCCTTCGGCCCCACCAAAGCCGAGGTTCGAATCATGTACGTCTGGCTGGACGGCGCTGCCGCGCCGGAGGCAGTCACCACCATCATCCGCATGGGACGCGGAAAAATGATGGGTGTGGATCACAACCGCGATATGGAATGGGTCGGCGCGTCCGCCGGATTTACTCCGCCTTAGGTTTGGGCGCTTCTTTCTTTTTGTAGCCCGACCACTCGCCTTGCACCGCAGGCTGCAATACCGGACCACAAGCCGTCAGGGTGAGCCAGGCCAGCCCCACCAATATTAGAAGAACCTTCTTCATTCAGCCACGGTAGCACAACTTGTTATCCTCAAAACATGAACGACTCTGTTTCCCGCCGCGCCTTCGTGAAAACCGGGACTGCCGCTGCACTCGCCGCGCCCGGAATCCTTCGCGCCCAGAACGCCGGATCGCAAGTACATGTCGGTTGGATCGGCGTCGGCAGCCGCGGGTACTATGTGATGGATCAGCTCTACAAAGGCAGCGGCACTGTGGCGCAAGTGGTCGCGGTGTGCGACACGTATACGGGCAATCTGGCCCGCGCCAAGGATCGCGTGCAGACGATGGGGCAGAACACGCCCAAAGCCTACGAGGATTACCGCGATCTGCTAGCGGATCCCGCCGTTGACGCCGTGGTGATTTCCACCCCCGAACATCTGCACTTTCCCATGTTCATGGCCGCGCTGAAGGCGGGCAAGAACATCTATGTGGAAAAGCCGCTGGCGCACACCATCGAGGAAGGCGAATTGATGTTGAAGGCCGCCCAGGCCGCCGGCAAAGTGGTGCAGGTGGGCACGCAGAATCGCAGCAATTCCCTGTACCAGCGCGCTCAGGAAATGGTGCAGCAGGGCCAGATCGGCGATATCCACTACGTGCGCGCCTTCTGGTATCGCAATTCGTTGAGCGATAATCCCGCGTGGCGCTACAAGATTCCCGCCGACGCCACTCCTGAAAATACGGATTGGAACAAGTTCCTGGGCCCGGCGCCCAAACATGCGTTTGACCCGCATCGATATTATCAGTGGCGCCTTTACTGGGATTACTCAGGTGGCATCTCGACCGACCTGCTGGTGCACCAAACCGATATCAGCAATTTCGTGTGCGGCAAGACGGTGCCCAGCACCTGCATGGCTTCGGGCGGCATCTATCGCTGGACCGACTCCGCCGATGACCGCGATGTGCCCGATACCCTGAGCGCCATTTACGAGTATCCGAGCAAGTTCCACATCAATTACAGCTGCTACTTCGGCAACGATCATTTCGGGTACGGCGAGAACTTCATGGGCAATGAGGGCACCATCGAGGTGCTCAATCGCCAGATCCTGAATTTCTACCCGGAGAAGTTCGGCGGCAAGCCACCGTCGCAAGTTGCGGAACGCAAGGAGCTGCATATCGAGCTGCCGGGGAACGACAACAAGGCGGTGGAGGCGCATGTGCGCAACTGGATCGACGCCATCAACGGCAAGGCGAAAGTGATCGCCCCCGTGGAAGTGGGCCAGCAGGCCGCCATCTCGGGACACATGGCCACGCTGTCATTCAAGAGCGGCAAGAAAATAGTGTGGGACGATGAGGCTCGGAAGTACCATTTCATCGGATAGCCGCCAGTGCCTTTAGCCACCAAGAAAAATCAGACCAAGAAGGCGGTGCCCGCGCTGGACGTGCGACCCGCGCCCGAAATACTGCCGGAAGAGCTGCCGCCGCGGATCAAGGTGAGCGCGGTGGTGTTTTCCTATAACAACGCGGCTGGACTGCGCCGGTGTCTGGAAGCGCTGGAGCGATCAAAGGATCGCGAGACGCTGGAGGTTCTGGTGGTGGACGCGGGATCGCAGGACGACAGTCCCACGCTCGATACGGAATTCTCGGGCATCACCATTCTGCGATTGCCGCGCTATTTCGGCCGCACCAAGGCTTTCAATATCGGCAGCCGAACGGCGGTGGGAGAACTGCTGCTGTTCCTGACTTCGGAAGTCGAAGTTCTGCCAAACACAATTCCCGCGCTGGCCGGACGGCTGGAAAACGATTCCGACGTGGCCGCCGTCTGTCCGCTCCTGCTGGATTCCGAATCGCGGCCGGTGAATCAGGCCTGGCGTCTCCCGTCTCCGGCTACCGGCACGCAGCCCGCGCTGGTGGAGATCGATCCCACGGCCGATTCCGTTTCGGTGGAATACGCCGCCTTTCAGGCTTTGATGGTCAGCAAGTACTTCTTCCGCGGCATTAATTATCTCGACGAGCGCTACGGCGATGCGTTTTCCGATGCCGAGCTGAGTTTCCAGATCCGGCGCTCAGGCAAAAAGCTGCAGGTGCTGCCCGGCATTACCGCGCTGTTTACCGGCGCCGCGGTGCGCCGCACCGCCGCCGCGGACGCAGTGGTGGAAGCCGACCGCGTCCACGGCGCCGCCGTCTTCTTCGGCAAGCACTATGGGTTTTTCAGCGGACTCGCCTTCCGGCTGAAAGCCATTCTCGGCGCGTTGTTCACGTTTCGTTTCCGGCTGTTTTTCAACCTCGCCGGTGGTCAAAAAATCGACGGCTCGCAAACCGTAGCGCTCTGAGCGGGCGCGCGGTCAGCGAAAACGGCTCTCCTTTTTGAACGCATCCATTGCGTTGTACACGATGGGGCAATAGGTGGCGCGGTCAATAAACTGCCACATGCGGCTCACTAGCGACCCGGCGCCGCGTACCAGGTGCGGGAAATCCTCGCAGGTTCCGGGGCGCGCTTCGTATACGGTGCAGTCGTTCCCGCTCAAGAAGACACATCCGCCTTCGCCGCGCTTGAGAATCAGGCCCTCGTCTTCGGTCTGCACGGTGTATTCTCGCAGAAAGCGCGCCCGCGGAATCCGCAGGAACTTCGCCAGCTTGTCCACATCGCGCTCCATCAGCCGGGTGGTGGCGACGCGGCAGCAGTTGGCGCACGCCCGGCAGTCGATTTGGTCCTCAATATCCTCGGCGATCTTGCGAAAGCGGCGCTCCACGAAGTCATGCCGTTTCAGGTGCTGGCGGAAGCGCTCGTTCTCCGGCCGCCCTTTTTCGCCCAGGCGCCGGATCTGCACCAGATCGGTGATCATACTTCCAGCTTACGCCGCGATACACTCTAACAAATGAAGAAGGTCTCCTGGATACCGCTGGCGATCTGCGGTGTGGCGTTCTCGCAGAACCCCGTGTGGAAGTTCGCCGTTTCCGGCGACTCGAGAAACTGCGGCGACATCGTGATGCCCGCCATCGCATCGGGCGTGCGTGCCAGCGGCGCGGAGTTTTACTGGCACCTGGGCGATTTTCGCGCGATTTACACTTTCGACGAAGACATGCTTCCCCCCGCCTCGCTGGGGCTGCTGCCGCGGCCGCTGAATATTATCGGTTACGAGACCTCAGCCTGGCCCGACTTTATCGCGCACCAACTATCGCCATTCGGCGATTTGCCCGTTTTCCTGGGCATCGGCAATCATGAGACCATTCCGCCCGCCACTCGCCAGGCGTACCTGACGCAGTTCGCCGACTGGCTGCTGACCCCAACCTTGCGCGCGCAAAGGCTGAAGGACGATCCCAAGGATCACAAGCTGAGCACTTACTATCACTGGGTCAATCGCGGCGTCGATTTCATCTCGCTCGATAACGCTTCCACCGAACAGTTCGATACCGCCCAGCTCAACTGGTTTCATGCGCTGCTCAAGCGCGACGAAGCTTCCGCGGAAATCCAAACCATCGTGGTTGGCATGCACGCGGCTTTGCCTGGGAGCGTGGGGTATGACCATAGCATGAGCGACTGGGCGCAGGGCGAGAAGAGCGGGCGCGATGTTTACGAAACGCTGTGGCACGCGCAAAATACAGCCCACAAGCGCGTCTACATCCTGGCCAGCCACTCGCATTTCTACATGGAAGATGTCTACCGGACCGATTATTGGAAAGACAAAGTACTGCGAGGCTGGATCGCGGGCACGGCCGGGGCCGTTCGGTACCGGCTCCCTGCAGTGGTCGGCAAAGACCGCAAGGCCATGACGGATGTGTACGGTTACATGGTCGGCAGCGTCAGCGGCGACGGGTCCGTGTCATTCACGTTCCAGCAGCTCAAGCTGGAGGATCTGAAGCGGGCCAACCAAGGTCTGTTTCCGGAGCCGCTGGTGGCATGGTGTTACGACCACAACAAGCAGTGATCAGTTCGCGCGTTTAGCGAATCGCGATTCCATCAACAGCCACGTGTTGGGATCCAGCACGACGGAGGACGGTTCCTTCTCCGCATCAAATTCGAAGCGGCCGTCCTTTCGAGTCATGTCTATTTTCTCGATGCGGGTGCGGCGGTCGCCATCCGTCGCGATTCCGATTTCCAAGGGCAAGCGGTAGAATTCCCCCGCCTGTGTCTGCGTGAGATCGATTTCGATTCGCTTCGCCGCGGCGTTGTAGCTCCAGCTGCCTTCCACTACCGGCGATCCGGCGCGCTGCAGCCACTGCCGGAAGAACCACGACAGATCGGCGCCCGAATTCTCTTCCATCACTTTTCTGAAATCGTCTGTCGAGGCGTTACTGTCGCGATAGCGCCGGTAATATTCGCGAATGCCGGCCCAGAACTTGTCCGTTCCCATCTGCGCCCGCAGCATATGCAAGGTCCACCCGCCTTTCTGGTATACCAGCGGATTCAACACCCTGCGCATGTCCGAGAGATTGTTGTGGATAACGGTCAATGCGGGGTTCTTCTTCTCAGCGGCCAGCACGGCTTCGCGGCTGTGCTTCAATCCCTCCACAAAGGCATCGCGGCCTTGCGAATTCTCAAGGAAGAGCAGCGTGAAATAGGTCGCGAATCCTTCGCTGAGCCACACGTCGTCCCAGTCCTTCTCGGTGACGGCGTCTCCGAACCACTGGTGCGCGATCTCATGGGCCACCAGACTGGGAGCGGGCCGTGCCGCTACCGATTTCTCGCCATAGAAAATCGCGCTGGCGAGTTCCATGCCGCCGGTGAATCCGGTGGCTTCCACATTGGCCAGCTTTTCGTAGGGAAATGGGCCGATGCGCTCGCTGTAAAATTCCAGCGCCTGGCGAGCGGATGTTTCAAACATGGTGATCCCGGCGTCGCGGTCTTCCGGATATACCCAGGTCTGAAGTGGAATGCCGCGCACGGAACCGAAATGCCGTGTCGCGAACTGCGCCACGCCCAGGGCGTTCAGCCAGGACGCAATCGGGGCGGATTGCTCCCAGTGCGTACGACGCCGGCCACCGCTCAGATCGGTTTGCTCCTGCAGCAGCCCGTTGGCCACCACTTGATAGCGGCCCGGCGCGGTGACGATGAATTCGCTGGTGGCTTTGTCATACGGGTGATCGATAACGGGCAGCCACTGGCGGGCCTGGTCGGGCCAGTTCTGGCTGAAAAAGGTACGCTCGCCATACTTGTTCGCTCCGATCCTGAGGCCGGCGGTGGGAATGCCGTGATAAGCGATGGTGAACTGGCGGCGGTCGCCGGCGTGCGAGGGCGGGTCCACTGTAATGGCGAGCCGATCGGCGGCATGGGTGTACTGCGAGGTCACGGAGGTGACGTGCATGGTGGATGCGAGGTCGAGCGTGAGCTCGGTGACCCCGTCGCGAACGAAGCGGGCGTCGACGGTGGTCTCGCCGGAAATTTCGTCGGTCTCGTCGGTCAGGGTGAGGCGAAAAGTGTAGTGTTGCACGTCGATGCCAGGCTGGCGCGGGTACGTGTCGGCGTGGAGGCTGAAAGCGGCGAGGAGAAGAAGAACGCAGGGACGAATCACTGTGAATTCGATTCTTGAAGTAACTCTGCTAAATACTTGCCCCACACCTTGGGCAGCGAGTGCGTGCCGTGGCCGCGCGTCTCGCTGCTGATCGGTATCAGGACGTACCGGCCGCGCGGCACGCGCTTGATCTCACGCTCCATGTCGCCCAGTTCCGGTGGATTCACTTGATCGTCCGCCGAGTTCACCGCGAGCAGCGGGGCGCGAATTTTCTCGAGCAGCGGCGCAGGATCGTAATCGTTGGACGCCTCCATCTGATACAAGAAATCGAAAGAGTTTGCCGCGGCCGTTCGTTTGGCCAGCGTCTCGTAGAACAGCTTATCGGCCTGGTCGCGCGTGGGCGCTTCCTTTTGCAGCTGCAGCGGGCTGGTGGTCATAATCATCAACACATACAGCGCCGTGCGCAGTCCCCGCTCGGGATTTTCGCGCAGCGGGTCAATCATCATGCGCCGGAAAAACCGGTTGCGTCCCGATATCTGCACCGGCTCGCTGGCCAGCGGCATCAAGGCATCCATGAACTCCGGATAGCGCTCGCCCCACATCCAGGTCTGCATGCCACCCATGGAGGTCCCCATCACCAGACGCAAATGCCGCAGGCCCAGGCCCTCCGTTACCAGGCGATATTGCAGCGTCACCATATCGCCGTATCCGTAGTGTGGAAAATCGAGTTTCAATCCGTCGCTGGGTTTGGAGGACCCGCCGTGCCCGATGCCATCCGGCAGGATGATGAAGTATTTCGACGCATCCAACAGCTCGCCGGGCCCGAAGATGGTCGAAAACGATTCCGATACGAACTGCTTTCCAGTGCCGCCCGAGCCATGCAGGATCAACACGGCGTTGTTGCCCGCAGGGGTCCCCAGCGTCCGAAAGTGCAGCTTCGCTTCGGCCAGCGTGCGGCCGTCGGAGAAGTGAAAAGCCTTCACCACGAAGTCGGCTTCCTTGGGCTCCAGCTGCGCCCAGGCGGGTCCCGTAGCCGCGACCAGCAATAACAAGACGATTCGCATCAGTGAGTTACTATAACATTGGATGCGGCTGTTGATCATCGATGACGATGTGGAGTTGTGCGCGCTTCTCGGCGAATTTCTGCGCCGTGAGGGCTATTCCGTCGAGTGTGTCAATGAAGGTCGGCATGGACTGCAACTCGCGCTGGAGGGTGGCTTCGATTTGGCGATTCTCGATGTCATGCTTCCGGGCATGGACGGGTTCGAGATTCTCAAGCGTCTTCGCGCCCAGAGCCGCATGCCGGTGCTGATGCTGACCGCCCGGGGCGAGGATGTGGATCGCATCGTCGGCCTGGAAGCCGGCGCCGACGATTATCTACCGAAGCCGTTTAACGCCCGCGAGCTGTCGGCGCGCATCAAAGCCATCCTGCGCCGCAGCGATGCCCGCCCTACGCGCGGGCTGGTGGAAGTGAATGGCGTGACGCTCAACCCCGGAACTCGCGAAGTCTCCTATGACGGTACGCCGGTGGAGCTGACCACGCTCGAATTCGACATTCTGGAACAGTTGATGCGGGCGGCCGGACGCGTGGTGTCGCGCGATGAGCTGATGGAGAACCTGTATAACCGCAAGGCCACCGCGTTTGACCGCTCCATCGATATGCACGTCAGCCATCTGCGCAAGAAGCTGGAAAACGCGCGCCCCGAGATCAAGACCATTCGCGGCGTGGGTTATCAATTCGCCCGCACGGCGGAGGAGGCCACCCAGCTATGAGATCGCTCTTCGCCAAGACGCTGCTCTGGTTCCTGGCCACCATGGTGATCGCCATCGGCGGCATCATTCTTACCACGGCGCTCACGTTCCGCAGCCCGGATTTCCGGCAGTCGCCCTTCAACATGCTCCTGCGGCTGCAGGTGGAGGATCTCAAGCGCGCTTACGAATCGGGCGGGCAGCCCGCGCTCGCCTCGGTGATGGCGCGGTTCCAGTCCATCACGCAGTCGCAATTCGTTTTCACCGACGCCCAGGGTACCGACCTGCTCACCGGGCAATCCCGGCCCGATCTGCAGAAGCGCATGGGAGTCCGTCCGCGTCCGCCGATTCCCTTCATCGGCCGCCGGGGTCCCATTATTGCCCGACCCGATTCCAGCCACAAATATTGGCTCTTTGTCATCGAAGAGCGCCGCGGTTCGTTCTTCTGGTTCCTCCAGTACCAGCATCTCTGGATTGTCGGCGCGGTGGTCTTGCTGTGCTATGCGTTCGCATATCACCTGACGTCGCCCGTGCAGCGGCTTAAGAAAACCGTGGAGGGCTTTGGCGCGGGCGATCTTTCGGCCCGGGCTCCCGCTACCCGGAATGACGAGATCGGAGAGCTGGCGCGCAGCTTCAACCAGATGGCCGGCCGGATTCAAACGCTGGTTTCGGCCGAACGCCGCCTGCTGCAGGATATTTCGCATGAATTGCGCAGCCCGCTGGCCCGCCTGTGCGTTGCCACCGAGCTGGCCCGTTCCAGTCAGGATTACGATCAGATGCTGGACCGCATCCAGCGCGAGGCCGACCGCCTCAATGAGCTGGTAGGCGAGTTGATCGAAGTAACCAGGGCCGAGGGCGACCCGAGCAAGAAGCGAATGGAGCCGGTCCGCCTCGACGAGTTAATCGCGGACCTGGTGGATGCGATTTCCATCGAGGCCACCGCCCGCGAGTGCACTCTGGATCTGAAGGCGTCCCAGCCGGTCACGGTGGCCGGCGATGAAGAGCTGTTGCGCCGGGTTGTGGAGAATGTGGTCCGCAACGCGGTCCGCTATGCGCCACCGCGGACAACTATCGATGTGCGTCTGGAGCGCATCTCCGATCGGGCCCGCATCACCGTCCGCGATTACGGCCCGGGAGTCCCCGAGGAATCCCTGCCGCGCATTTTCGACGCCTTTTACCGCGTGGAGTCAGACCGCGACCGAGCCAGCGGCGGCGTGGGTCTCGGCCTGGCCATCGCGCGCCGAGCAGTCGAGCTGCACAAGGGTTCGCTGGAAGCCCAAAACGCGAATCCCGGCCTGATGGTGACCATCGACCTCCCGGTGACCACGCAGTTGGAAGAGAAGCCTCTGGCCGTAGTGTCCTCGTCCTTGTCCTCGTAGCACAGGGCCATGCCCTGTCCGAAGCCTGCCGGGGGCAAGGCATGGCCCTGCGCTACGCCACTACCGCGATAGAATTAAGGAGTCATGCAGTACTTACTTGCTCTCCTCCTGCTCGCCGCCGAATTCCCAGCCCCAACGGTGGACACTCCCGCGCCACCCGCCAAACAAAAATCGAGCATCGTCCTGGCGGGCGGCTGCTTCTGGGGCGTCGATGCGGTTTACCGGCATGTCCAGGGCGTTACCGAAGTAGTGTCCGGATACTCGGGCGGCAGCCGCCTCACGGCCAACTACGCCACCGTGAGCACCGGCTTCACCAGCCATGCCGAGTCGGTCAAGATCACCTTCGATCCGTCGCGCGTCACGCTCGGCAAGCTGCTGCATATCTATTTCTCGGTCGCGCACGATCCGACGGAACTAAACCGCCAGGGGCCCGACGAGGGACCCCAGTACCGGTCGGCCATCTTCTTCACTACCGACGAACAGAAGCGCGTCGCCGAAGCGTATATTCAACAGCTCAACCAAGCCAAGGTGTTTTCAAGGCCAATCGTGACACAAGTCACCCCGCTCGCCGGATTTTACGCCGCTGAAGAGTACCATCAGAATTACATCGCGCGCAATCCGGGAAATCCGTACGTGGTCTATAACGATCTTCCCAAGTTGAAGCGGCTGCACCAGAGCTTCCCCGAGCTTTGGACTGGAAAATGAACTAACTGGCGCTGTAATTCTGTATTGCAATTCCCCGCGCCGCCAATTCATCGAGAAGCTGCGTCACAGCTGGATTGCGACGGCCCTCGCCTGGCACGATTACGGCCCACTCCAGATTCTCGCGGAACTCTTGCGAGCTGATGCGCCATGGAGTCAGCCAAGAAGGCGGGGGCGCACCGATTTCGATCAGCGACCAGTGCCGCGCCAGAGCCACCGCATGTGCGCGATCCGGCAAGGGGCCGCGCACGATAAAGTGATTGTCGCCATGCACCAGAATTCCCAACATTTTTATGAATTCCTCGACAATTGAATTTATTCGGATGGAAACTGTCGTCGAATCGCGCACATAAGGTATAAGGCGACCCTCTTGTGGGGTCTTTCACCTACTCCCGCGCTGATCGGTATATCCGATCACTTCTTAGGTCCATGAAAAATTAGGCTAATGTCCTGGCGAACCCGCACTTTCGTCATCATCACGTCGTCCCTGGGCGTAGCCTGTTTAATCTCGGCGGTGGCACGCTGGACGTGGCCGGAGCCCAAGCTCTTCCTGTTGTACCTGAGTCTCGCGATCCTTTGTAGTTTCATCCAAATCAGAGGGGCGGGTGGAGGGATGTCCTTTTCGGCAAACCTGCCGGTTATCCTCATCGGCATTCTGCGTTTGAGTGTAGAGGAAGCGCTGGTGCTGGGGTCGCTGGCGGCCGTTGCGCAAGGATTCTGGAACAAACACACGCGCTCGCGCTGGCCGCAGATAGCGCTCAGCGCCAGCATGATGGCGGCCGTGATTGCTACGGCGAACTTTGCCTACCAGGCGCTGATGCCGCAGGCGGTGCGGAGCCCCACGGTACGGCTGTTCGCGGCATCGCTGGCGTTGTTTTTCGCCAACACGTTCCCGGCGGCCATTGCGATGCGGTTGAACCAGAACCGGCGTCTGGTTCAGATCTGGAGGGAGTCATACTTCTGGTCGCTGCCGTATTATCTGGTGGCTGCCGCAATCGCGAATGTATTGAATGCGGCGTCCAGCGGCATATCGCTGGACACGGCGCTGCTGGTGCTGCCGGTTATCTATGTCGCCTGGCGCTACTACAGCGTGCAAAAGACGAACGTTGCGGAGAAAGAGAAGCACGCCAGCAATATGGCGGCGCTGCATCTGCGCGCCATTGAAGGGCTGGCTCTCGCTGTGGAAGCGAAAGACAATCTGAACACGCGTGGCCATCTGCGCCGGGTGCAGGTGTATTCGCTGGGCATGGGGAAGGAAATGGGACTGAGCGGCGAGGAACTGGAAGCGCTGCAGGCGGCCGCGCTGCTGCACGATATCGGAAAGCTGGCAGTGCCCGAGTACATCCTGACCAAGCCGGGAAAGCTTTCGGCTGAAGAGTTCGCCAAAATGAAGGTGCACCCGCTGGTGGGGGCTGAGATCGTGGAGCAGGTGCAGTTTCCTTATCCCGTGGCGCCCATTGTGCGCGCGCATCATGAAAAGTGGAACGGGTCCGGCTATCCGCTGGGGCTGAAGGGGGAAGCGATTCCGCTGGCCGCGCGAATTCTGACTGCCGCCGACTACCTGGATGCGCTCACATCGGATCGCGAATACCGGCGCGCCTTGTCGCTGGAGGACGCCATGGAACAGATCGCCGCGGAATCGGGCCAAACCTTCGATCCGCGCGTGGTGCGGGTACTGCAACGGCTGTATCGCGACCTGGATCTCGAAGTGAAAACGGGCGCGGACTCGCGTCCCACATTGTCGAAACATATTAAGGTGGAAAACGGTGAAACTCCGGGAGCCGGTCTCGACCTTTGCGCGTTGTCCGGAGTTGCCTCCGGCGCCGAAGCCCCGGGCTTTCTGAGCAGCATCGCCGCAGCAGGCCGCGAGGGCCAGTTGCTGCTGGACATGTCCTCCGGCATGACCGGATCTCTGGATCTGCAGGAGACCCTGGGGCGCCTGGAAGGCGGCTTGCGGACGGCGGTGCCGTTCGATGCCATGGCCGTGTTCCTGCATCAGGGCGGCACGCTGGTGGCCGCGCACGCAGCCGGGGACAATGAGGAGATGCTTAGCTCCATGGAAGTAACCGTGGGCGAGGGCTTAACCGGATGGGTGGCGCAACAACGGCAGGCGGTTGTAAATGGAAATCCAACGGTGGATCCGGGTTTTCGGTGCGAACCCGGCAAGGAATTGAACTCGGCGATCGCTCTGCCGCTGGAGTGTAGCAGCGGATTGCTGGGTGTGATCGCGCTCTATCGCCGCGGCCAGGATGCATTCACTACAGACCATTTGCGAATTCTGATGTCGCTGACGCCCCGGATCGGCACGGCCATTGAGAATGCCCTGAAATACCGGGAAATGGAAGTGAAAGCCAACACCGACGCCGCCACCGGTCTGCCGAATTTGCATCTGATGATGAAGTCGCTCGAATCGGAGCTGGGGGCCGCGAGGCGGCACAAGCAGAGCCTGGCAATCGCGGTCTCGCAGGTGGCGGGAGCGCCGGCGCCGCTGGGCGATGAGTTCCTCCGCGCGCTGGCGAAAAGCATGCGGGAGAGTTGCCGCGAATATGACCACGTTGCCCGCATCGGAGACGATAAGTTCGCGTTGATTCTTCCCGGAATGAAGCGCGAGGACCTGGGCGGAAAGATCGCGGCGCTGCAGAGCATCCTGTCGGAAGCGTGCCCGGGCGCGGTGCACTTTAACGTCGGAGAAGCGCTGTATCCCGACGATGCCGACAGCGCGAAGTTATTGCTGGAAATCGCCGAGCGCCGGACCGGACAGCATCCGGCCACCGGGACGAAGAGCATCCTGGCCTTGGATGCCAGCACCAGCGCCAAACGGACCCGCGACCGTGAGGAAGCGAAACGTTAGGCTACGGATTACCGGGCGCTTGCTGACGCGCGCGGCTCCCTTAGCGATGAACGGTTCGCCCCGGCTGGACCGGTAACGGCATGAACGGAGCCGCGACCGTGAGGGAGCGAAACGTTAGGTTACGGATTACCGGCACGCTTGCTGACGCGCGGCACCGTTAGCGATGAACAGTTCGCCCCGGCTGGACCGGTAAGGGCATGAACGGAGCCGCGACAGTGAGGGAGCGAAACGTTAGGCTACGGATTACCGGCACGCTTGCTGACGCGCGCGGCTCCGTTAGCGATGAACTGGACCGGTAAAGGCATGAACGGAGCCGCGACCGCGAGGGAGCGAAACGTTAGTGTGTTAGCGGCGGGCCTGGTCGATCTCGGAGACAATCTGCGAAGTGGTCGCATTGGCCGGGACGAAGTTGAGGGTCTGGCCGCTTACCCGGACATGGAACGACGGGCGCGAGCGAATAGGCAGGCGATTCAGTTTAGCTTCCTGAATGTCCGATAAGGCGATATCGAAGTTATCGCGGCGATTGTCGGTACTGCCCGTGACCACGTACCGCAAGCGCCCGCCGCTCACCTGCATCTGGCCCCAGCAGCTCAACCAAACCGCGGTATTCCCGAGGGCGCCCTGGTGGTCATGCACCACGTTGAATATGTGTCCCGCGGCTGCCGATGGCGAGGGCGCCGACGGTGGCGCCACGGTGCGCGGCTCTACTTGCACGGTGAATGTAGCGGTGGTCGCGGTTCCGTCGGCGGCATGCGCGGTCAGGCGATAGGTGGTGGTGGACGCCGGACTAACGCGCTGCTGCCCGTTCACCTGATGCAGTACGCCGGGCTCCGGCTCAATGGTGGCGGTGCGCGCATTAGCCAGGGACCAGCGCAGCGTGGTGTACTGCCCCTGCTGAATAATGTTCGGAACCGCGTCAAAGGCGATGCGCACGGCGGCGGCCGCGGGCGGGTCCACGATAATCGTGGTGGTGCTGGAGGCGACACTGCCGCCGGGTCCGCGGGCTGTCAGAAAGTATTGCGTGGTTTGCGCCGGGCTAACGCGAACCGTGCCCTGCGCAGGCACCGTGCCGACGCCGGGGCTGATGCTTACCTCCGTCGCGCCGGGGACGGACCAGCGCAGCACCGCGCTCTGCCCGGAGGGAATCCGGCCGCTCTGCGCATCAAATTCGGCCGTGAGCCGCACCGGTGCGGGCGTCTGGACTTCTTCCACATTCACCACCGCCGAATTGGTGATGGCGTGTCCGTCGGCGCCTTTGGCCACCAGCTTGAACTCGGTGGTGCGCCGCAGCGGGACGTCCATGCTGCCTTCGGCTTTGACGGTGCCGATGCCGGGCGTGATGGTTACGTCCTTAGCGCCCTGCACGGACCATACGAGGTGTGCGGTCTGGCCCAGTTTGATGGATGGGGAGGCGGCGCGGAACGCCACCTTGAGATCGGATGCGCTGGATGCGGGCGCGCTGGAGCCAGACGATGGCGCAGTCCCCGCCGAAGCCGGCGGAGCGGAGGCCGGCTCGCCGCCCATGGGAATTTCGATGGTACCGGTGGGCGCAGCGCTCTTGTTGGGGTCCGACTTGGTTTGCACAGCCGGTTCGTCGCCGGAGCCGGCGCGCTGGCGGCCCGGCTCAGGTATCAGCCAGCCCAGCAGCAGCAGCACCAGGAGCACGCACACGCCCGCGATCGCCATCCGAGGACGCGTCCAGAAGGGCTGTTTTACTGCCGCCGCGTGCGGTCCCGGGGGTGGAATGTAAATAGACTGTGTCGCAGCCAGCGGCGGAATGGTTTGAGTGGCGTGCAGCGTCTGTCCGGCGCCCACCGGTCCCGGCAGCGGCGGAGGGCTGTAAGGCGCAGCCAAGGGGGCTGGCGGAGCGAGAGTGGACGGCGCCGCGGTCGCGGCCGATGTAGCCACCGAGAGACCCTGCGGCGCGTACGAGAAATCTTCGCTCCGTTCCAGGGCGGCCCCGAACTCCTCGACGGATTGGAAGCGGTGATCGGGATTTTTCTCGAGCGCCTTGAGCACAGCGTTCTGGATCCCGCTCGGAATGTACGGGTAATAACGCGTAGGCGGAGGCGGAGGCGTGTTCACATGCGCGGACAGGATCTGGTAATCCGTCTCGCCCGGGAAGGGCACGTGCGCACTCAGCATTTCATAGAGCGTGACGCCCAGCGAGTAAACATCCGAGCGGATGTCCACCGGATTATTCATCACCACTTCCGGCGGCATGTAGTAGGGCGTTCCCAGTTGCGTCCCGGTGCGGGTCATGCCCCGGTTGCCCATCACCTTGGCGATGCCGAAATCCATCACCTTCACGATGCCCTGGGTATTCAGCATGATGTTGCTGGGCTTAATGTCCCGGTGAATCACACCGGAGCGATGCGCAAAGCCCAGGCCGAGCAGGGCCTGCTTGAAAATCGGAATGGCGTCCTGGCTGGGAATGGGGCCACGCCGGTTGATCATGCGATCGATGGTTTCGCCCTGGATGAATTCCATCACCATCATGGCGCGGCCTTCATGCACCAGGAAGGTGTAGAGCGTCGCGAGATTGACGTGGTTCAGATTGGCCTGGGCGCGAGCTTCGGCCCGGAAGCGCTGCACCAGTTCGGGACTTCGCGACAGATCCGAATTGAGGACCTTGATGGCCACGGTGCGGTCAAGCGAGAGATCCGTGCCGCGGTAGACGACGCCCATCCCCCCTTCGCCGAGCAGCTCATCAATCCGAAAATTCCCGATCGTCGTGTCAATCATGCTGAACGTCCAAAACTGGGTATTTATAATACTCTGGCAGGCTGGCTGGGTAATTGCAAGATGTACTTACCCGAGCGATTCCAGGATGCGGCGGAATGCGGCATAACGGGCCCGTGGGATTTGACCGGCCTCCACGGCCTGCTTGACGGCGCAGCGGGGCTCGTGGACATGCGAGCAATCCGGAAAAGCGCAGTCCGCCGCCCAGCGGTGGAACTCGTGGAAACTGCGGCGCACTTCTTCGGGCCCGGCCTGCCAGAGCCCGAATTCGCGGATGCCGGGAGTATCGATGACCACCGCCCCATTGGGCAGGAAATGCAGCGACGATGCCGTAGTGGTGTGGCGGCCCCGGTGGTGGTGCTCGCTCACGGGGCCCGTCGCCAGGCCTAGTTCCGGGGCCAGCGCGTTCAGCAACGACGACTTTCCAACTCCACTGTGTCCCGCGAAAACGCAGGTCTTTCCAGCCAGCGCTTCGGCCAGGCGATCGAGCCCATCGCCGGTAGCGGCCGAGCAGAAGATCACCTCTATGCCGGTTTCTTGATACGGGATAAGCGGCGCGAAGTCACTCTCCGATGCCGGCAAGTCGCACTTGTTGACGCACAGGATTGCATCGGCGCCCGATTGTTCGATGGCGATCAGGAATCGATCGATGAGGCCGGGCCGCAGCGGCGGATCCCTGAGAGATACAACGTTCACCACGATGTCGACGTTGGCGGCCAGGACTCGCTGGAGGTGCGGATTACCCGGGTCGGGACGCGACAAGGCCGTGCGGCGGGGCAAGATCCGGACCACGCGCCGGCGCTCGGGACGGAACAGAACCCGGTCGCCGATAGCCATGCCCGGCAGGCTGCGGCACTGGCATGAATCACCGTTCGCGAGCACGGTGCAAGATCCGGGTCCGATTTCGGCTACCAGACCTTCGCTGCCAGTCTCCACGCGTATGGGTGGGGCTGGTCTGGGAGTTTCGACGATTTCTATTTCTTCGAAGTCGGCGTCAGGCGCGATGTGCGGACGCGGAGGCTTCCGCAGGCCCGCTTTGCGCTGTCGGTTGAGTTGCTGGTTGAGCTTCTGCTGTTCGCGGGAAGCGTGTTTCTCGATACCTTTATGCAGTTTTCTCTCTTCTCGTGACATTTCATCCTCATGACTTTGGTCTTGTGGGAAAGGCTGCGAGAGCTCTCAGGTTCGGCCAGGGACACAACCGGCATTGCGCCGGGCGCTGGCGGTCAAACGGAGAGCTTAGAGAACAACCATAGGCAATTGCTGACTGTAACACAGGGCCATGCCCTGTCTTCTAGAACAACTTTGCAATAGATCTTTGCAGCACCCGAAAAATCTGGTCGGGAGTCTGGGTGGCGTCCACGGTGTTGAAGTCGTACTTCTTGGCCATGCGATCCAGGGCGCGGATCAGGCGCGTTTGGTAGCGGACGAAACTGTCATGCATGTTGGTGCCGAAGCCCATGTCCATGCCGCTTTCCCAGTAATCGAAAGCGCCGCGCCCCAGCACCACTCGCGTGACCAGATCCCGCACGTCGGCTCGGAGGTAATAGACGGCGTGCGGCACCAGCGCGAATCCGGCGACTTTCTCGATCCACAGCCGGTCCTCACCGCGGGCAATGGCGCGCGCCATCAGCGAGAAGATGTAGCGGTCCGTCAGCACCACGAAGCCGGCGCGCAGGGCCGGAACAATTTCATTTTCCAGGCGGTCGGCGAAATCCGTGGCGTAGAACAGTGTCATGGTAACAGGACCCAGGGTGTTGCCCTTCTTGGCTTCCTGGATGCCCTTGCCGGCCAGCGCGCCGCGTGCAAGACCCGTGTCCAGCACCGCGTGTCCCTGACGCTCCAGCCACATCCGCAAACGGGCCACCTGCGTCGACCGGCCCACTGCGTCCGGGCCTTCGATCACGATCAGCGTTCCTTGCAGCTCTCGCGTATCGACATCCGGCAGCGCTTCGCTATAGAATTCGAGCGGCTGCTTTGGCTGCATCCAAATCTCCTCGCGACGCTTTCAATATTCCGTTGCGCAGGCTCTCGCCCAGCTCCTGCGTTACGATCTCGCGCATTTGCCGCTGCTGGTCCTCAATGGATCCGGTGGCGTCAATCACGTGAAATCCCACTTCCTGAATCATCGACTCATACTCATCCAGAATCCGGCCCTGGAACAGGCGAAAGCTCTCTTCGATGTTGCGGCTCAATTCCAGATCCATGCCGGCCTCGTAGTGCTTGATGGCGTTGCGGCCGCCCAGAATCCGGCCGATGGCCACTTCCAGCGGAACCCGGAAATAGAACGCCAGATTGGGACGGACGGCGAAGCGGTACAGGTTGCGCACCCAGCGGCGGCTAACGCCGCGCACTACGTCGCGGGCAAAAGCCGTGTAAGCGTAGCGGTCCGCGCAGACCACGGCGCCGGCTTTCAGCAGCGGAATAATGTAGCGCTCCAGCCGGTCGGCGAAATCCGTGGCGTGGATCAGGCTGAAGGTGGCCGGCGTGAACATGTTCTTCTTCTTGGCGCGGCGGGTGGTCTCGCGCACCAGCGGTGATGAGTTCCATTCGCTGAAGGCGACGGCAATCTCTTGCGAGCGCAGCCATTGCGACAGCAGCGCCAGCTGGGTGGACTTGCCGGAGCCGTCGATGCCCTCGACGACGATCAGCTTTCCTTTGGAGCGGTTGGGAACTAGTAGCGGCATCAGGCAGGAGTGACCAAGTCCAATTATACTGCGGAGATCGAGGGCGGGGCCGCTTGGTCCGCAACCGGCTAAGGAGCCTCACTCGTGGTGACGTTTCGTACATTCGTACATGGTAAACAGTTATCCATTATTCAAGAATAAGTTCGCTAGATTACTCATGTGAGAAATTACTGTAACCATCATTACTATGCAAAACCAATAAAGAGATCTAAACTGAACGAGGGCGATATTGTTGCGGTGCAAGGGGCGTCTTGAAGAGTAGACGATGAAAGAACGCGGAGGAAATAGAACGGGCGTTGTAGACGATACGTCCGGGTAAGGTAAGGGATTCGCTGGGGAGGTTTAGGGTGAAACGAATCCTCATCATCGAGGATCACGAGATTGTCCGTGAGGGCCTGAAACGGATCCTCGCCGAACACTCCATCCCTGCCGTTGTGGGAGAAGCAGGCGACCCCTCCGAGGCGCTCAAACTAGCCCGGGAGAGACAATGGGACGTTGCAGTGTTGGCGCTTTCAATGGGCAGCAGCGGAGGGCTCGAAGTATTAAAGGAGTTGAAGCGAATTCGAGCGCAGATGCCGGTTCTGGTCTTCACGATGCGCTCGGAGGCGCACTATGCCAGACGCGCCTTCAAAGCAGGCGCCGCCGGGTACCTCACCAAGGACGCCCCCCGAGGGGAATTGGTCAAAGCAATCGGCAAGGTGATCGAAGGGGGCAGGTATGTCAGCCCCGCGGTGGCCGAGCGTCTTAGCGCCGATCTTGCGCGAGATCCCGAGCGCGCTCCGCATGAGAGCCTTTCCGACCGTGAGTTCGAGGTGTTGCGCTGGATCGGACTCGGAAAGACGGTCATCGAAATCGCGGGAATCCTTTCACTGAGCGACAAAACCGTCAGTACCTATCGAGCGC
>JALYHQ010000046.1 GCA_030776455.1 Acidobacteriota bacterium | reverse complement strand
CGCAGGGCAAGGGCGGCAGCGGGGGCCGGATTGAGGCGCTGCAGGAGCTGAATCACGATCATGTATCGCTAGTGGGCGTGGATGCCGCTGGGGCGTTTCTGGCGGGCGTACGGCTGGTGAAGGCGCCGCTGCTGCGATCCAATTTTGAAGCCACCGATCTACGGAACTGCGATCTGAGGGATGCAGATCTGACTTACTCCAACTTGAAGGACGCTAACCTCCGCGATGGCGACTTGCGGAACGCGGATCTGCAATACGCGAAGCTGGAGGATGCCGATCTAGAGGGCGCCAACCTTGCCGGCGCGAAGCTGGGCGGCGCAAATCTTACGGCGGCGGACCTGAAAAGTTGCGATTTGCGGAACATGAAGTGGGCGGATATCGCGACGATCAGACTAGCCAATGTGTTCAAGGTTAAGAATGCGCCGCCAGGATTTGTGGAGTGGGCGTTGAGCAAAGGCGCGGTGGCTATTGAGTCAGATGCGGAGTGGGAGAAGCTGACGGGCGCGCCGCGTTAACGAGTCGCGCCGTGGCCTGGATGTAAGTTACGAAGGCGTCCGGTTTGCCGGGCGGGGCGATTTCAAACTTCAGGCCGGCGGTATCCGGGCCGGTACGCTGATAGGTTAAGCGGAAGCGCGGGGCGGACGGAATAACGTCGCTGAGGAATACGGCAGAATCCTTCGCGCCTTGTATTGAGTAATTGACGACATGGCCCTCGCTGTCGAAATAGATAGCGCGCAAGACTCCGGAGTCCGGATAGACGATCATCAAATCGTCATGGCGCTGGCCGGGATACTGCGCGAAGTTTTTGCGAACGATTACTTTGCCGTCCAGTTCCTTGTGAAACGAGAACTCACCGCTGCCTTGGCCGGGCCCGCCGCCGCCCTCGCCCACCCAGTCGCCCAGCAGGAACTCGATGGGGGCCCAGGGGTTCGCTGGTTTCTGGGCAGACAGCGATGCCGCGGCGAACAGGATGATTGCAAACACTCTCGACATCAGCTCTCCAGCTTCGCGGTCATGGTGACCTTCGCGTTGAGCAGCTTTGAAATGGGGCAGCCCGCCTTGGCGTTGTTCGCGGCCGTGTCGAACGCGGCTTGATTCGCGCCGGGGATGCGGACGGTGACATCAAGATGGCTCTGGGTGACGGCGAATCCGCCTTCCACTTTGTCGAGCGTGACGGTGGCGGTAGCTTCGATTTTTTCGGCGGTCATACCGGCCTGACCCAATTGTCCCGAGAGCGCCATGGCGAAGCAGCCGGCGTGGGCGGCGGCGATCAACTCCTCGGGGTTCGTACCGATGCCGTTCTCGAAGCGCGTCGAGAATGAATATTGAGTGCCGGAAAGGACTCCGCTCTGCGTTGAAATGGCGCCCTTGCCGTCGCGGAGACCTCCGCTCCATACCGCTGTTGCGTGACGATTCATAAACCCTCCTCGATCACTATAATTGAATATCCATGCCCATTGACTGGTTCCCCTTGTGGCTGAGCCTGCGCGTGGCCGCGCTGTCCACGGTAATCGCACTGGGGGTCGGGCTGTGGCTGGCGTGGGTACTTGCGAATCGCGAATTTCGAGGCAAGGAAATTCTGGACGCCGCTGTTACGCTTCCGCTGGTGCTGCCGCCGACGGTGCTGGGCTATTATTTGCTGGTGCTGCTGGGACGGAGCAGTCCGCTGGGCACGCTATATGAGTGGATTTGCGGACAGCCGCTGGTATTCACATGGCAGGCGGCGGTGGTAGCGGCGCTGTTTCATTCGACGCCGCTGCTGGTGAAATCGGCGCGAGCGGCATTTGAAAGCGTGGAGCATGGGTACGAGCGAGCCGCGCGCACGCTAGGCGCGAGCGAAGCGCGGCTGTTCTGGCGCGTGACGCTGCCGCTCTCAGGCAGGTCAATACTCGCCGCGGGCGCGCTGGCGTTCGCACGATCGCTGGGCGACTTTGGCGTAACGCTGATGATTGCGGGGAATATTCCGGGCCGCACGCAGACCGCGGCGATCGCGATCTACGACGCAACCGAGGCGGGCAACCGAACCGTCGCGCTGACGCTGGTGCTGGTGATCTCGGCGGTGTCGCTGATCATTCTGGCGCTGGCGAACCGGTTTGCGACGAATCCATTCGGGCCGCGGCAGCCGGCACCATGATTCAGGCGCGCATCCGGAAGCGGTTCGCGTCCGGGCCGGGCTCGGCGGCGTTTTCACTCGATCTGGAGTTCAGCGCGGCGGCGGGCGTGACGGTTATTTTCGGACCCAGCGGGTCGGGCAAGACGCTGACGCTGGACTCCATCGCGGGTTTCGTGCGTCCGGATGAAGGGCGCATTCTGCTAGACGACGCGATTTTGTTCGACGGCGCGGCGGGCGTGCACTTGCCGCCGCGAAAGCGCCAGTGCGGCTACGTGTTCCAGAATTACGCGCTGTTCCCGCACATGACGCTGCGGCAGAATCTGGAGTTCGCAGTGGAGGGCCGTCCGCGGCTGGAGCGCCACCGGCGGGTTAACGAAATGCTGGAGCGGTTCCGCTTGACCGAGGTTTCAGCCCGCCGGCCGCACGAACTTTCCGGGGGACAGAAACAGCGCTGCTCGATCGCGCGAGCGCTGATCGGGTCGCCTCGGGCGCTGCTGCTGGACGAGCCGGCGCGCGGACTGGATGCGCTACTGAAGGCCGAGTTTTATGCCGTGCTGCGGCAGGTGCGGGCGGAGTTCGGAACTCCGGCGCTGCTGGTGACGCACGATTTTACTGAGTGCTTCGAGCTGGGCGATGAGATGCTGGTGATTCGCGAGGGACGGCTGGTGCAGAGCGGTTCGCCGCGCAAGGTATTCGATCAGCCCGCGAGCGTGGATGTGGCGCGCTTGCTGGGAGTGTACAACCTGCTGGCAGTGGAGATTCGCGCGCTGGATCCGGGTCGCAACTCCAGCCGGTTGAAATACGAGGAATTTGAATTCAGCGGACCGTATTTTCCGGGACGGCTGATCGGGGATCGCGTGTGGCTGTGCGTTTCACCGGATGCGCTTTCGGCCGCGCCGCGCAATGGGCGCCCAGGCGCCAATCAGATTGCGGCGACGCTGGTGCGCGCGGTGGAGCGTCCGCAAAACGTGCGGCTGGAGTTTGAAGGCGACATCGCGGTGGAGCTTCCGGCATGGCGGTTTGAGCCGTTCCGGAATACCAAGGACTGGGTTATCGATTTTCCGCAGAGCGGGTTGCGGATTTTGTGAGGCTGTACTGCATCACGGATACGCTTTCGGTGCTGCCGCAGGTCGAGATGATCCAGATTCGGGCGAAGGATTTGGACGGCCGGGCGCTGGCTGAGTTGGTGCGGGGGGCGCTTGCGATGGCGGTAGAGAGTCGCGTGCTGGTGAATACGCGGGTGGATGTCGCGCTGGCTTGCGGGGCGCATGGCGTGCATCTGCCCGCCGGGTCGATTGCGGCGAGTAAGGTTCGGGAAATTGTGCCGTCGGGATTTCTGATTGGAGTTTCGTGTCACACCGTTGATGAGTTGCGGGCGGCAGAGCGGGAGGGGGCGGATTTTGCTGTGTTTGGTCCGGTGTTTTCGAAGTGTTCGGTGGGGTTGGAGGGGTTGCGTGTTGCGACTGGGGCGGTGAAGTTGCCGGTGTTTGCGTTGGGTGGCGTTAGCTGGGAGAATGCGGCGGCGTGTGTGGCGGCGGGGGCGGTGGGGGTGGCGGGGATTTCGATGTTCCGGACCCGCCCCGCGTAGCACAGGGCCGTGTCCTGTCACCGCCCATTCCAAGCACTAGACCAGCGCCAATCTTCGACAGCGGCTACCAGCCCGGCGCGTACGGGATTCGATTCTATATATCCGACTATCCGGCTCTCGTCGTCGTCGCTGCGGACCCAGTGGTCATATGATTCAACTTGCCAGAATGGTTTCCCGGTGCGGCCGAGGATAAGATTTGCGCGGCGGGCACTTGCGCTCTTGATGGTCATCAACGCATTAAACGAGCGGACGATCATTGGGGTGAGTAACGTGTGTACGTGATTCGGCATCAGCACCCAAGCGCTTAGCGTATAGAGACCCCATTGTTTTTCACCGTCTTGCAGAGTGGCCGCCACGGATGCTGCCACTTGTGGGTCCTGAAGCCAGAGAGGGCCGGAGAAGACGGAGGCGGACTTGACGCGTGGGATGCTGCCGAAGAGCCGCCATGTGACGAAGAACATAGCGTTGGAGGGGTGCCAATGGGGGAGCTTGCGTTCGTAGTATGCCAATGTCTGCTAGTGGCGGGGTGAGCGGTGTTTTCTCAGGGTTTCGTTCGCGGGGCTGACAGGGCATGGCCCTGTCCTACGCGATTACTCGTAGCGGAGGGAGATTACGGGGTCGACTTTTGTGGCGCGGCGGGAGGGGAGGTAGCACGCGGCAATGCCGACCAGTGTGAGGGTGGCGACTACGGCGATCAGGGTTGGCGGGTCATAGGCGGAGACGCCCCAGAACTGGCTGGCGAGCAGGCGGGTGAGGATGAAAGCGGCGATCAAGCCGACGGCCAAGCCGGCGAAGATGAATCTCAAGCCGGTCTTGATTACCAGGCCGCGCACGTTGGCGGCGGTGGCGCCGAGCGCCATGCGGATGCCGATTTCGTGGCTCTGCTGCGAAACGGTATACGAGATCACGCTGTAAATTCCCATGCTCACCAGGATGAGTCCCATGGCGGCGAAGATAGAAAACAGGGTGAGGCCGAAGCGGGCTTTCGCGAAAACGAAAGTGTCCAGCGACGCTTCCATGGTGTTGGTGAACTGCGGCACGACGTTCTTGTCGACTGCCCAGATTTCGTTGTCCATGGCCTTTATCAAAGCGGAGGGATTGCCGGCGGCGCGCAGGAAGATGGCGAATCCGCCGTAGCTGGCGAAGGTATACGGCGCGTAGACCTCTGGCAGCACCGACTCACGGATGCCGTGATTCTTGATGTCGCCGATAACGCCGATGATCTGAAACCAGGGATCGGAAACAGGCGAAGGAGCGTTTTGGAGCGCGGTAAGCTGGATTCGTTTTCCGATGGGATCTTCACCGGGAAAATATTTGGACGCCAGCGTTTGGTTTATGGCCACCACCTTGCGCCGGCCATTCGCATCTTCCTGGGTGAGCGGCCGGCCCTTGAGCACGGGAATGCGCAGGGTGTCGAAAAATTCCGGACTGCAAAGGACCATCTGGCCTTTCCACTTTTCCGAATGCGTTTTGCCGGCGATCTCGAAATCGGAATCGATGCCGCCGAAGGGCGGGAACGCGAGCGCGCCGGAAGCGGACGCGACGCCGGGAATGCTATTGAGGCGCGGCAGCAAGTCGCGGAGGAAGTGGGTCTGCTGCTCGGCCGTTTTGTATTGCTTTTCGGGTAAGCGCAGCTGCGTGGTGAGGAGCTTTTCGGTGCGGAATCCGAGATCGACTCCGCGCTCGACGAAAAAGCTGCGCATCAGCAAGCCGGCCCCGGCGAGCAGGATGACGGAGAGCGCAACTTCGCTGACGATGAGCGCATTGCGGAGGCGGCCGCGGCGGAATCCGCTATTTCCCCGGCCGGTGGCCTTCAGCGGCTCGTTCACATCGCGGCGGGAAACGCCCAGCGCGGGGGCCAGACCGAAGAGCAGCGCAGTGAGAATCGCAGCGGCGAGGGTGGCCAAGAGGACGTTAGTGTTCAAATGAATAACGGCTTCGTCGGGGAAAGTGAATTTCGGGATCAGAGCGACAATGCCCTTCAATCCGCCCCAGGCGAAGAAACATCCCACGGCCGCGCCGGCGAGCGCGAGCATGACGGACTCCACCATCAACTGGCGGATCACCCGCCAACGGCTGGCGCCGAGCGTGGTGCGGATGGCGAACTCTTTCTCGCGCGCGGTGGCCTTGGCAAGCAGCAGGTTGGCTACGTTTCCGCAGGCGATGAGCAGCAGCAGACCCACGGCGGCCAGCAGCGTGTAGAGCGTGCCGCGGAATTTCCCCACCACGTTATCCACCAGCGACTGCATGCCGACGTCGAACTGCTTGGGGTAATTCTTGGGATAAACCTGCGCCAGACGGCGAGCGAGGATCTCTATATCGGCGCGCGCGGACTGCTCGGTGAGACCGGGCTTGAGATGGCCGAGCAGGAAATAGAAGCGCGGATTCGCGCCGGCCGAGGCGCGATCCATTTCGACTGGAAGCCAAAGATCGGCGCCCCACCACGCGAAGCGCTGGGGCATGATGCCGATCAGCGTGGTGGGCTTGTCATTGAGGATGAAATTCTTGCCCACGATGGAAGGGTCGCCGTTGAACCGGCGCTGCCAGACCTTGTAGCTGAGCACGAATACGGGCGGGGCGCCGGGTTTCGCATCGGCGGGCGCAATGGCGCGGCCCAGCAAGGGGTTAACGCCGAGAAACGGGAAGGTGTTGCCGGTGACGGCGGCACCGTCAAAGGATTCGGGCGCGCCGGCGCCGGTCATCAGCACGCCTTGGCGGTCGACCCCGATAGAGCGGTCAAAGACGTGGTTTTGTTCCTGATAATCGAGGAATTCGGGGACGGAGAAAAATTCGCGGCCGAAGGGGTCCGTGCTGGCTTTGTCGCGGATCTCAATGGCCATCAGACGCTGTCCGTCGGTGTAGGGGAAGGGCTCGAGCAAGACGTTGTCGATGACGCTGAAGATCGCGGTAGTGGATCCGATGCCCAGAGCCAAGGCCAGGACGGCGACGAGGAAGAAGCCGCGGTCTTTGCGGATGGAACGCAGGCTGAAACGCGCGTCCTGGAAGAGCGACTTCATAAGGGTAGATACGGATGAATTGCGAAAAGGTTCCGGAGGCCGATTGCTAATCGGCCTGCAGGTTACTAACCTGCCCCACGTGGTTGTGGATCTCTTGCAGACTCCAGACGCGGATGGGATCGCGGCGGCGGGAGGCGATGGCCTCGGCGGCGGCTTTGGCGCCGCTCATGGTCGTGATGCAGGGGACGCGGTACGAAACTGCGCTGCGGCGGATGGCGTGCTCGTCACTAAAGGAATGCGCGCCGGTGGTGGTGTAGATTACCAGCTTCAGCGATCCAGCCTTGAGCAGGTCGATGGCGTTGGGGCGGCCCTCGTTTACCTTGAATATGGTCTTGCAAGGGATGCCGGCGGCCTTCAGGGCGGCAGCGGTTCCGCGCGTGGCGGCGACAGAGAAGCCGAAATCGACGAAGCGGCGCGCGATGGCGGCGGCGCCAGGCTTATCGCGATCGTTCACGCTGATGAACACGGTTCCACTGTCCGGCAAGGGCGTGCCGGCGCCGAGCTGGGCTTTGAGAAACGCTTCGCCGAAATTTTCGCCGACTCCCATTACTTCTCCGGTGGAGCGCATCTCTGGACCGAGGGCGGGATCGACGCCGGGGAACTTGGCGAAGGGGAATACGGGCGATTTTACGAAACACTGCGGCACGGGAAGCTCGCCGGAAGCGGGCGCGCCGGTGAGATCGGCGAAATCCGACAGGCGTTTGCCCAGCATCAAACCCACGGCTATTTTCGGCAGGGGGACGCCCGTCGCCTTGCTGACGTAGGGGACGGTGCGCGAGGCGCGCGGGTTCACTTCGAGCACGAACACCGAGTTGTTCTGGATGGCGTACTGCACGTTCATGAGTCCGATGACGTTCAAGGCGCGTGCCAGGCGCGTGGTGTAATCGCGGATGGTTGCGAGCGTGGCCTCAGAGAGCGATATGGACGGAAGCACACAGGAGCTGTCGCCGGAGTGGACGCCGGCTTCTTCGATGTGCTCCATTATGCCCGCTATGAGAACGGCGTCGGATGAATCGGCGAGCGCGTCGACATCCACTTCGGTGGCGTCTTCGAGGAAGCGATCAATCAGCACGGGGCGATCCTGCGAGAAGGTCACGGCCTCGCGCATGTAGCGGCGGATCATATCCTCGTCATACGCGATGACCATCGCTCGGCCGCCCAACACATAGCTGGGACGCAGCAAGACCGGGAAGCCGATGCGGGCGGCAACAGCGCAGGCCTCTTCCACACTGGTGGCGTGGCCGTTGGGAGGCGACGGGATGCGCAACTCGTCGAGCAGGCGTCCGAAGAGTTTGCGATCCTCGGCGAGATCGATGTTGGAGGGGTCCGTTCCGATGATAGTGATACCGTCGGATTTCAGGGGCAATGCCAGATTGAGCGGGGTCTGGCCGCCAAACTGCACGATGACGCCGTCAGGCTTCTCGACGTCACATATGTTGAGCACTTCCTCGCGAGTGAGCGGCTCAAAGTAAAGGCGGTCACTGGTGTCGTAATCGGTGGAGACGGTCTCCGGGTTGCAGTTCACCATGATGGACTCATAGCCGAACTCGCGCAGAGCGAAGGATGCGTGACAGCAGCAGTAATCGAATTCGATGCCCTGCCCGATGCGGTTGGGCCCGCTGCCCAGGATCAGGACCTTCTTGCGGGACGACGGCTGGGCTTCATCTTCCGATTCGTAGCTCGAATAAAGATAGGGTGTGAAGCTTTCGAACTCGGCGGCGCAGGTATCGACGCGATTAAAAACCGCGGTGATGCCGAGTTGTTTGCGATGAGCTCGGACTGCCAGTGCGCCGGCGTTCCATAGGCGGCCGAGGCGCGTGTCGGAGACGCCTTCACGTTTGGCGCGGAGCAGGGTTTCACGGCTCACGGAAGTCAGGCTCTGGGTTGAAAGCTCGGCCTCAAAGCTCACAGCGTCGCGCAGTTGCCTCAGAAACCACGGGTCAATGGAAGTGATCTCGTGGACTTGTTCGACGGTCATGCCGCGCTCGAGCGCGAAGAGGATATAGCTGAGGCGATCGGGATTGGGTGTGATCAGACGCTGGTTGATCAGGTTGGGGTCCAGCACTTCGGCGGTGGCGGGCTTGCCGGTTTCGAGGCTGCGAATGCCCTTGGCCAGCGCCTGCTTAAAGGTGCGGCCGATGGACATCACTTCGCCAACCGATTTCATCTGCGTGCCCAGCACGGGTTCAGCGCCGGGGAACTTTTCGAACTGCCAGCGCGGGATTTTCACTACAACGTAATCGAGCGTCGGCTCGAAGCACGCGGGGGTGACCTTGGTGATATCGTTCTTGATCTCGTCCAGGCGATAGCCGACGGCCAGCTTAGCGGCGATCTTGGCGATGGGGAATCCTGTGGCTTTGGACGCCAGGGCAGAGCTGCGAGACACGCGCGGATTCATTTCGACGATCACCATGCGTCCGGTGGATGGCTGAATCGCGAACTGGACATTGGAACCGCCGGTATCGACGCCGATCTCGCGCAAGCAGCGGAGCGCGGCGTCGCGCATCATCTGGTACTCGCGATCGGTGAGGGTCTGGGCCGGAGCGACGGTGATGGAATCGCCGGTGTGCACGCCCATGGGATCGAAATTTTCAATGGAGCAGACGATGATGGCGTTGTCGGCGAGATCGCGCATTACTTCCAGCTCGAATTCCTTCCAGCCGAGCACGCTTTCCTCGATCAGCACCTCATGAACCGGCGACAGGTCTATCCCGCGCTCAAGAATCTCTTGCAGTTCCTCGCGATTGTAGGCGATGCCGCCCCCGGAGCCGCCCATGGTGAAGCTGGGACGCAGAATGACCGGATAGCCGACGCGCGCGGCGAAGGTCACACCGTCGTCGATGTTGTTCACGAGTTGCGACTGCGGCATGTCGAGGCCAATGCCGCGCATCGCGTCCTTGAAGAGCAGCCGGTCCTCGGCCTTCTTGATGGAATCAATGCGCGCGCCAATCAGCTCAACACCGTACTTATCCAGAACGCCGGCTTCGGCCAGCGCGACGGCAAGATTCAAGCCGGTTTGCCCGCCGACAGTGGAAAGCAAAGCATCGGGCCGCTCGCGGCGGATCACTTCCTCGGCGAACTCGACGGTGAGGGGCTCGACGTAGGTGCGATCGGCGAGCTCGGGGTCGGTCATGATGGTGGCCGGGTTGGAATTGATCAGGATTACTTCGTAACCGTCGGCTCGCAATGCTTTGCAGGCTTGTGCGCCGGAGTAGTCGAATTCGCAGGCCTGCCCGATGATGATGGGGCCGGAGCCAACGATGAGGATGCGGTGGAGGTCGTTGCGGCGAGGCATGGGCTCAGGCTTTCCACTCCTGGATGAGCTTCATGAAATCGTCAAAGAGGTAATGCGAGTCGTGCGGGCCAGGCGCCGCTTCGGGATGATATTGGACGCAGAAGACCGGCTCGAGGCGGTGCCGGAAGCCTTCGAGAGTGTCGTCGTTCAGATTGACGTGAGTAAACTCGATGTCGGAATCGTGGAGCGAATCGGGATCCACCGCGAAGCCGTGATTGTGTGAGGTGATCTCGACTTTATTGGTGACGCGATTGAGCACGGGATGGTTTGCGCCGCGGTGTCCAAACTTCAACTTGTAAGTCTTGCCGCCGAGAGCGTGGCTCAAGATCTGATGGCCGAGACAGATGCCGAAGATCGGGGTCTTGCCGATGAGGCGGCGGATTTCGCCGGCTTGCGCGGTGAGCACGCCGGGATCGCCGGGACCGTTGGAGAGGAACACGCCGTCGGGATTGAGCGCGAGCACGTCTTCCGCGGTGGTTCCCGCGGGTACCACGGTCACGCGCGCGCCGACATGGACCAGGCGACGCAGGATGTTGCGCTTGATGCCGAAATCGTACGCTACTACGTGGCAATGCGGCTCGGCGGGGGTTCCAACCAGATCCGATGGCGAGCATGCGACCACTGGCTGATCCCATTGATAGCTGGATGCCGTGCTGACGCGAGTGGCGAGATCCAGCCCTTCCATGGTGGGGATCGCACGGGCACGTTCCACCAGCTGCGCGGGGTCTGATGTCGCCGCCGCCAGAACGCCGCGCATCACGCCGCGCGTTCGCAGGTGGCGCACCAGCGCGCGAGTATCGATCTCCGCGGCGACCGGAATCCCGTTTTCCTCAAGAAAGCGGCCGGCATCTTCTTCCGAGCGCCAGTTGCTGGCGACGGCCGCGAACTCGCGAACGATCAAGCCTTCAATGTAGGGCCGCGCGGCTTCCTGGTCATATGCGTTGGCGCCGTAATTGCCGATCTGGGGATTGGTGAGGACTACGATTTGTCCGGCATAGGAAGGATCGGTGAAAATTTCCTGATAGCCGGTGATAGCGGTGTTAAAGACGACTTCGCCCGTGGTGTCCTTGGACGCACCAAAACGCCGGCCCTCGAAGACCGTGCCGTCCTCGAGTGCGAGCATAGCTTGATTCAATGCCGGTTAATCCTCCAGTGGGGTACAGGCGGGGCCTGTTTCCTTATTGTAGTCCACGGAGCGTATGATGGCCATAGAAGGTGGCATGGAACCAGAGGAGACGCGGCAAGAGGATGCAGTGATCGAGGCGTACAAGCGCGATGTGGATCGCACGCTGATTCGCGAGAATCTCAGGCTCACGCCAACACAGAGGATAGAAAAATTGATGGCGATGCAGCGGTTCGCCGACGAACTGCGGCGCGCTGGCCAAGAGGCGCGGCGGAAAGAGTGACTGATTTTCGCAGTCTACTTGCTGCGCTCGCCGCCACCAAGACCGAGTTCCTTATTGTGGGCGGGGTAGCGGCGATCGCACATGGATCGGCGCGCTTGACCGCTGACTTGGATATCGTTTACCGGCGTACATCAGACAACTTCAATCGCTTGGCTTCCGCGCTTAAGGACTTCGCACCCTACCTCCGTGGTGCGCCTCCTGGACTGCCATTCCGTTGGGACGGGGAGACTGTCGCCAAAGGCCTGAATTTCCCTTTGATCACGAGCCTCGGGGAACTAGACCTGCTCGGCGAGATCACGGGTGGCGGCGGTTATGACGAGCTGTTGCCGCACACGATTGTCTTGGATCTGTTCGGCATCGAATGCCGCTGTCTCGGTTTGAAAAGACTAATTGAGGTCAAGCGCGCCGCAGGCAGACCGAAGGATCTCGAAGTAATCGCCGAGTTGGAGGCGATCCGTGAAGAGACGGATTGATTCTTGCCCGATGTGCGGGTCTCAGGAATCCAAGATCCTGGCCGCAAGCACATTCGACAATAAGGAATATCATTTGGCGCGGTGCGCCGGGTGTGGGCTGCACTTTTGTACGCCCATACCGACCGCCGAAGAGATCGCGGGCTTCTATCAAGGCGATTATCATGCGGACCTGCGCGAGGCCGGGGGCAGCGAGAAGAGATTCGGCCTGAAGTTCGCAAGGTATCGCGACTGGGTGCTGAAGTTCGTCACAGGCGGGCGGAGCCTGGATATCGGCACGTCAACGGGACTGTTTCCGAGTCTGTTGAAGCGGGCCGGCTTCGAAGCGGAAGGTGTCGAATACAACAAAGCGAGCGCCGAATGGGGACAGGCGCATTTTGGGGTGAAGATCCGAAACTGCGGACTCGAAGAGAGCGACGCTGAACCCGGCTCCTACGATTTCATTTCGATGACCGATGTGCTGGAACATACCGAGTGCCCGCTGCGCTACTTGAAGACAGTGCGTGGGTATCTGAAGCCGGGCGGTCACATGCTGATCACGTTTCCCGATATTTCTTCCCTGGAATCGCGCTATTTGCGGCTGATCGCCGAGGCGATGCGGCGGGATTGGATCTGGTCCTGCAACCATATCCCGCTGCATGTCTGGGAGTTCACTCCCGCTACGGCGCGGGCGATGTTCGATAAGGCGGGATTTGATACCGTAGGCTTCCGAAGGTCGCATGAAACAGCGGAGGTTTCACTACGAACGTTACGATGGCTCAGGCTGCCGTTGCATTTGTTGAAGATTCCGGGGATAGCGGCGATGGCGGGGACGCAAATGGAATTTATGATCAGGAAGCGACCATGAAGCGGGCGGCATGCGCTGTATTCTTGCTCGCCTCACTGTCTCTGTGGGGGACCGAGGACGCTGACGTTATCGTCAAGCGCTTCCTGGAAGCACAAGCCAGGAACTGGGAGCGTGCGAGCCAGTACACGTATGTGGAACAGGCCGACTTTTTCACCGTCGACAAGAACGGGCAGGCTAAGAAGGACCGCTCGGAGACGCACGAAATCATCTTTGTGGAGGGAACGACGTACAAGAAGCTGGTGGCACGGAATGAGCGGCCGCTGGAGCCGAAAGAGCAGGCCAAGGAGGACAAGTTATTGCAGCGCGCCGCCCAGGAACGCCGCGAGCAGCGCCGATCGGGAATATTTCACAAGAGCGTCAGCCTGGGATCGGACAACGACCTCCTCACGCTTTTCGACAATCGAGCGCTGGGAGAAGAGGAGCTTCACGGCCGCAAAACATGGGTGATTGAGTGTACGCCGAAGGCGGACCGCGTTCCGGCCAACGCGCACGAGAAAGAGGCGCTCAGTTTCATTCGAAAACTCTGGATTGACCAGGCGGAGTATGTGCCGGTGAAAACCGAGTACACGGTGACCGGGCAGCACATCGCCTTGATGCAGGGCTCCACTATTACATGGGAATTCGAAAAGATCAACGACGACGCTTGGCTGGCGCGCTCGGGCGTGATTAACGGCCGTCTGCAGTTCGCCAAATTCATCAAGCCCGCGGTGAGGACGGAGTACAAGAACTCCAAGTTCCAGAAGTTCGACGTACGGTCCACCATTACTGCCGATCCGCCGAAGTAGGCTGCCCGCTTGTTATCATTTTCTACACACCCCACGATGATCGCTGAAACAAAAATTGCGCGATTTGGGTCCGTGTCGTTGGACTCGGGAGTTGTCATTGCGCCGCTCCAAGTGGCCTATGAAGCTTACGGCGAGCTGAATGCTTCGCGCACGAACGCCATCCTGGTGGAGCATGCTTTTTCAGGGGACGCGCACGCCGCGGGGGTGAGTCACGAAGACGGCAAGCCGGGATGGTGGGACAACATGATCGGACCCGGCAAGGGGTTCGATACCAACAAATATTTCGTCGTTTGCTCGAACGTGCTCGGGGGCTGCCGGGGGACTACGGGGCCGAGCTCGATCAATCCCGAAACAGGGTGTCCCTTCGCCATGTCGTTTCCAGTAGTGACAATCGCGGACATGGTGCGCGTTCAGAAGATGCTGATGGACCATCTGGGTATCGAGCGACTGCTGGCGGTGACCGGCGGATCGATGGGAGGCATGCAGGCGCTGGAGTGGGCGGTGTCGTATCCGGACTCGGTGGCTGCGACGATTCCAATCGCGTCCACGGCGCGGCACAGCGCGCAGCAGATCGCATTCAATGAAGTAGGGCGGCAGGCGATCATGGGCGATCCGGACTGGCGCGGCGGCAATTACTACGGTGAGACGCTGCCGGCGCGCGGCTTGTCGGTGGCGCGCATGGTGGGGCACATCACCTACATGAGCGATGACTCGATGCGGGAAAAGTTCGGACGCCGCATGCGCGAGAAGGAAGCGTTGGAGTTGGATACTCCGGCGGAATTCGAAGTGGAGAGCTATCTGCGTTATCGCGGCAGCCAGTTCGTGGATCGCTTCGACGCCAATTCATACCTGTACATCACCAAGGCGATGGATTACTTCGATCTCGCCGGCAGCCACACGTCGCTGGCCGCCGCATTCGAAGAAGTGAAGGCGCGTTTTCTGGTGATCAGCTTCACGTCCGACTGGTTGTATCCGAGCTATCAATCGCTGGAGATAGTGCGGGCGCTGCGAGGGCGCAACCGCGATGTGGCTTATTGCGAGCTGCCGTCCAATTACGGGCATGACGCGTTCCTGGTGGATGTGGGCGAGCAGACGGAGATGGTGCGCGGCTTCCTGGCCAGCACGTTCAAGGAGAAGCAATAGCATGGCTGCGCCGGCCACCAGCAGCGCCAGCCCGTTTGTGCGCGAGATCCTGGGACGCCGCGATTACGCCATCATTGGCGAGATTGTAGAGCCGAACACTAAGGTGCTGGATCTGGGTTGCGGGGATGGCGAGCTGCTGGCGTGGCTCGCGGCGCATAAGGGCGTGGACGCGCGCGGCGTCGAGATTTCCGGATCGCGAGTGCAGCGAGCCATCGCGCGGGGCGTATCGGTTTACCAGGGCGATATCGACGACGGTCTGGCGGACTATCCCGATCAAGCTTTCGATTATGTCATCCTGAGCCAGACGCTGCAGGAGACGCGGCATCCGCTCAAGGTATTGCGCGAGATGCTGCGCGTGGGACGGCGGGCGATTGTGGCGTTTCCGAATTTCGGGCACTGGTCGGCGCGGCTGGCACACCTGTTCACCGGCGGGGCGCCGAAAACGCGGCTGTTCCCGCATGACTGGTTTGACTCGCCCAACATTCACTTTCTCACCGTCAACGATTTTGAGAATCTGGCGCGTGGGGAAGGCTGGCGGGTGGAGCGGCGGATATTTCTGGCGGGAGCGCGCGGCGTGCACGCATTGCCGAACTTGATGGCCGAAGTCGCGGTGTTTCTGGTGCGGAAGTAAACTGGTCCCATGTCGAATCGAATTTCGCGGCGGGAGTTAGGCTTGGCGGCAATGGCCGGAACAGCGATGGCCCAGTCCGATGTGGCTGCCAAACACGGGGGTGCGCTGGATGGTTTTGAAGGACGCGTGGACATGGGCGAATTCGATCCGGTGGGGTGGTCGCGCGAGCGGTACAAGGCCGCGCCGCTGCGGCTGGCGTTCCGGGCAAAGGAGCGCAAGGATGCCGAGAAGTGGCAAAAGAAGCTGCGCGAGAAGGTGAGGGAGTTGCTGGGCGGCTTCCCGCAATCGCGCGGGCCGCTGAAGGCAACCACGCTGGAATCGCGCGATTTTCCGGCGTATCGGCGCGAGAGATTCGTGTTCGAGAGCCGGCCGGGCGTGGGTGTACTCGCGTTCCTCATCACTCCCACGCAAGTGAAGGCTCCTCTGGCAACGGTAATCTGCGTGCCGGGGCACGGACGCGGTGTAGAGGACATTGTGGGCATCGACGAAGCCGGACGCGACCGGACGGACCGGCCGGGCTACCAGCACGACTTCGCTCTGCAAGTAGTGGAGCATGGAATGGCGGCGCTGGCAATTGAGCCGCTGGCGTTCGGATGCCGGCGCGATCCGGTTACGCGGAAAAAGGGACTCGGGAGTACGGCATGCTATCCGGCGGCGGGCGCGGCGCTGCTCTTCGGCGAGACCATGATCGGGTGGCGGGCGTGGGACGTGATGCGCGCGATTGACTGGATTGCAACGCGTCCTGAGCTGGATGCGCGCCGAGTCGGGTGCATGGGTATTTCAGGAGGCGGTACCTGCACGCTTTTCGCGGCGGCGCTGGATACACGTATCAAGGCAGCCTTCGTGAGCGGATATCTGAATACGTTTCGAGACAGCATTCTCAGTTTGTCGCACTGCATCGATAACTATGTTCCGGGAATTCTGAACTGGGCCGAGATGTGCGATGTCGCGGGCCTCATCGCGCCGCGGGCGCTGTTTTCCGAAGGCGGGGATCGGGACCCGATATTTCCGGTGGCGGCGACCAAGGAGAGCTTTGAGCGAGTGCGGAAGATGTACGAGGTGTTTGGGGCGGGTGGCGCGGTGGAGCAGGAGATTTTCAGCGGGGTGCACGAGTTTCACGGGGAGCGGGGATTGCCGTTCTTGGCGAAGGCGCTGGGGGCGTAACGCTCCCTTATGTTCGCGGCGCGGTTACCAGCTTTCGTACTTCGTCGTCGGTGGTTTGGGAGAAATCGTTGTACCAGACGCCGACAGCCTGGAATGACTCCGGCGTCATAGCGCACACTACTTCATCCACCCTGCGCCGGAATGCATCGCAGGCTTGGGGCGCGGCCACCGGGACGGCCACCACCAGGCGGCGGGGACCGAGTTCCCGCAAAGCTTCCACGGCGGCGGACATACTTGCGCCAGTGGCCAGGCCGTCATCCACCAGGATCGCAGTGAGGCCGCGCACGTCCAAGGCGGGGCGGCCGCCGCGGTAAAGCCGCTCACGGCGCTCCAGCTCGATTCGTTCTTCCCCGGCGACGCGGGCGATTACTTCGGGCGGGATGCGGAGCGCGCGAACAACATCGTCATTCAGGACCCGCACGTTGCCGGACGCGATGGCGCCCAGGGCCAACTCTTCGTGTCCGGGAACCCCCAGCTTGCGCACCACGAAAACGTCCAGCGGGGCGTCTAATGCGCGCGCTACTTCGTAGCCCACCGGGACGCCGCCGCGAGGCAGCGCGAGTACGATGACGCCGGGTTTTCCAGCATAGGCAGACAGCATTCGCGCCAGGCGGCGTCCGGCATCGGCGCGATCTCGAAATGGAACGGGCTGATCCGTCACCGCTACAATCATTGCATGCGATTTCGAGTGTGTCTTTTATTGGCTATCGCCCCGCTATGTCTGTCCGCCCAGCAGCTCGCTCCTGGAAAGGCCGGCAGGATCGGCGACGCTGTTTCGCGCCAGATGTCGGAGGCCAGCGTACCGGGAGTGACGGTGGCGATCGGCTCGGCGGACGGATTGTATTGGGATAGCGGGTTCGGCATGGCGGATCTGGAGAATATGGTGCCGGCGACGGCCCTGACGCGAATTCGCCTCGCCTCCATCTCGAAGTCCATTACAGCGACCGCCGTGATGCAGCTGGTGGAGCGCGGCAAGATGGAGCTGGATGCGCCCATTCAGAAATACGTTCCAGCCTTCCCGCAAAAGCAGTGGCCGGTGACGGTGCGGCAGCTGCTGGGGCATCTCAGCGGTATTCGACATTATGCCAGCGATGAAGAAGTGGCCAGCACGCGGCACTACCTGAATCGCGTGGAACCGCTGAAGATCTTTCAGGACGACCCGCTGAAGTTCGAGCCGGGAACGCAGTTTTCTTACACTACCTACGGTTTTAACCTGCTGGGCGCGGCCGTGGAGATTGTTTCGGGAAAGCCGTTCGAGGATTATTTGCGAGAGAACATTTTCGAACCGGCGGGAATGCATTCCATCGGTCTGGATGACGGGTATGCGATCATCCCGCACCGCTCGCGCGGCTACGAATTGACGGCCGACAAACAGATTCGTAACTGCGGCCTTGCCGATACCAGCAATAAAGTGCCCGGCGGCGGCTTGATTTCGACGGCCGGCGATCTGGTGCGATTTGCCTTGGCGCTGAACTCGGGCAAGCTGGTGAAATCCGAATCCACGCGGTTGATGTTCACGGCGCAAACGCTGCGCGATGGGAAGAGCAGTCCATACGGCATGGGATGGGGCGTGTCTACGTTTAAAGATGTGCGGATGGTGGCCCATTCCGGCGGTCAGCAGGGAACGTCAACCATGCTGCTGCTGTTTCCCGACAAGGGACTGGCGGTGGCGGTGATGATGAACCGCGAAGGAGCGCCGGCTGGAGCGCTGGCTCAAACGATAGCCGCGATCATGCAGGAGCCGTAGACGGCTTTCAGAAAGATTGAGAAAAATGGGGCGCTCGCCGGTCTTATATACGTGTGGCGAGACATGGATCTGAAATGCCCCGGTTGCGGGTCAAGAGATGTACGTCGTTTGAAGCGCGAGGGTCTGCTGGAACGCGTGCTGCGCCGGTTCCTGCTGGCGCCCTACCGGTGCCGGAGCTGCCGGCGATGCTTCCACCGGCAGTTGACGCCGCCGTCGTTTCCGGCGGATCCCTTGCGCGGCTAGGCGAAACTTCGGACGGCGCTGGCTTCGTCTTCGTGCACTTCGAACACCGTGTATAGCTTGGTGATCTGCAGAAGGTCCTTGACGCGCTTGTTCAATCCCAGCAGCTTCAACACCCCTCCGTGATTCGTCACAGTGGTGTAGCCGGAGACCATCTCGCCGATTCCCGAGCTGTCAATATACGTGACGTCGCTCAGGTTGAGCAATATCTTCTTGTCGCCCTTGGCCGCCAGATCGCGGATCAGATCGCGGAACGCGCTGGCGCCCTCGCCCAGTGTAATTCGCCCGGAAGCGTCGATCACCGTTATTCCGCCAACCTGACGCGTGCTCAGTTTTACGCTCACTCTAGAACCTCCTTGTGTCTCTCTATATCCGTTAACTGGCCTTGGCCAGGTATTTCACCATACGCACTTCCGTACCCGAGGGCTGGCGGCGACGGACGATGAACTCATCGACGAACGCCTGAATCAGCAGCAGCCCGCGGCCGGACTGCCGGAGCAAATTCTCTTCCGCCAGCGGATCCGGCAGCGTATTCAAATCGAAACCTTCTCCCTCATCCGCGATCACCACCGTCAGATGATCCGGCGCTTTCGAAACCGCCAGATGCACCTTCTTGCGGGCGTTATACCGGTTCCCGTGGACCACCGCGTTCACCATGGACTCGCGGATCGCCATCCCGATCTGATGCAGATCATCCTCGGGAAATCCGATCTCCATGGCCACCCGCAAAACTTCTCGTTCGGCGGCGTCGACGCTGTCAAGCGTGGAGTCCAGCAGCGTATCCACGCTTTGGATCTCGCCGCTCTGGTTTTCTGCCATAGTTCGAGGCGCCGGGCCGCAGCGTGGCCAAGTCGAATGTTTACAGTAAAATACTCACGAGGCTAAAGTCAAGGAGGCGGGTTACCAGTGGCGCACGCCGGTCCAGCATAACTGGCCACCCAGGGTCACCAGCCAGACGCAGACGGCCGCGCGCAACGCGCGTGCCGGGAGCACACCCGCCAGATACGTTCCCACCAGCGCACCGGCCAAACCTCCGGCGATCAGCTTCGCCAGCATCACTCCGCTGTAATTCCCGGCGGTGAACTGAATCCCGCCGCCAACCAGCGATAGCGCCAGGCCGAACGTGAGATCCGTTCCCACCACTTGCGCGGCGGTCAGGGAGGTGAGCGAGAAGAGCGCCAATGTACCCAAAGCTCCGGCGCCGGCGGAGGAGAACCCGACTTCGGCGCCGATGGGGAGCGCCAGGGCCGCCAGCCAGCCGGACCGGTCCCTCTCCGGCCGCGGGGCGGCGGGACGGGTCATACGATACAGGTTGATGAGGGCCGTGATCGCAATGGTTGCGCCGAGCACGGCGGGCAGCAAACCGTTCCTGTTGGTGGTGGTCATCCGGTCCAGCAGCAGCGATCCGGCCAGCACTCCCGGCAATCCTCCGAGCAGGAGATACCCCAGCACGCGGACATTCACGTGACCGCGATACAGATGCAGAGGCGCGGCCAGCAGCTTAACGGCGGCGGTGAAGGTCAGCGCGGTTCCTACCGCCTGGGCGGGCGGCAGGCCGAAAAAGAGCATCAGCACGGGAGCCGTAATGGTGCCCCCGCCCACGCCCGTGAGCCCGATGGCCAGCGCTATAAGGAATCCGGCTACAAACTCCATCGCATCAACTCGATATGTGGATTCCGCATTCCAGCTTTTGGCCGGACCAACGGCCCGAGCGGGGATTGTCCGGATCCGGCGGCGGCTGGGTGCATGGAGCGCATCCGATGCTGGTGTAACCCTGATCGTAAAGCGGGAGTGGCGGAATCCCGCGCAGTTTCAAATACGCCCACACATCCGCAGCGGTCCAACCGGCCAGCGGGCTGATCTTGCGCAGCTCCTTGCCCGCCGGCAGCCGGAACGTGTCCACCTCCTGGAGGTTGGCGCGCGTGGGCGATTGATCGCGGCGCAACGCCGTGAACCATGTGTCGAAAGGAGCGAGGCCGGCGAACAGAGGTTCCACTTTGCGCATCCCGCAGCAGCGGTCGGGCGCGTTCTGATACAAAATCCCGAACTCACGTTCCTGCTGGATCACGGTAAGCTTCGGAACCAGGTTTTTCAGGTTGAGCTTCATGCGCTCCGCCATTTCATCCCGGTAGGCATATGTTTCCGGGAAATGGTAGCCCGTGTCCAGAAACAGAATGGGGGCGTCGGCGCGCTCCGCGGTAACCAGATCCACCAGCGCCATGCATTCCACTTGAAAGCTGGAGGTAACGCAGACCGCGCCGGGTTGCGCCAGGATCTCGCGGATCAAGCCGCGCGCCGCCTCCACTTTCACTTCGATGGACATTCTAGATTCCTCCGCCGCCGGTAAGGTTCTCTTCCGGAAGCAGAATGCCGGATTCTTCCAGTTGCTGATAGAGGACGGCGGCGGCAATGTCATCGCTCTTCGGAAGCGCCACGTCTTCATCGCCGGACATCAGTACGATCAGTCCTGCATTTTCCAGAGCCTGGGCAGCGGTTGCGTCTTCGGATGGCAGCAGCACCACGGCGCAGCCACGATCGAAGAGCCGGCGTTCCAGGATCGCTGCGACTTCCGCCCGGCGGCCCAGTCGCAGGATGACTCCCGCATGCCGGTAGCGGCCCATGCGTTCGGCGGCGGTTACCGGTCCCGCTTCTGCGCTGGCGGCGGTGGAGCGCTGGCGATCCAGCGTAACGGCGTTGCGGATCATTCCGGCGCCGGCGGTGGCATTGGTCACCGGATCGATCAGGATAAAACTGCCGGTATTTCGATTGCGGCGGTAAGAATCGAAAAAGATGGGCCGCGCGGTTTGGATGCGCAGCACGCCGATGCCATTCATGTCCAGGCGGTCGGCGGGCTCGTGCTCCAGCGTCTGAATATTCACCGCGTAGCGCAGAGCCTTGATCTCCGCCGTAACGGTCTGGGTAGTGTGTTTCAGCAGCCAGGTGCGTGAGGGGTCCAGGGGCTGCTCGCTCATCCAGACAATGTCGGCTTCGAACAGGCGCGCGGCTTGCGGAGGATCGGACGCGGAGGCGATCAGGTCGCCGCGGCTGATATCGATCTCGTCCTCCAGCGTGATGGTCACGGGCATGGGACCTTGCGCCTCATCCAGCTTGCCGTCAAAGGTGACAATGCTCTCGACGCGCGTCTTGCGGCCGGATGGCAGCGCGATCACCGCGTCGCCCGGCCGCACCACGCCGGAAGCGATCTGACCCGCGTAGCCGCGAAAATCCTGGTTGGGACGAACCACTCGCTGCACTGGAAAACGAAACGGCGCCGGGCCTTCGTTCTCGATACGAACTGTCTCGAGATACTCCAGCAGACTCGGACCGCTGAACCAGGGCATATTACGGCTGGGATCGACTACGTTGTCACCATTCAGGGCGCTGATGGGGAGGAAATATGCGTGGCGCAGGCTGAGATGACCCAGAAACTCCAGGAACTCGGTCTGGATGGACGCGAAAACATCCTCGCGATAATCCATGAGATCCATCTTGTTGATGGCGACCACAATTTGCGGGATACCGAGGAGCGACGCGATATAGGCGTGCCGCCGCGATTGCCGCAGCACTCCGTTGCGCGCATCGATCAGAATGATGGCCAAGTCAGCGGTAGACGCGCCGGTGGCCATGTTGCGCGTGTACTGTTCATGGCCCGGCGTGTCGGCGATGATGAACTTGCGTTTCGCGGTGGCGAAATAGCGATACGCCACATCGATGGTAATCCCCTGTTCCCGCTCCGCGCGCAGGCCGTCGGTGAGCAGCGAAAAATCGATGGGACCCGCGGAACGGTTCACGGATGCCTTGGTCACGCTCTGGATCTGATCCTCGTACACGTTGCGCGAATCGTAGAGCAGCCGGCCGATCAGCGTCGACTTGCCGTCGTCCACGCTGCCCGCCGTGGTAAAACGCAGCAAGTCCTTCGCGTATTCGCGCTCGAGAAAACCCTCGATATCGAAGAGACGTTCCGTCACGGTGGCTACCATTAAAAATAGCCCTCCCGCTTCTTCATTTCCATCGAGCCATCCTGATCATGATCGATGATGCGGTTCTCCCGCTCCGAGCGCCGGAACGAAATCAGCTCTTCGATGATCTTCGGGACCGTATCGGCAGCGGACCGGATCGCGCCGGTGCAAGGACTGCACCCGAGCGAGCGCATGCGGCAGCGCACCAGTTGCGGCTTCTCGCCGGGCAGCATCGGCACAAACGGCTGCTCCAACATGATCAGCGAATCGCCGCGCACCAGCATCGGCCGCTCCTGTGCGAAGTACAGCGGAACGATAGGAATGCGTTCCACATGGATGTACTGCCAGATATCCAGCTCAGTCCAGTTCGAGAGAGGAAATACGCGCAAGCTCTCGCCCGGATCGATGCGTGGGTTGTACAAGTTCCACAACTCCGGCCGCTGATTCTTGGGATCCCATTGCCCGCGCGCGTCCCGGAACGAAAAGATGCGTTCCTTGGCGCGCGATTTCTCTTCATCGCGACGGGCTCCCCCAATCGCCGCGTCGAATCCACCCGCGCGCAAGCCGTCCAGCAGAGCTTGCGTCTTCAACAGGCCACAGCAGCGCTGGGTCCCCAGCCTGAATGGGTTGGCGCCGTCACCAATCGCTTCGACGTTGGTGTGGACAATCAATTTCAGCCCTAGCTGGCGAGTGTAACTATCGCGAAACTCGATCATTTCCTTGAACTTGTAGGTGGTATCGACGTGCAGCAGGGGAAACGGAACCGGCGCCGGATAAAATGCCTTTTGGCATAGCCTGAGGAGAACTGAAGAGTCCTTGCCGATGGAGTACAGCAGGACCGGCCGTTGGAATTCGCTGGCCACCTCGCGCAACACGTGGATGCTTTCGGCTTCGAGCGCCGCCAGATGGTTCAAACGAAGCATTGCCACCAGACTATCATCTAATCTACTCGTTGTCCATGGAGAATTGGGGGATTACGCCGCAAGCCCTTCTTCTCTAAGGCCTTCCAGCAACTCCCCGCCAGCGTTGCGAGGGTATCCAAACTCCCAGAAAGCCTCTCCGGCAGCACTTTCCCAGATTCGCACTTCGCGGGCGGTTAACATGGCTTCGAATTTGCGATCAAGCTCCAGGACATCATGATCGAGCCCTGCCAGGGCGATGATGGCCCGCAGATCGAGGTCATTCCGGTAGTCCTCGAGGCCCAACTTATAGCCGTGCTCGACTTCTTCCACAAACTTGCGCCAGCGCTCAATGAGGCCGGCCTTACCGGCGCGAACCAGATGAGTGGGGTAGCCGTTTTGGCTGAGATAGTGGGTGAGTTCGGCGTCGGTCATCGATGGGTCCGGGCTTGGCGCTGGAAGTAGCGCTCGCCGTCGTTGGGGATGAAAAAGGTTCGGATGGTGCGGTCGGGATTGTAAGCGCCGAAGTATTTGTGCTGCCGGTCAAAGCGGCTGAACTGGCCGTCCTCACGTTTGAGCTCCAGAATCGGGCCGCCCACGGGCGCATCGCGCAGTTCTTGAGCCAGCCTCAGATATTCCTGCTGGCTGATGTTTCCGAATTCGGACCCGTGTTTTTGGAAATGCTCGTCGAACTGCGCACGGCTGCGAAAACCCGGTCCACCAGCCAGGGCAATCACCGTCAGCATAAACACTGCCAGGATCCGCCGGACTGCTTGTACTAACATTCGATTCGAACCTCCCTTCCATTCTCGAGGATCGAGCGCCGCGCGGCCTCGATCACGCGTTCATTATGACGGCTGTTGGCGGGCGTCGCCAGCAACCCAGCCGCGTCGATCTCGCGCAGGACCGCCCCCGGATCGGAGGCTCGCTTCACCCGAAGACAGGCTCGCACGATCTGCTCGACGGACCGGTAACCGTAGCCGGCCGGAGTCAACCCCTCGCCACGTAGATCCAGGTATTGGAAATAGTCCGGGCTCGGCTCGACGTAACCCGGCGATTCTGTGTAGACATATTCGAGGCCGCGATACTGATCCGAATGTCGCAGCAGGCCGCCACGGTCCTCTCCCGAGCAGTACAGCGTCATGCCTTGCGCGTTTGATCCGGGCGCGGCATCGGGAAAACTGAGCGAGTTCTGCACATTCAGGCAAGCGCCGTTGTTCCAAATGACACGCGCGTCGGTCCACAGGAAGCCCTCATTCCCGTTAGGGTATCGGTCGCGGATACCGTACACACTCACCGCCGCCGGTTGAAGTCCGGTGATGAAGTGCACCAGGTCGACGTAGTGGCAGCCGATGTACGTGAACGCGTCCGAGTTCTCAACGGTACACCAATTCTGAAAATTGGAGTGACGGTAATGCCACTTCTCCATGAGGCAAGCGCTCCCAAGGCGGAATTCGCCAAACGCGCCCTCACGGTACTTGTGCCGGGCCATCAGACTGCGATCGTCAAAGCGCTTGTGATACTCGATGGCCACCAGCAGATGTTGCGCCGCCGCTTCCTTTTCGATTGCTTCCGACTCGGCGACTCGGAGCACCAGCGGCTTTACGGCTAGAACATGTTGTCCGGCCTTCAACGCGGCCATCGCCGCGTCAATGTGCAAGTGATCGGGCAACGCAACCGTGACCAGGTTGCCGGGAGGCAGGCGCGCGATCGCTTTCAGATACAATTCCGGATGCGCAACGCCGGGATCCGCGGCCGAATCCGGCCAGCCGCGGAAGCTGCTGCCGGGAAAAGCACGCCGCAGAGCTTCCGAGTCTCGCAGCCGCTGCAGCGTTCTCCCATGTTGTGCAGAGACGCCGATTTCTCCGATCTGACCCAGGCGCTGGAGTTGATAGAGCGACGGCAGGATCTGATCGTGAACAATCATTCCGCCGCCGACGATCAAGACTTCGAGCGCGCTCAAGCGGAGGCTCCTGCTTCTTCGAATGCTTCTTCCAGCACGCCCGCGCTCTCGAGGATCGCGTCTTCGGAGATGGTAAGCGGCGGGGCAATCTTCACCGTTGCGCCTCCCAAACCGACCGGCGCAAACATGAGCACGCCTTTTTCGTAACAACGCCGGACGACGTCCCAGGCGAGATCGCCGTCGGGGCGCAGCATGCCTGGCTCCACGCAGGACAGTCCGGCCACCAGCCCTTGGCCCGCGAGACAACCGATTCGCGGAACCCTCTGCTGGATCTCGCGCAGACGCTTATGCAGTACGGCGCCGGTGCGACAAGCGCGCTCGGGGAGACGCTCCTGGACAATCAGATCAATGGACGCCAGCGCGGCCGCGCAGCACACCGGATTGCCGCTATGCGTCGATGTCATGGATCCGGGCCCTGGCAGATCCATTATGGCGGCTGGGCCTGCTACCACGGCCAGCGGAAGTGAGCTGGTTATGCCTTTCCCGAATGTGGCCAGATCCGGAACGATGCCGTAATGCTGGAATCCCCAGAGCCTGCCGGTGCGTCCAAATCCGGCCTGCACTTCATCACAAACCAGCAGCGCGCGATGGCCCGTACACCATTCGCGGAGTGCCTGCATGTATTCGGTGGGCGCAAACGCGGCGCTGCCGCCCTGATAGGTCTCGATGATCACACCCGCCACGCGGTGAGGTTCAATGCCCGTCTCAGCGAGGCGGCGCTGAAACATCTCGAAGGATGTGTCACGCGTTCGGAATCCGTCGGGGAACGGAAGCTGAACGAATCCGTCGTCCAGGTTTACGATCCATTCCTTGAGCGCCGGGATTCCGCCGGCCTGCTGCGCACCCAGCGTCCGTCCGTGGAAAGCGTCGGTGAAGGAGACGATCACGTGCTTTCCCCGGCCGCCGGCGCGCACGCCATGCATGCGGCAGAGCTTGATGGCGCACTCCACCGCTTCGGATCCAGTGGTGAGCAGGAACACCTTATCGAGGGGCGGCGGCAGCAGCGCGCACAAGCGTTCCACCAGGGCTGCCCGCGCCTCATTCGGAAAGCAGTAGCTGGTAAGAAGACCGGATGCCGCCTGGCTGGCGATGGCGTCCATCACCTCACGGCGGCCGTGGCCCGCATTCGCGATCAATACGCCGGAAGACCAGTCGATCCAACAATTGCCCCATGCGTCCCAAACCTGGAATCCCTCGGCCCGGCGCCAGACTACGGGCGGCTGGCCTTGCATGGCTAACGGTTCGAAGCGCCGCAGTTGTTCAAGCAGCGGCACGGATTCGGGCACCGGAAGCGGGGTGGCAATCCGCCTGAAGCGGGTCTCGACGTGCGGCACCGACCGGGGAGTCAGCCCGAATTCGCGGTCCATTGGGCCATTCTCGCATCCCTGTCCAATTCCATGCGAGAGCAACTGCCACGGCAGCACTCAGATCGCCAACGTATTTCATGCCATCCGCAAGATCAGCTGAGCGACTCATTTGCCCGATGGACCGGTTCCGTGAGAAGGCACGCGGCAAGTTGCGGCGACACTACCTATTCCGATAGCTTTGTCCTCAGTGACCGTTTCCGCCACGGCATTCGCACGACGCGCAAAGTGGGGCATGCCGGCGTTGATGCTGCTGATTGTCGTGCTCTTCTTCTGGAAACTGGTTCTCAGCAACCAGTACACTTTCCTGGATTCGCACGACAATGTGAATCAGGCGCTGCCCTGGCTGCAAGCCGAGGCCGCGCAGTGGCATCGGGGTCATTTTCCGCTCTGGGATCCCCTGCATTGGGGCGGTCTGCCGTTTCCCGGCCAAGTGCAGCCGGGCGCGCTCAATCCGCTGAATTGGATTCTGTTTTCAATGCCTCTGTCTCACGGGACTATCAGCATCGGGACAGTCCATGAATTTTACGTATTCGTCCATTGGCTCGCAGTCCTGTTCGCGTACGGTCTTTGCCGCGACTTGGGCGCCGGGCGCAGCGCCGCTATCCTGGGCGGGTGCGCGTTCGGACTGGGAGGATTCCTGGGCAATGAGGGCCTCCTTCAGAGGGAGATGTCCGCACTGTGGCTGCCGTTGATTCTATTGTTTTTTTTTCGCGCCCAACGCGGGCAGCGGCCGCTAGCCAGCGGCGCGGCCTGTGGCGCGTTCCTCGGAATCTCATTTCTGGGCACGCACCATAACGTGCCTCTGTTCATGAGCGCGGCGATGGCTGGATTATGGATTTACTACTGTGCCACGGTTCGCCCTCGACGCCGGCAAACCTTGCTGCCGGTTGCCGCGTTCGCTGCTTGTTTTCTGCTCATCGCCGCTGCGCAAGTCTTGCCCGCCACCGAACTGGGACAGGAGTCGGTACGCTGGGCGGGCGCTCCGGAACCTTCAGCGTGGGATCAGACCGTTCCCTATCAGGTTCACGAGCAGTATTCGGTGTATCCGACGGCCGTTCTCGGGATCCTGCTGCCGGGCTTCGAGCGCGATGCCCCCGCGTTTATCGGGCTCACCATGTTCACCCTGGCGCTGATTGGATTAGTGGTCTGCTGGCGCGAGCCGGGCGTGCGAACGCTGGCTGTCTTTGGCGCCGGCGCTTTGATCTTCGCGCTTGGCGCATACGGCGTGCTGCATGGCGTGATCTACGCCACCATTCCCGGTTTTGATAAAGCCCGGGCGCCCCAGGATGCGGTGGCGCTGATGCATCTGGCTTTCGCCGTGCTGGCGGCGTTTGGCGTGGACGCATTGCGGCGATTTCCCGCCGAGGCACAGGCGTCCCGAAAACTCGCGGGCCGCGTGCTACTGCTTATGAGCGGATTCCTTTTTGGCGCGGTGGCCATTCTGCTCACGGTCCGAGCGGAGACTGGCGAAGAATACAAGTTTCTGGCGGAAGCCGCGTTTGTCGCAATGCTGCTGGGGGCTCTGTTCGGCAGCTGGACTCCGTCACGGCTGTCCGCGCCGGCGGGCTCGGTTCTGATGCTGATGATTTTGTTACTAGAGCTTAACTTCGTCACCAACTATCCGCTCCATTTTCGGGGCGCCCCCGGCGCCGCACTATCCAAACTCTCCGAGAACTCCGATATCGCGGCATTCTTGAAAGCCCAGCCCGAGCCCGTCAGGCTGGAAGCGGACCGCAAAGAGCTTCCCTACAATTTCGGCGACTGGTTCGGTATCGATCAGCTGGAGGGCTACCAGCCGGGCATGCTTCGCTTCCTTGCTTCCGTCCACAGCGACCCCGGCGTCCATAGGCTGCTCTCGGCGAACTTCTACCTGGGCCGGACGCCCGCGCGTCCCGAGCAGACTCCAGTTTTCGAAGGCGCAAGCGGTCTGAAGGTTTTTCGCAATCCCGATGCGCTCCCGCGTGTTCGCACCGTTCACGAAGCCATCAGTATTGGCAACGAGAGAGCATTCACCAGCGCGCTGCTCAGTCCTGAACTGCACCCAGATCGTACGGTAATTGTTCCCGCGGACGCTCCGAAGCTGGATAATTGCCAGGGAGGAGATGAGATCCAGATCCGCGTTCGCGAACCCGCCCGCATCGAAGCCGACGTCAGTATGCGTTGCCGCGGAATGCTGATAGTCAGCGACAGCTGGTTTCCGGGCTGGCGCGCCTATATAGACGGGCGTCGCGTTCCCATTTACAAGGCTTACAACCTTGTGCGAGGAGTTGTGGTGGATAGCGGAAGTCACCACGTGAGATTCCGTTATCTCCCGGGCTCGGTATTCACCGGGGCCGCACTGGCGCTGCTCGGAATCGTGTTGTGCGGCGTCCTGCAGCTCGGGGATCGTCGAAGGAAGACGGCATGATCCGGCTCAAACGCGCGCGCTTGCCGCTGCTTCTGCTGGCGATGACGGTGCTCTTCTTCTGGAAGCTGACCCTCACCTCGCAATATACGTGGCTGGAGGGACCCGACAATGCACGGGAGCTGCTGCCCTGGTTTCAAGCTCAGAGCGAACAGTGGCAGCAATTCCATTTTCCCCTCTGGGATCCGCACACATGGGCCGGCCAGCCGATACCGGGCCAGGTTCAGCTGGGAACACTGAATCCCCTGAACTGGATCGCGTTCTCAGTTCCGCTGAACCAGGGCCGCTTCCGAATCGAAACGCTGCATCTACTTTATGTATTCATCCACTACCTGGCAGCGCTGTTCACCTACATGTTTTGCCGAGATCTGCGGCTATCGCGAACCGCGTCGCTGCTAGGCGGGATTGCATTCGGTATGGGCGGATTCCTGGGGACGGTGGGATTCCTGCAGCGGGAGATGGGCGCGATTTGGATTCCGCTGATCCTGCTTTTCTTCTTTCGGGTATTGCGTGGAGAGCGTCCGCTGGCCAATGCCGCGATGTCCGGAACGCTGTTGGGCGTCTCCTATTTAAGCGGCCATCACGACATTCCCTGGATCATGACGATGACGATGGGCGTCTTATGGATCTACTATTACGCGGTTATCCAGCGTCCCCGGCACTGGCGAACCTGGTTGCCAGCAGCGGCGTTCGGGGCGTGCTTCCTGTTTATCGCAGCGGCCCAGATTCTACCCGCCACGGAACTAGGACAGGCTTCGGTGCGCTGGGTGGGTGCACCCGGACCGCTGGGATGGAACGATAAAGTGACTTACAACATCCACGAGCAGTATTCGCTTTATCCCACTGCGCTGCTGGGTCTGCTACTGCCAGGACTCCAGAAAGGGGCGGCCATATTCCTGGGCTTCACCATGCTATCGCTGGCCTGGGTGGGGACCGTTGTCAGCTGGCGCGACCGCGGCGTGCGAACGATTCTCGCGATCGCCCTGGGAGCAGTGCTGTTCGCGCTCGGCGCCTATGGATTGTTTCATGGGGTCCTCTATGCGCTGATTCCGAGTTTCGATAAGTCACGATCGCCGGTGGCGGCGGCGGCGATTGTTAACGCGGCTGCGGCGGTGCTGGCGGCATTCGGCCTCGAAGCATTTCTGCGGGCCCCGGTCGACGTGGAGGCCTCTAGAAGGGCGGCCATGCGCGTGCTGCTTTCCCTGGGGGGCTTGCTGTATGCTGCTCTTACCGTTTTGATCACGGTGCGGCCCGAAAAGAGCGAAGAGTACAAATTTCTGGCAGAAGCCGCCCTGGCGGCGATTCTGATTGGCGCATTGCTTGCGCTCTGGACGCCCTCGCGGCTGTCCGCTCGCGCGGGCGGCGCGCTCGCCATCCTGGCGCTGCTCTTCGAGCTAAATAATGTCAGCAACTATGGCATGCGGCAGCGCGATCAGCCTGGATCCGAACTGCACCGCCTTTCGGAAAACGCGGATGTGGCGGCGTTTCTGAAGGCCCAGCCGCAGCCGATTCGCGTGGATGTAGATCCCGGCGTGATTCCCTATGGTTTCGGCGACTGGTGGGGCATCGATGAATTTGGCGGGCCGGGCCCCAGTATGCTGCGCTATTTGTCCACAGTGCAGGCGAGCCCCGTAATCCGCGATTTGCTTGGCACCGGATTCCACGTGGGAAATGCGCCCTCCCGGCCGAACCAGGTTTCCGTGTTCGATGCCGCCAGCGGCGCGCATGTCTATCACAATCCCGATGCTTTGCCGCGCCTCCGTACCGTGCATGAAGCGCTCGGGCTACCGGAGAAGGAGTTTGGGTATGCGCTTGAGAGTCGGGCTCTGCACAGGGATCGCACGGCTCTGCTGGTTGGGGATGCACCCGCGCTGGAATCCTGCGACGCGGGAGATCAGATTCAGACACGCGCCTGGGAGCCCGCTCGCATTACCCTGGACGTCACCATGCGTTGCCGCGGCATGTTGATTCTCAGCGACACCTGGTTCTCCGGATGGCACGCGTATGTGGACGGCCGGGAAGTCCGGATTTACAAAGCGTACAATCTGGTGCGAGGCGTGGTAGTGGATGCCGGGCAACACCGAGTGGCATTCCGGTATTTGCCGCGATCGGTATTCGCGGGCGCAACGCTGGCGCTGGTGGGTCTGATCCTGTGCATTGGATTGCAGTTTATAGATCGGCGCAAATAGCGCAGTTAACGACCCAGACTGTACAGCCGCCAGTCGCCATCGGTGGCCACCAGGCGCATGCCCCACGGTTCGGAATTCGCTGCGATGTCGTCCGCGATTCCGTCGCCCTTGTTTGCCAAAAACCAGTACACATGGTTGAGCCGGAGCGTTGCGGACGCGGCGGAGCGAAGGCCGGGGGGGCCTTCCACCTTTTCCAGAACCGCTTCGCCGCCCAGCGCCACCCACCGTCCCGGCGCGCTTTCGAACTCAAGCCGCATATGCGTCTCGGGTTGATCGCCGCTGGATTCCACCACCACGCTATCGACCGGTTCGGTGTGGCCAAGATCAAGTTGTACCCACATGCCCGGCTTCAAGGGCTCTCCGCTATTCCAGCGCGTGACTGGATTGTTGTCGAAAATCAGCGGCAGGTCCCAGTGGTTGTGTGAGCTTGTTGAAATCCACCGCGGTCCGCGCTGCCGCTCGACTCCCTGACGAAACAGTCTAAGCTCGGTGATGCTCCAGATGGATGTGATGCTGGTTCCTTGTTGAACCAGACGGATTCTCCCCACAGCCCTTTCTGAAAATACGAATTTGTAATGCACGGTGGGCTGCATTTCGGGGGCCACCGGCGTGGTGATCGCAGTGGTCAAGCGATCCCCGAAAGCCGATTGCCACCCAACGACGACCTCATGCGACTGGTGGGACTCTTCCACACCCTGCAAGCCGAAGATCAATTCGCCCGGGGGCACCTTTTTTTCGATCTCCTGGCTCATGCCATAGTCGCTGCGGTGCGCTCGGAGGTAATCCTGCTCCGGTTGGATACGCAAGATGGATCGCCACTCGGCCCGTTCCAGGCGCCAGCACCACGGATGGCAATATTGCGGGACCACGCGCGGCCAGGATAGAAACGCATGAATCAAAACGATTGCGGCAATGGCCCATCTCCATCTGTCGAAAACCAACGCCAGCACCAGGGCGAAAAATGGCAACGCCGGCATCAGGAAACGAGTTCCGATGTTGAACGGATAGGTCAGCAGAAAGACAAATCCCGCGAGCAGCAAGCGCCGTTCCGCGGGAACTCGGAGCGCCAGCAGTGCGAGCGGGACCAGGAGGAACACCGGACCCACAATGCCCGCGAGCCGTCCGCCGGCCACGGTAACTTCGAGTGGAATCTCGCTGAGGCTCAAACCGTACCAGTGGCGCATGCCCTCCCAATAGGCGTGTTCCTGAACCAGCGTCAGAGCCGGATTTGGAAAGAGCCGGTTGGCAAAAGGCGCCAGCGGGTTGCCGGTGATAATCGCATTCTTCAGCAGATAAGGAGCCATCATGGCCGCCGCGCACAAACCTGTGATCAGCACCGGCCGCAGCCAAGGACGCCTGGAGCGCAGGCAGTGGAACAAAACCATCGCAACCGCGAAAGGAACCGCCAAACCGGCCGTGTATTTGGCTGAATAGCAGAAGCCGGCGAGAAGTCCCGCGGGAACGAGCATGGCCGGGGATTGCTTTTCGCGCCAGATATCGAGCGCGTAGAACACGGCGAACGAGAAAGCGGCCACCGCAACGTCAATGTACGCGGTAGTAGCGAGCCGGCCCACCACCGGGCTCATGAAGAACAGCATGCCGCCGGCGGCGCCAACCTCGGGCCGGCCTGCGCGGCGTCCCCAAGAGAGCATGCCGAACGGCAGAACCAGCGCGAACAGCAGGTGAATCATGGCGCCTGCCGAATGTTTGCCGAATGCGAATCCGAACGTGAAGAGCATTTCGACGCCTTCGGTGAGATTGGCCATCATGTTGTGTTGGTGGAGCGGAAAACCGTGCTCTCGCAAATAGCGGGCTGGCTGCGCGATATGGTACGCAACCGCGTCGGGCTGGACTTCCGGAAGCAATGCGCTCTTCAGATACAGGAACGCGAAACAGGCGTAGAGGAGCCCGAGTGCGATGCGCCACGAAATGTCGAGGGGTGGCAAGCGCTCGCTGGAGAACCGGTAAGCTCCACGCCACGCCGCGGACGCGATAATGGCGAGACCGGCTACAAGAAACACGCCGGTGTACGCCAGGCGCGCCGCAATGAGAACGAAGACCAGCGTACTGAGGAGCGCGGATCCAAGCACGAAGCCGAAGAAGTACTCTTCGGAGCGGTAGAGCTTCAAGCGTAAAATCGCGATCAGCATCTTGCCGGCTCCCAGGCTGACCAACCAGGTGAACGACACCGCGAAGAGGAGCAACGAGACCTGGATCATAGGGACAAGCAACAGTCTAGCGCTCTGATTTGATCTTCCGGGCCGATTACTAATCGGCCTGCAGGTTGCTAACCTGCCCCACTTTGACCACGGTGTGCCACTTCCAGATTTCGTAAAGCGCCGGGTACACCGCCAGCTCCAGCAGGAATGAAGTGAAGATACCGCCCACGATGGGCGCGGCGATTCGCTTCATCACATCGGCGCCCGCGCCGGCGGACCAGAGGATGGGAATCAGGCCCACGAACATCGCCGACACTGTCATGAACTTGGGCCGGATGCGTTTGGCGGCGCCGTGCAGGATGGCGTCGCGCAAATCGGCGCGGGTGCGCAGGCGGCCTTCGCTGCGGAATTGCTCGAATGCGAGATCCAAGTAGAGCAGCATGAACACGCCGGTCTCGGCGTCAACGCCGAGCAGCGCGATCAATCCCACCCAGATACCGATGCTCAGGTTGTATCCCAGCGCGTACAACAGCCAGATGGCGCCCACCGCGGAGAACGGGACCGCCAGCAGAATCAGCAGCGTCTTGGCGGTGGACTTCGTGTTCAGGTAAATCAGCAGAAAGATCAATACCAGCGTCAGGGGCACTACCAGCTTCAGCCGTTCCTTCACGCGCTCCATCGATTCGTACTGCCCGCTCCAGGCGATGGAATATCCAGGCGGGACCGCTACTTTCTCGCGCACAAGTTTCTTGGCCTCCTTCACGTAGCTGCCCACATCACGGCCGCCTACATCGGCATACACGTAGCCGTTCAGCATGCCATTCTCATTGCGCAGCATCGACGGACCGGTAGTGACGCGGATGTCGGCGATTTCAGACATGGGAATCTGCTGGCCGTCAGACACCGGCACCAAAGCGCGGCTGAGTTGATCAAGATTGCCGCGATAATCGCGCAGGTAACGAACATTGACCGGATAGCGCTCGGGACCTTCAATAGTCGTAGTGACGTTGTCGCCGCCAATGGCATTCGAGACCACGGCTTGCGCCTCATCGACGGACAATCCGTATCGGGCCAGCCGTTCGCGTTTCAGATCGAAATCAAGAAAGTAGCCGCTGCCCGTGCGCTCCGCAAAAGCGTTGCGCGTGCCGGGTACTTGCGCCAGCACCTTTTCGATTCGATGCCCGATTTCTTCAATCACTTTCAGATCGCGTCCGTAAACCTTGACCCCCACGGGCGTGCGCATGCCGGTGGTTTGCATGTCGATCCGGTTCTTGATGGGCTGGGTCCAGGCGATGGAAACGCCGGGAATGCGCAATGCCGCATCCAATTTCTCCACCAGTTCCGCCGTGGATGCATGATCCGACTGGATGTGCCGGAAGACGGCGCGCGCCCACTCCGGCCAGCGGTCGTAGAAGGTATGGACCTTGGGCCATTGCGCCTGCGGTTTCAGCAGAATCACGGTCTCGATCATCGACAGCGGCGCCGGATCGGTGGAGGTCTCGGCGCGCCCGGCCTTTCCCATGACTCGTTCCACTTCGGGGAATCGCATCAGGATTCGATCCTGGATTTGCAACAGCCGCTGGGCTTCGCCGATGGAAATACCGGGCATCGTCACCGGCATGAACAGCAGCGAGCCTTCATCCAGCGGCGGCATGAACTCGCTGCCCAGCTGGAAATACACCGGCACCGTAAGCGCCATCAAAGCAACCGCTCCGCCGATCACGCACCATTTCCAGCGGAGGCTCCAGGCGACCACCGGCCGATACAGCCAGATCAGCAGCCGGCTGATGGGATGGCGCTCCTCGGAGCGAATGCGCCCGGTGGCCCGTCCCGTCAACAGCAGCCGCAACGCAGGGTCCAGTGTGATGGCCAGCACGGCGGCGGTGATCATCGCAAAGCTCTTGCTATACGCCAGCGGCTTAAAAAGCTTTCCCTCTTGCGCCTCGAGCGCCAGCACGGGCAGAAACGACACCGCGATTACCAGCAGCGCAAAGAAGGCCGGCCCGCCAACCTCTTTCACCGCCGCAATAATCACTTCCTTGTGGGACAGGGTGGTGCCCTGTCGCTGCGCCTCCTCCAGTTTCTTGTGCGTTTGCTCCACCACCACGATGGCCGCGTCCACCATCGCTCCCATCGCGATCGCGATCCCGCCCAGCGACATAATGCTGGCCGTCTGCCCCATCAGCCGCAGCGGTATGAAGGAAATGATCACGGCGACAGGAATGGTGACGATTGGAATCGCGGCGCTGGGAGCATGCCAGAGGAACAGCAGGATCACCAGGGAGACGACAATTAGTTCCTCGGCCAGAGTCCACTTCAGGTTGGTAATAGAAGCGAGAATCAGCTCGCTGCGGTCGTATGCCGTTACTACCTTAACGCCTTCCGGCAATCCGGGCTCAATGTCCTTCAGTTTGGCTTTGACGCGATCGATGACGCGCAGCGCATTTTCGCCTTGGCGCATGACGACGATCCCGGATACGGCTTCGCCCTGGCCATTCAGATCCGAGACGCCGCGGCGAAGATCGGGTCCCAGCGTGACATGCCCGACGTCGCGAATGGTCACGGGGACGCCGGCCTGGTTGGTGGCGAGCACGATCTGCTCCAGATCCGCGGGCGACTTCGCGTATCCGCGACCGCGCACCATATATTCGCGGCCCGAAAGTTCCACCAGCCTGCCGCCAACGTCGTTGTTTCCGCCGCGCACCGCCGCCACCACCCGGCCGATGGGAATTTTTAGCGCTTGCAGCCGGTGGGGGTCCACATTGACTTGATATTGCCGCACGAATCCGCCGAGCGACGCGACCTCGGCGACTCCCGGCACTGCCTGCAGGTGATAGCGCAGATACCAATCCTCCAGCGAACGCAGATCGGCGAGGTTGCGCTTGCCGCTGGTGTCCACTAGCGCGTATTGAAACACCCAGCCGACGCCAGTGGCATCGGGTCCTAATTCAGTCTTGACGTCCGAGGGCAGTTTGGAAATGGTTTTCGAAAGATACTCCAGCGTGCGGGACCGGGCCCAGTAAATATCAGTGCCGTCCTCGAAGATGATGTACACGAAGGAGGATCCAAAGTCAGAGAATCCGCGCACGGCCTTCACGCGCGGCGCACCCAACAGAGCCGTCACGATGGGATACGTGACCTGATCTTCCATGATGTCCGGGCTGCGGTCCCATTTCGAGTACACGATTACCTGGGTGTCGCTCAAGTCAGGAAGCGCGTCCAGAGGCATGGTGCGGATGGCCCACCAGCCGGCCATTATTGCGGCCGCGACGCAAAGGAAGACCACGACGCGATTGCGCGCGGAGGCGTCGATGATGCGGTTGATCATGCTGTGATGCAACCGCGCATACTAACGCCCGGTTTTTAGCTGGCTTTCCGAATCAAGAAGGAAGTTGCCGGAGACCACCACGCGCTCGCCCTTCTTCAACCCGCTGGCGATTTCGACGCGGTCGCCGTACTGCTTGCCGGTCTTCACCTCACGCGGCTCGAAGTAACCCTCGCCCCGGTCGATGAACACCGTCTTGTGAAGCCCCGAATCCAGCACCGCGTCCTGAGGTACTGTGAGCCTGGCTGCGCCGCCGGAGCGAAATTCCATGTCTCCGTACATTTCCGGTTTCAGCGCGTAATCGTTATTAGCGAAGACGGCGCGAACCTTCAGCGTACGCGAGGCGGGATCCACCACGGGAAGCACGGTGTCCACTACGCCTTCAAATTTGCGCCCGGGCAAGTAAGGAACCGTGAGGATCACGTTCTGTCCCACCACCAGGGGCGGCGCCTGGTACTCGAAAACGTCCGCGGTGGCCCAGACTTTCGATAAGTCCGCGATGGTATAGATGGTGTCCGGTGTGACCTTCTGTTTGGGGAACGCGTTGCGCTCGAGCACAAATCCATCGATCGGCGATTTGATCAGCATCCGGTACATGGGCGCGCGCGATTTGCCGATGGTTTCGATTTGCTCGTCACTCAGCCCCAGCAGCTCCAGCTTGCGCCGGCTCTGCGCGATCAAGCCTTCATCCGGCTTCTGATCCAGCATCTTCGCTTTCATCAGCGCCACCCACTCGAGTTGCGCCGGGGTGGATTGCGGATTGTAAATAGTCAGAAGCTGCTGGTTCTTCTTGACGAAGGTTCCCGCCGAGCTGACGTAAACCTCGTCAAACCAGCCTTCGAGTTTCGTTTGGATCCGGTAGACCTTGCTTTCGTCGAGTCCGACTTTGGCGGGCGCGCGGGTTACTTCGAAGGCGGGCCTCAGTCCCGCCATTTCTACTTTCACGCCGATGAGTTGCTGTTTCTCGACGGGGACCCGGATCGTGCCCGGCGCCCGATCCGGCGTGCCCGATTCGATCTCGGGGTCGTCGTCATACACCGCGGTCAGGGCCATGTTGCAATCCGGCGCGATTCCCGGCTTGTCGGATTTGTAGGCCGGGTGCATCGGATCATGCCAGTACAGGATCTTGCGCGGGGATTTGGCGGCCGCCACCGGCACCTTGCCATACCACCGCCCATAGCCGTACCCAGCCACGTACGCTAACGCGACGATTGTCAGCAAAGTAATTTTCTTGCGCACAACTTTATTGCCCGGTGCTCTATTCTAGTCCAGCGAGCGGCAGGTTGGAATGCCGGCCCAAGCAAGCGGACGCCGGGCAGCCTGTTTCGCGCACGGGCGTCCGCCCCTGGATCGCTTGGGTTAACCCGCCCCTACCCGATCACGTTGTAAGGCCGCATCATTTCGTTGTCCTCGTGATCCAGAATGTGACAGTGGAAGACATACGGGAACACCTGTCCCGGCGATGACGCCGTCCCGCTGGGAAGGTCGAACTTCTGGATGATCCGGGTCACCTTGCCCGGAAAGACCTTCACTACGTCCTTGGGCGCGTTCACTTCCTCGGGCGCCGGCGGTTCCACTGGGCCGGTGAAAACTACGTGCCCGGTGGAATTGTACGTCGCCACATCGAAGGGCTGACGGTCCAGGATGAAGAAGTGGGTCAAGTGCACGTGAATCGGATGCGCGTCCGGAGTGGTGTTGATGAATCGCCAGATCTCCGTGGCTCCCACCTTCGGCTTCACCGATACAGGCTCATCCCAGTGCTTGCCTTCGAGCATGTCGATGATCGGGAAGTTCCCGCTGTCGTCCAATTCGATCAGGGGAATGTCGCGAACTACGCTGGCCGAATGCGGATCGATCGGAGCATAGGTCTGGATTGAGCTCGGTATCACGGTGTGATCCGGATCTTCCACCTCCTCCGCCACCCGGAACTGCATCACGTTGCCGCCGGTCAATACTACCCCGCCGCCGCCCGGGAACGGATCCGGCGCGTCGGTGGTCATGGTGATGGTCTGATTGGCGAACGGGGAAAAGTCCACGATCACGTCAAACCGTTCGGCCAAGCCCACCAGGATGGTTTGCTGGGTAATAGGATGCGGCAAGAATCCCTGATCCGAACCGATCTGGACCATGGGCACGGTTTGGCCGCGGCGCGTGGTGAGGTGCAGTTGCCAGAATCGCGCATTGGAAGCATTGAGGATCCGGAAACGGTATTTGCGCGGCTGCACGCGCAAGTACGGCCAGATCTTTCCGTTCACCAGCCCCGTATCGCCGAAATACTCCGGGTTCCACAGCGGGTGAGTCTGGCTGGCGCCGCCGTTGGTAGTGAAAAAGATGCTTCCGTCAGCATTGAAGAGCCGGTCCTGGAGCACCAGCGGAACTTCAAACTGGCCTCCGGGAATATTGAGGCCATCTTCCACCTCGTCGCGGAGAAAATAGACGCCCGCGAGCCCGGCGCAGATGTTAAGCCGGGTACTGCCCAGCGCGTGGTCGTGATACCACAGCATGGTGCCGCGCTGGTCATTCGGATAATGATACACGCGGGTGATAGGAAAGGGTGGATTCCCGGTCCTGGCGAAATCCCTGGTGAACCATGCGTCGGGATGCCCGTCGCTGGGTGGCAGCACTTTGTGGCCGTGCAGATGCACTACCGTGCGCACATGCGGCTGGCCTGCTTCGGACCCGTGAATGGTGGGGTCAATCACCGAATCGAACAGGTGAACCGACGGCAGTTTATTTTCCCACAGCACCGAAATGGGCAGGCCTTTACGGGCTTCAAAGGTGGGTCCGAGGTACGTGCCGTTATAGCCCCAGAGCGGTGTAGCGGGCAAATCACGGTGCAGTTTCTGCGTGATCTGGTTCATGGTGACGGTGTAGGAGTTGCTGCTCGGCAGGACGGGCGGAACCGGCAGCGGGTCGACGAAAGGCGTCAGGGTTGGCGAAGTTTGAGCCGAAGCTCGCTTCTTGGTTACGAATAGAGCGCCGGCGGCGGCGCTGGCTTTTAGGAAATCTCGTCTTTTCAAGGGTATCCCTCCTGGATAGGGAATCGCGGCGCGAACGGATACCCCGGGAGACCGGTTGCAACAAGCCGGCCAGTAGAAGACTGGCATCCCTGGTAATGTCAGCGTCCCAGCTATTCTATGGGCTTTTTTTTCGCTTGGCAATACATTTCTTTCCCTAGGTTGCTCCCTAAGTACTGCAAAATCGCGCGTTCCTTTTTCGACGCTCACGAAGCCGCCGAAAGCTGTGAGAAGAACCGCTCGCGCCCGCCACTACACCCCAAGAGGGTATAGCGTGCGACGCCACATGCTTCTGCTTGCGATATCGGCTTGGTCGGCGATGGCGCAGCCGGTTGCGCCGCTGGAGACAGCCTATCGAGCCTTACGCGCCAATCAGTACGACGAAGCGGTTCGCGCCTTTCACCAAGCCATCGCCGACGCCCCTGAGCGCGCGTCCATTCGCAAGGACCTTGCATACACACTGCTTAAGATCGGCGAGAATGAGTCCGCTCGAGGCCAGTTTGCCGACGCCATGCGACTGGATCCGTCGGACTCCCAGGCCGCTCTTGAATACGCGTTCCTCTGCCACGAGACGAAGCTGCGGGCCGAAGCACGCCGCGTGTTTGACCGCTGGCGTAAGTCCAGCAACGCCATTGCCGAGCAGGCTTTTCAGAACATCGACCAGCCGCTGGCGGAAGGCATCGCGCGCTGGAAGCAAGCGCTGGAGCTTTCGCCGGATAATTTCAGCGCCCATCAGGAGCTCGCTCGCCTGGCAGAGGAACGCGACGAGTTGATCCTGTCCGCGGAACACTATGAAAAGGCTTGGCGGCTCCGGCCCACCGAGCGATCATTGCTGCTGGATCTGGGACGCGTATGGAAGCGTTTGGGCCGGGGAGAAGATGCCGGCTTTGTTCTGATTGCCGCGTCGCGAGGCGCGCAACCGCGCGTCGCGGAAGCCGCGCGTGAATTGCTGCCCGCGCGTTATCCGTACGTTTACGAATTTGAACGCGCGCTGGATCTGGACTCGAATAATACCGACTTGCGACGCGAGCTGGCGTATCTGCTGCTCGAGATGGGCCAGAAGGAACCAGCGGAGCGGCAATTCGCGATCATTCACCAGCAAGCGCCGGAGGACCTGATGTCCGCGGCTCAACTGGGTTTCTTGCGGCTGGGCCGGCGCGACGTGGTGGGCGCACAGCCTTTGATCGATCAAGTGTTGAGAGGCGGCGACGCGGAACTGGCCGACCGCGTCCGGGTTGCGTTGAAGGTTCCGGCGCTCCAGAAGCGGCCCGACTCCAGCGAATCGGCGGGCGTCAATGAGGCTAAGGCGCTGGCGGACAAAAGCCTGCAGGCCGGCTATTTGAAAGACGCCGTGAAGTATCTCGCGCTGGCCCATGAGTTCGATCCAGTGGACTTCAGCGTGATGCTGAAGCTCGCTTGGACGTACAACATCCTGCACCAGGACGATCAGGCGATCGGCTGGTTCAACCTGGCCCGAAAGTCGCCCGATCTGGCGGTCGCCGCCGAAGCCGAGCGGGCATGGCGCAGCCTGCATCCGAATTTTTCCCGGTTCCGAACCACTGCCTGGGTGTTTCCGTTCTACTCGACGCGCTGGAAAGACGCATTCGGTTACGCCCAGGTGAAGACCGAATATAAGCTCGGTGTTTTACCGGTGCGCGTGTATGTCTCCATTCGATTCATCGGCGACCTGCGGGGCGCCGCGGGCCCGGCCGCCGGCAATTCGCAGCCGCAGTATCTTTCCGAGGACTCCGTGATTTTCGGTGTCGGCGCCTCCACCAGTGCCTGGCATGGCGTCCGGGGATGGATGGAGGCCGGGGAGGCGGTTAAGTACGTGACCAGTCGAAAGGACGTGAGCACGGCGATTCCCGATTATCGCGGAGGGCTTGCGTATGCCAAGGGCTTCGGCCACTTGCTGGGATCCGAGGGCGGATTCTTCGCCGAGAACAATTCGGACGCTGTGTTTATCAGCCGTTTTCAGAAAGATTTCATCGTTTATTCGCAAACCCGCACCGGCTACACGCTGGCGCCCCGCGCGCAGGTCTATTTGAATTGGAACGCCAGCGTGGACCGCCTGCGCCAGTACTGGGCGAACGCCGTCGAGACCGGTCCGGGTGTACGATTTCGCGTAGTTGGACTGCCGCTGTTGTTCTCGGTGGATTTATTGCGTGGAGTGTATACGGTGAACGAAGGGAATCCGAGGAAACCGAATTACTTTGATCTGCGGGCGGGGTTCTGGTATGCGATTACAAAATAGCCGTGTGGGGCAGGTTAGCAACCTGCGGGCCGCTTTCCAAGCGGCCCTGTTCGGATCTCGAGCATTCCGTCCCGGTCGCTTACGCTCGCGGCTCTGCTGGTGGGCGATTTTTTTAAGCGGAGTGTGCGGCGCTGGGGACGGTGCGTGGGAACGTGTCCTGGGGTCGATCGGGGCGAGCACTCTGGTTGTGGTTCACTCCGGCGCGGGTGGAACCACGAAGCAGTGGCTGGATCGGATCGAACGCGGGGCGTTTGTCATCCTGGAGGGCGAGTCCGAGGTAGCTGTGGCGCTTGGATTCCGGGCGACAGATAAACACGTAGTGGTGCGAAGCATTGTGGATTATCGTGCTCCCCGCTTGTCCATCGTGTGGGAGAAGGCAGCCGATCTTCACGTGTTCGAAACTCCAAAAGACGCCGTGGTCTTCGCGGTAGAGCGCTGGCAGGGCGCACCGGTGCTCGCGGGCATCCGGCGAGGGACGGGCGCGGCGCTATGGGTGGCGGCGACGCCGGGCAAGCAAGGCTATGAGCGCTATCCCTATCTGCTGCAGGCGCTTCAGGACCTGGGGTTCGAGCCGCCGTTTCGCTCGCGGCGGCTGTGGGCTTTTTTCGATTCTGCGTACCGATCGCGCGTGGACCTGGAATACTTCGCCCAGCGCTGGCGTACCGCGGGCATCGCGGCGCTGCACGTGGCCGCGTGGCACTATTTCGAGCGCGATCCCGTGAGCGATCAATATCTGCGGACCTTGATCGATGCATGCCATCGCAACGGCATTCTTGTGTACGCCTGGATCGAGCTGCCGCATGTCAGCGAGCGGTTCTGGGCGGACCATCCGGAGTGGCGCGAGAAAACGGCCCTGCTGCAGGACGCGCACCTGGATTGGCGGAAGCTCATCGACCTGACTAATCCCGAGGCCCGCACTGCGGTTGCGGCTGGGACCCGGCAGTTGCTGGATTCGTTCGATTGGGATGGCGTGAACCTGGCGGAGCTGTATTTCGAATCGCTAGAAGGCGCCGCGAATGCGGCTCGGTTCACGCCCATGAACGCGGGCGTGCGGAACGATTTCCTGAAAATCGGCGGCTTCGATCCGCTCAGTCTGTTCCAGGGCGCGGAACAGCCTCCGGAAAAGCTGCGCGCGTTTCTCGACTATCGCGCCGGTCTCGCCCGCCGGCTGCAGGCTGAATGGATAGGTATCGTATCCCGCCCCAGCCTGGATCTGGTTCTGACGCACGTGGACGACCGTTTCGACACGCGCATGCGGGATCTGATAGGGGCCGACGCCGCAGCGGTTCTCCCGCTGCTCGATCGCCGTGAATTCACATTTCTGGTGGAGGATCCGGCCACTATCTGGCACCTGGGGCCTGAGCGGTATCCGCAAATCGCCGCGCGCTACCAGCCGCTGACAGCGCATCCCGAGAAGCTCGCCATCGATATTAACGTGGTGGAGCGTTATCAGGACGTGTATCCAACGAAGCAGCAGACCGGCGTGGAGTTGTTTGAGCTGCTGCACGTGGCCGCTGCCTCGTTTCCCCGAGTCGCGCTGTATTTTGAGAACTCCATCCTGGCTCCCGATCTTCCGCTGCTATCCGCGGCAGCGTCCAGCGTGATCAAGGCGGAGCGCGACGGCCGGCGTTTGACAATCGACTCTCGCCAAGGGGCCGGGGTGCCTTGGCGTGGCTCGGCGATGGTGGACGGCCGCGCGTGGCCGGTGAAAGACGCCAGCCTGTTGTGGATCACGCCGGGCGCTCACGTCATTGAGCCCGCCGTCCGCGACGTGCCGGTCCACCTGCTGGACTTCAATGGCGATTTGCAATCGGCTTCCTCCATCCCCGACGGCGTGGAGTTCGCCTACACGTCGGCATCGCGCGCGATTGCGATTGTCGATGTGCGGCCCGCTCGGCTCGAAGTGGATGGCTCGCCGATGCTCGCGCCGGTATTGGACGCCGCCGGGAAGTGGGCGATCCTGCTGCCTCGCGGCCAGCACCTGGTTTCCACACTCGGCACTCCCGCTGTCGCTGTCACGCGCGTACCATAGAGTACATGAGCAAAGGCGCGTTGGCGCTGGCGTGCGCGGTGCTTGAGATCGCGGCGGCACAGACTACGCATCTGCGCATCTCCGTCAAACTGGCCCAGATTGACGTCAAGGTAGCCGACTCCAAAGGCAATCCGGTTCCGGGACTGACCGGCGCGGATTTCGAACTGCAGGTAGACGGGAAAATCCAGAAGATCACGCACTGCGATTATATTTCTGGGACCGCCCCGCGGCAGAGACCGCCCGGCGTTCCGTCCACCGCGGCGGGAATCGTGCCCGCGGCATTGCGGCCGGAGGACGTCGGCCGCACCATGGTTATCTTCGTGGACGATTTGTCGCTCGCTTCCGAAAGCGTCCCGGCGATACGCGCTGGTGTGCGCAAGGTGATTGAGCGGGACATGCAGCCTGGCGATCTAACGGCCATCATTCGCGCCAGTGCGGGCCTGGGCGCGCTGCAGGATTTCACGACGGATAAGGAACAATTGCTGGCCGCGGCGGAGCAGATCCGCTGGATCCCGCGCGGGAGCGGCGGAGCAAGCGCCTATCACGCGATCGGCATCGACGCGGTGCGCGATCAAGGCGAACGCGGACTCGCCCTGGAACGCACGCGAGGGGAGACCTTCGCCGTCGCGGTAGCCGATTCACTGCGCCGCGTGATCCGGGGCATGGCCCAGCTGCCTGGACGCAAAGCCTTGGTTTTGTTGTCGGATTACATGCCCCTCGGCGCCGGCGAAGGTATCCAGTCGCTTCCGGGCCAAGGTCAGGCCGTGACTGGCGACTTCCGAAACGTGGTTCTTGCGTCCATAGGGGCAGTGGTGGACCAAGCCGCGCGGTCCGGCGTGGTTATCTACGCGGTGGATACGCGCGGCCTGAATAGCCTGAACATGACTGCTGCCGACCGCTACGACCCGTACGCGCTGAGCGTTCGAATGGATCAAGGAACCAGTCTGGAACTGAATCCGATCTGGGACAGAACCGCTCCCCGGCGCGCCGAATACGTCCGAGGTCAGCTGGGAAGCGAGTATCTGGCGCGAGAAACCGGCGGGTTCATGATCTATGAGGCGAATGACATTGCGCACGCGATTGAACGCGCGTATTCCGATCTGGAGGGATATTACGCGCTGGCGTTCACACCCTCCGAGGAAATATTCGAGCTCACCCGTATGGGTGAAAAGAAATACCGGCGCATCCGAGTGCGGGCGGTTAAGCCGGATCTCCGCCTAAGATATCGTACGGGGTTCTATGGAGTACCGGATGAGGAAACCGCTTCCGGGCCATCGCGCGGCGAATTGGGCCTCAACTCGGCTCTGGACTCGCCGTTTCGGGCAGCCGGTGTTCCCCTGGACCTGGATTGCGCGGTGCTCGCTGCAGCCAAGGACCATGCCTCGGTACACGTACTGTTGCGAATCGACCCGCGAAATCTGCCACTCGAAGGACCGCTGATTAACCGGTCGGCCATCATCCATTTGCTAGTACGAGCTTACGACGCGAGCGGAGCGGCAGTGGAGGGTGGTATTGACCAGCGGTTACGGGTGAGTCTGAACGAGGAGGGGTACAAGCGCGCGATGAAGTATGGGCTGGTATACGCCACCACCGTTACAGTGAACAAGCCCGGCCCTTACGTGGTTCGCGCAGCGTTGTTGGACGAGGCGCGGGAAGAACGTGGGACCGCCAATCAATTCGTTCTGGTTCCGAACGTGGCTAAGAGCCGGCTGGCGCTTTCCGGTTTGATGCCTTCGGCTTCGTTCGTAAAGAAAGACGACGTGACGCCGGCCGAGAAACCACGTACGCTGGCCCCCGGCGAGCATGAATCGTTCGCTTTTGTCGTGTGGAATGCAGCGCAAAAGGACGCGCTGCGCTTGCGCATGCGATTGGTCCGCGATGGGGTGCCGGTGTGGGAAAGTCCGGAGGCGCCGCTCGAAGCACGCGCCAAGTCTTTGGATGGTGGAGTGGTTGCGAGGGCGGACCTGCTGGTTCCCCAGGGCACGGCGCCCGGCGAATATCAAATGCAGGTAGAGGTGCGCGACACTTCCAGGAAAGGCAAGCAACCGGCCGTCGCCGAGCAGTGGGCCCGCGTGGGAGTCCGGTAGCGCCGTTCCTGTGGTTGCAACACGCTAAAATGAGGAACACGCATCCCGTGTTCCTCGTATAGCATCTAAGCGCCAGCGAGGCAGTGTAAGAGAACTGCGGATATGAAACCGGCAACCGAGTCGAGCGAGCCCCACACGAACTCAAACGGTTCGCCGGAACCCACGATTACCGCTGAGCTCATTCGGGCGCAGCTTGAGAAAATCCTTGCGAGCCCAGGTTTCGCTAACGCGGAGCGCGTGAGCAAGTTCCTGCGCTATACAGTGGAAGAATCGCTCGCTGGGCAGTCCGACAAGCTGAAGGAATCCTTCCTGGGTGTGGAAGTGTTCGGACGCCGCCCCACTTACGACCCCCGTATGGACGCCGTGGTTCGCACCGAAGCGGTGAAACTGCGGGCGCGGCTGAAAGATTACTACAGCCGCGAAGGTGGCGCAGACGCGCTCTTTATCGAGTTGCCCAAGGGCGGATATGTTCCGGCATTCCGATGGCGCGAGAAGACGGCGGAACCGGCAAGTGCAGGGGAAGCGCTGGCCACGGTCTCGTCATTTCGATGGCGGGTGGCGCTCGCGATTGCAGGCGTGGCCGTGATCATCGCACTGGGGTGGTTCTTAGCGCAGCGGCGCGGGCGCATGGACGCGCGGGGGCAGGAGTTATCCTCCATTGCGGTGCTGCCGTTCACCGATCTGAGTCCCGAGCGGAATCAGGAATATTTCTGCGACGGCATGACGGACGAGATTATCGACGCCTTGGCCAAAGTGGGGGGCTTCCGCGTGGTGGCGCGGACGTCATCGTTCGCATTCAAGGGCAAGCAGCAGGACATCCGCGAGATCGGGCGCAGGTTGGGAGTTGCCGCCGTGCTGGAAGGCAGCGTGCGCAAGGATGGCAATCGCCTGCGAGTCACCGCTCAATTGAACAGCGTTTCGGATGGATATCACTTGTGGTCCGAGACATATGAGCGCGAGCTGAAGGACGTATTCGCGCTGCAGGATGAGATCTCTCGCTCCATCGTCGATACGCTGCAGGTGAAACTGGCCAGTGGACGCACCGGCCGCCTGGTGAAACCGCCCGAGGATCTGGCCGCCTACGATCTGTACTTGCAGGGTCGCTATCACTGGAGCCGCTGGCGTACGGAAGGCGCCGAGAAATCGACGCAGTATTTCGAGCAGGCCATCGCCCGCGATCCCAAATATGCCGCCGCGTGGGCGGGACTGGCGGATTCCTACGCATGGCTCGGATTCTTCGGCGCACTGCCGCCGAACCAGGCGATGCCCAAGGCTCGCGAAGCCGCGCAGCGCGCGCTGGCGCTGGATGATTCTCTAGCCGAGGCCCATACGTCGCTGGCTTACGTGAAAACCTTGTACGAGTTCGACTGGGCGGGCGCGGAGCGGGAATTCCGGCGGGCCATCGAGTTGAATCCCGGTTACGCGGAAGCTCATTTCGGTTACGGCATTTCCTGGTTTGCGCCCAAGGGACGCATGGAGGATGCGGTCCGGGAGATGCAGCGTGCGCGAGATCTGGATCCGCTTTCGCTTCCGACCAATACCTATCTTGGCCTCGCCCTGCAGATGGACGGGAAACTCGACGACGCCATCCGCCAGCTAAAGAAAACTCTGGACCTCGACCCGGCATTTCTCGAAGCGCATGCGATCCTGGCCGGCGCGTACATGGATCGTGGATTGTCCAAGGATATGTATTCGGAGCTGGACACCATGAAGCGTCTCGCCCCCGGCGTGCGAACAGACCTCCTGTATGCCAATTGCTTCGCGGTGAGCGGCCGGCGTGCTGAGGCTCTTCAGCTGATCCATAAGTGGGAAGATCTGCGGAAGAAGATCTATGTACGGCCCACGACTATCGCCCAGGTTTACGCACAACTAGGCGACCGAGAGCACGCGTTGAGTTGGCTCGAAACGGCGTATGCCGAACGCGACGGACTCCTGGCGTTTCTGAACTCCCAGCGCGTGTATCGCGGATACCGTTCCGAGCCGCGATTCATGGCGCTAATTCGCAAGATTGGCTTGCCGGAGTAGGTGGTAGGGACGGGCAGATTCGAACTGCCGACCTGTCGCTTAGGAGGCGACCGCTCTATCCATCTGAGCTACGTCCCCGCTCTTTCCTGATTCTACCAGCGCTTCAGACCTTTCCGGCCGATATCGGTGCGGAAGTGCATTCCCGCGAAGCGGATCTTCGCGACTTCGCCGTAGGTGTTGGCGATAGCGGACGCCAGATCGGGGCCCGAGCCGGTGACGCCCAGGACACGACCGCCCGAAGTGAGCAGAGCTTCGCCTTCCGACCGAGTGCCGGCTTGGAAGACCACTGCTTCGCCGGGATGTTCCACACCGGTAATGGGATCGCCAGACCGCACGTCGGCGGGATAGCCTGCGGCCGCCATCACGACGCACACCGATGGGTCGGGCTTCCACTCCAGCGAGTGTCCCGAGAGCGCGTTGCGGCCGGAGTCGAGCAACGCCGGTGCGAAGTCAGACCGCATGCGGTGCAAGAGAGCTTGAGTTTCGGGATCGCCGAGACGGGCGTTGAATTCCAGCACGCTGGGACCGTCGGAGGTCATCATCAGGCCCGCGTAGAAAAATCCCGTGAAGAGCCGGCCTTCCGCGCGCATCGTTTCAATCGCTGGCAGGATGATGGTATCCATGACGCGCTGGGTTTCGGCCGGCGTGAGAATGCGCCCATCGCAATACGCGCCCATGCCGCCGGTGTTGGGCCCGCTGTCGCCGTCATACGCCGCTTTGTGGTCCTGCGAAGCTTCCAGCGGAAGCACGTTGTGGCCGTCCGAGAGAACGATAAAGCTGACTTCTTCTCCGGGGAGAAATTCTTCGATGACGAGGCGAGAGCCAGGGCGAAGGAGTTGCGTGATCGACTGTTCCGCCTGTTCGTTGGTACTGGCAACCACTACCCCTTTTCCAGCGGCGAGTCCGTCGGCTTTCAAAACGACGGGCAGGCTGAATTGACGCAGAGCGTGGTGAGCCTCCTCCACCGTCTCGGCTACGACGAATCGTGCAGTTGGGATACCGGCGCGGCGCATGAACTCTTTGGCGAAGACTTTGCTGCTCTCGAGTTGTGCAGCCGCGGCAGTGGGGCCGACGATGGCGCGCCCTTGCGCGCGGAATTGATCGACGATGCCGGCGGCGAGCGGGCCCTCGGGGCCGACTACAGTGAGGTCGGGCTGGATGGAATCGGCGACGGAGTTGTAGTCGGTGGACGGGATGCAGGTAGCGACTCGGGCCATCCCGGGATTACCGGGTGCGGCGTAGAGAATCACGCCGGGGGATTGGGAAAGCTTCCAGCAGAGTGCGTGTTCGCGGCCGCCGGAACCGATGATGAGGATCTTCAAAATGAAACGCTAACATATCGGCGGGCTACAATCGAGGTGAAGGCCGATTGCTAATCGGCCGCAGGTTACTAACCTGCCCCACATCCATGAAGAGTCCCAGGTATGAGGTGATCGTCGTGGGCGCCGGCCATGCGGGGTGCGAGGCGGCGCGGGCTTGCGCGCGGCTGGGCCTGCGCACCGCCATGATCACCATGAATCTGGACCTGATCGCGCAGATGTCCTGTAATCCGGCGATAGGCGGCATCGCTAAGGGGCATCTAGTTCGGGAAATCGATGCGCTCGGCGGCATCATGGGCGAGATCACCGACGCGGTGGGCATCCAATTCCGCTTGCTGAACACCAGCCGCGGACCGGCAGTGTGGTCACCCCGCGCGCAGTGCGACAAAAAGCAGTACAGGATGCGCATGCGCGAGGTGCTGGAGCAAGAACCGAATTTGCGAATTCTCCAGGCAGAGGTGGCGGAGCTCTTGATCGATGCGGGCCGCGTGAAGGGTGTATTGTTGCGCGATGGACGCTCGCTCTCGAGCGACGCTGTGATCGTGACTACTGGGACTTTCCTGAATGGACTCGCCCATGTGGGGGAACAGAAGTACAGCTGCGGGCGAAATGGGGAGGCGTCGTCAAACCTGCTGGGCGATCAGCTTCGAACCCTGAATCTGAATTGGATGCGGCTCAAGACCGGGACACCGCCACGCCTGGATGGCAGGACGATCGACTGGTCTCGGTTCGAGCCACAGGCTGGTGATCCAGTGCCAACCCCCTTCTCATTCTTGACCGAAAAGATCGACCGTGAACAGATTAATTGTTATATAGCTTACACTTCACTCGCAACACTGGAGATCCTGAGAGAGAGCATAGCCCGGTCACCGCTTTATAGCGGGCAGATTGAAGGCGTGGGGCCCCGTTATTGCCCCTCTATTGAAGACAAAGTCGTTAAGTTCCCAGAAAAGACACGGCACCAGATTTTTCTGGAGCCCGAGGGCCTGGACACCTACGAGGTTTATGTCAACGGCATGTCCACCAGCATGCCGATCGATGTGCAGGCGGCCATGCTGGCTTCGATTTCTGGTTTGGAAGACGCAGAGATGATACGGCCCGGGTATGCCATCGAGTACGACGCCATAGACCCGCGTCAGCTCAATCATGGTCTTGAGGTGAAGACTATCCGGGGGCTCTTCCTGGCGGGACAGATCAACGGGACGTCCGGTTATGAGGAGGCTGCGTGCCAGGGCCTGATGGCAGGCCTCAATGCTGCCAGGCGGATCGGATCACAAGACCCGATTGTGATCGCACGAACCGAGGGGTATACGGGAATCCTGATCGACGACTTGATTAACAAGGGCGCCGACGAGCCATATCGCATGTTCACGTCTCGCGCGGAGTTTCGGCTGCACCTGAGGATCGACAATGCCGACCAGCGGCTGACACCCATCGGACGCAAGGCCGGTCTGGTGACCGATGAGCGTTGGAATCTGTTCTGCAAGAAGCAGGAGCAGAAACGGCTTCTGCTGGCACTACTAGAGGGGACACGGGTGGACGCAACCCAGTTAAGCGGGGGGCCGGTAGATGATCGGCCATTGCTATCCGTATGGCTTCGCCGGCCAGAGGCAAAGATCGCCGACTTGGCTTCGAAATTGACGGAAGCCCTGGGAGAGAAGCCCATTCGGGGTGTGCTGGACACGTTGGAGACGGAAGCGAAGTATGCAGGATATATCGCCCAACAGGAACGCCAGATGGAGCGGCTTCACGATGCGGAGCGCCGACCCATTCCCCAGGATTTTGAGTTTTCGGGCATACCGGGCCTCTCGACCGAAGTTCGTCAAAAGCTGGAGCTGGTGCGGCCGGAGACATTGGGACAAGCCGCTCGGATTCCGGGGGTAACTCCCGCAGCCATCGCAGTGTTAGACGTTTATTTGAGTTTAGCGCCAGCCATACGCGCCTAAAGCATGGGTGGGTATGAGTGGTTTGCCGAATTAGTAACGTCGAGGCTGCCAGTTCCACTTTCCAAGGATCAATTGAATACCCTGTACGGGCACTTCGAACTGCTAATGCGGTGGAATCAGAAGCTAAATCTAACCTCTATCAGGGATCCGGAAGAGGTTGTGATTCGGCACTATTGCGAATGCTTGCTGTTTGCTGCAGGGCTTCCTGCCCAGGCGGGGAACTCAGTAGTCGACGTCGGATCTGGAGGCGGGTTTCCAGGTATGCCAATTGCGGTGCTTCGGCCAGATTGCGGCGTGACACTTCTGGAATCGCACCGCCGGAAGGGTGTGTTCTTACAGGAGTCAACTCGCGGCATCGGCAACGTCTCCGTATTGGTGGCGAGGGCTGAGGCCATTCAGGATAGTTTTGACTGGGTGGTCTCCCGGGCCGTCCGGGCTGAAACCGTTGTATCCCTGATTCCAGCCCTTGGTGCGAACATTGGTTTGATGATCAGTGATGTGGATTTCCAGCGAGTCCCAAAAACTTCCTTGGTTTGGGCGAAGACCGAACCGATTCCATGGAGCCAGCACCAATTGTGCGCCTATGGTCATGTTTCACGTGGAACATTGGACTAGGACAGTTCCACGTGGAACGTCGCTATGGTAAGGTAATCAATAACTCCTCCCCCGAGGTCTGGAGTAATCCGTTTGCGTAAAGTCATCGCTATTGCCAATCAAAAAGGCGGAGTTGGGAAGACCACCACCGCAATCAACTTGGGTGCCTCCCTTGCGGCGAACGACCTCAGAGTGCTACTGATCGATTCGGACCCGCAGGGGAATGCCACGACCGGCCTCGGCATCTCGAAAAACGAAGCCAAACCCACTTTGTATAACGCGCTCTTGGGGGATCTCGACTTACAATCTGCCATTACTCCAACGGCGTTCGAGGGCCTCGATATCATTCCGTCGGATAAAAACCTAGTAGCGGCAAACTTGGAACTCGTTGATTTAGAAAGGCGAGAATTCCGACTATCGGAAAAGTTGCAGGCTATGGAGTCTGCCTATCACTATGTTCTCATTGACTGCCCCCCGGCCTTGGATCTATTGACGTTAAATGCTTTAGTTGCAAGCACTTCAGTGTTGATTCCGATCCAATGCGAATTCTTCGCCCTGGAAGGAGTCTCGCAACTTCTTGATACCATTGACAGAGTACGAGTCAGTTTTGAGCACGACCTGAAGATCGAAGGCGTGCTGCTTACCATGTATGATGACCGCACCAACCTTACCAAGCAGGTCGCCGATGACCTGCGTGAGTTCTTTAACGAAGCCGTATTTCAAACCGTAATTCCGCGCAGCATCCGGCTAGCCGAAGCACCCAGTTTCGGTAAGCCCATTCTCGCGTATGATGTCCGCTCTCGAGGCGCCGAGAGTTACATTCAACTGGCAAAGGAGATCCTGGCCCATGAACAACGCGCCAGACAAACCACGCAAAGCCTTGGGTAAGGGCCTTTCGGCCTTGCTTCCCGCTCGCCCCCAGGCTGGCTTCACAACGCCAGCGCCCTCGCCTGAGGGGGCTCCTGCAAACGTAGTCTCCGTTGACCGGATCGACCCTAACCCATTACAGCCCCGCACCGTTTTTGATCCGGGCCGGCTACAGGAACTCGCCGACTCGATCATCGCCAACGGAATTATTCAGCCGCTAATTGTTCGCCGAAAGCAAGACCGATTCGAGTTGATCGCCGGGGAGAGGCGTCATCGCGCTGCCAAGCTGGCGGGCCTTTCGCACGTGCCGGTGGTGGTTCAGGATCACGCCGATGACCACCTGCTTGAAATCGCGCTGGTCGAGAACATCCAGCGCGAGGATTTGAATCCTATCGAAACGGCGCAGGCCTTGGAGCGCTTGGCTCGGGAAATGAATCTCAGCCACGAGGAGATCGGCCGCCGGACCGGCAAAGACCGCGTCACAGTCACCAACTTGATTCGGCTGCTACGCCTTCCCGATGAAGTACAGCTCTTATTGGCGGAGCACAGATTGTCCATGGGGCATGCGCGAGCGCTGCTCGGGTTAGCCTCCCCCGATTTACAAATTGAGTACGCCAATCGCGCCGCTGCCCAGGGATACTCTGTGCGGCAAGTGGAACGAATGGTTCAAGATGAGGGGCGGGAACGGGTACCGGACACCGCTTCCGAGAAGCGCCAGGATCCCAACGTAAAGGCTGCCGCCACCGAGCTGGAGAACGTGCTGGGTACTCGCGTCCGGATCGTCGAAAAAACGAATCAGCGCGGGAAGATTGAAATCGAATACTACTCTCAGGAAGACCTGCACCGGCTTTACGATTTGCTGATGGCGGCCGCCCAAGCCAAGTGAATGGTGCCGGCGGCAGGAGTCGAACCTGCGACCTACGGATTATGAGACCGTCGCTCTAACCACCTGAGCTACACCGGCATACCGGCACGCAATCCTAGCGTACCCAGGGGGCAGAGGTTCTGTCAACGTTCTCGGGATGCGCCGCAGCTTGACATTTTTCGATTATTAGAGTATCTTAATCATGGGTGTTGATTCTGTTCTAAATGACACCCACAGTTCAATGTAGGAGGTCTGTTATCGACAACGAACACCTGTTCAGGGCGACTACCGGCATCCTCGACCAGATCGTCTGAGCTGCGAAAGCCGATTGAAACTTGAAGTCTCATTGGGCTGTGCGGCACCTAGCCGCTGCAATACACGCGGACGACTCCGGCAGGGGTCGGCGGTCGCCCTGATATTCCATGTTTGACAGCTTGTTTTCCCCTCCAGTAGAGTCGTCTTAGTGGCTGCGAGCATTATAGAGTTCCGCGGCGTCTCCAAGAGCTACCCCATCTACCCAAAACCCACCGCACGCCTGAAGGAGTTGCTTTCCTTCGGACGGCGAACGTTTCATCGGGATTTCTGGGCGCTGCGAGATGTTTCGTTCGACGTACACGCGGGGGAGACCTTCTGCGTTATCGGCGAGAACGGATCTGGAAAGAGCACCCTGCTCCAGCTTGTAGCAGGCATCCTTAAGCCCACCACCGGATCAGTGGCGGTGCGAGGCCGCGTGGCGGCATTGCTCGAACTCGGTTCGGGGTTCAATCCGGAATTCAGCGGGCGCGACAACGTGTACATGAACGCCGCGATTCTGGGATGGTCGCGCCGCGAAATCGACCGGAGCTTCGCACAGATCGAGGCCTTTGCTGAAATTGGAGACTTCATCGATCAACCGGTGAAGACCTACTCGAGCGGGATGGCGGTGCGGCTGGCGTTCGCGGTGGCGATCCACGTGGATCCGCAAGTGCTGCTGGTGGACGAAGCTTTGTCGGTGGGCGATATTTACTTCCGGCAGCGGTGCATGCGCAAGATCCACGAATTACGAGAGCGCGGAGTAACCATTCTTTTCGTTTCGCATGCGATCGGGGAAGTGAAAGCAATCGGCGACCGGGCGATGTGGCTGGATGGCGGTTGCATTCGAGAGATCGGAAACACGGACGCGGTCGCGACGAAATACCTGGCGGCGATGACTGAGAAGGATTCGCAGTATCTGACTTTGAAGCATCGCGCGGCTCTTGCGCCATCCGACTCGGAAGTTTTTCGGGCGCCGGAAGTAGTTACTAACATTCCGAATATCGATCATCGCTTCGGCGATGGCAGGGCCGAAGTGCTGGGAATCGCCGTGCTGGACCCGGCCGGCCAGCCGCTCGCGATTTTAGAACCTTCGTCGGCCATCGTGGTTCGCATCAGCGTTTGTGCGCATGAAGACGTCCTGCTTCCGATGGTGGGATTCATCCTGCGCAATCACATGGGACAAGATTTTGCCGGAACGAACACCGCGCGCGAGGACTTCGAGTTGCCGCCGATGGCCGCGGGCGCCGTGTACACGGTGGATTTTCATCTTCAATTGCCGGAGTTGTATCCCTCGGCTTTCTCATTCTCACCGGCCATCGCCGACGGGACGCTGCACAACTACCGCATGTGCGACTGGATTGACAATGCGATTGCGCTTCAGATGAGCCCGGGTGAAGCGCCGGTATACGGCCACATGCATCTGCCCTGCCGCGTGGAGCTGAACCGTTGTCTGAGCCATTCCGAGCTCGCATGGCAGCCGGAGCCGCAACTTGGTTGAGTTCACCGGCGAGCGAGTCATCCCCGGCGAAGTGAATGACGATTTGTGGAATGAGCATATCGCGCGCTATGCGTTCGCGCGCCGGTATGCGGGCGGAAAGCGGGTGCTGGACGCAGGCTGCGGCACTGGATACGGAACGGCGCATCTGGCGCAGTCGGCTCGCAGTGTTACGGGGATGGATGCCGCCGATGATGCCGTAAGTTTTGCGGCGCGCTCTTATTCGCTGGCTAATACCGGCTATTTGCGGGGGTCCTGTCTTCAGCTTCCCTTCGGGAATGGCGCCTTCGACCTGGTGGTGGCCTACGAAGTGATCGAGCACGTCGGCGATTACCGGCAGTTCCTGACAGAGTGCGCGCGGGTGCTGGACCGGCGAGGGATCCTGCTGGTATCGTCGCCGAACAAGCGATACTATGCCGAGTCGCGGGGAGAAACGGGTCCGAATCCGTTTCATGAGCATGAGTTTGAAGCGGAAGAGTTCCAGGTGGAACTGGCGCGTGTCTTCCCGGCAGTCCAATTGTTGCTGCAAAATCGGACTGAATGCTTCGCGTTCTATCCGGCTACCGGCTGGTGGAACGCGGACGCGTCCGTCGAGAGCCGCGGCGGGACAGCGCAGGATTCGCACTTTCTGATCGGAGTGTGTTCGTTCGAAGCGAAGCTGCCGGAGCAGTCCTTCGTTTACGTGATGCGCGCCACCAACCTGCTGCGCGATCGGGAACAGCATATCCGGCTGCTCGAAACCGAGCGCACGGCCAACCGGGAGGCCTTGCATAAGAGCCTGGATGAGCACGCGGCGCTGGTGGAGATGTTTCGTCAACAACAGCAAGAGCTCGAGGAGCGCAATCGCTGGGCGCAAAAGTTGGATACCGATCTGGGTGCGGTCCGGCAACGGGTCGCGGCGGTGCAAGATGAACTGGCCGCCGAGCAGACCAAGGCGCGCGCCATGGTGCAGGCGTATGAAGCCAAAGTGGCGGAACTGGAAGCCGACAACCAGGCCAAGACGCAATGGGCCATGGAAACCGAAGCCCACCTCACTGCCGAGTTGGAACGAACTCTGGAATCCCTGAACTCTAAATGTCACGAACTGGTGGAGTGTGTCGCGCTACTGGACCGCGCGGAAGCCACGGTTACGGAGCGAACTTTGTGGGCACAGCGCGCCGACACCCAGCGGGCACAGCTTCAGCAGCAGTTGAACGCGGTTCGGACGTCGCGATGGGTGCGCATGGGGCGGAAGATCGGACTGGGACCGGCGATCCCACAGCCTTGAGAAGAAGCCGCCGATCGTGAGAAAGCTGGTTGCCATCCTATGGCGGCTCCTGCGGGCGCTGCCGCTGGCCATAGTGTCGCCATTCCTGGTACTGATTCCCTTTGTAGCGCTGACTCTTGCGGACGGATTCTTCTGGTTGTTTAGAAAACACCGGCCTCTGCCGGCTGACATAGCGACGGACAATTCCTCCGCCTCCGTGGTTATTCCCAATTGGAACGGACGCGATCTGCTGGCTCAATACCTGCCATCGGTGCTGGAGGCGCTACGGGAAAGCCCTGGGAGCGAGATCATTGTGGTGGACAACGGATCCACCGACGATAGCCTGGCATTACTGGGTGAGCGGTTTCCGCAAGTACGGGCGATCGCGCTCAAGACCAATCTCGGATTCGGTGGCGGATCGAATGCCGGTTTCCGTGAGGCACGCAATGACGTTGTGGTGCTGCTCAACTCGGATATGCGGGTGGCGCCGGATTTTCTCGCGCCGCTGCTGGCTCCGTTCGAGGACTCGAAAGTGTTCTCTGTTTCCTGCCAGATCCTGTTCAGCGATCCGGCCCGGTTGCGTGAGGAGACGGGACTAACTCAAGGCTGGTGGGAGAACGGTGGCCTGCGCGTTCGCCATCGCATCGATCCCGGTGTGCGGGAGCCCTTTCCCTGTTTCTATGGAGGCGGCGGGTCCTGCGCGTTTGACCGCCGCAAGTTTCTGGAGCTGGGCGGCTTCGATGAAGTACTGTCGCCATTCTATCTGGAGGATACCGACCTCGGATTCCTGGCGTGGAAGCGCGGCTGGAAGGTGCTGTATCAGCCGTCCAGCCTGGTATGGCACGAACATCGAGGCACCATCGGAAAACATTTCACGCCGGCGTTCATCGAAGGCGTGCTGAAGAAAAACTTCTTGCTGTTCTGCTGGAAGAACGTGCATGAATGGCCGCGGTTGTTCTCGCACTTCTTCTTCGCGTTCGCGGGAGCGTTCTTGAGTCTGCTGTTTGGCGATTCCCCCGAGCGGCCGAATGTTGCCGCGCTGTGGCGAGCTTTCCGGCAGCTTCCTGGCGCCGTGCGGGCTCGGTCGCGCGCGCGCCGCGTGGCGACTGTGAGTGATACCGAGGCTTTTCTACGGCCGCTGGGTGGCTACTTCCGGGATCGATTCGAAACTCTGCCGGTAGCGCCCGAGCAGCTAAACGTGTTGTTTGTATCGCCGTATCCGATTTCGCCTCCGATTCACGGCGGCGCGGTGTTCATGTATCAGACGGCGCGGGAACTTGCGAGGCTCTGCTCTCTGCACCTGTTGATCCTGCTGGATTACGAAGCGGAGAGGGCGCCTCACCAGGATCTTGAAAAGGTTGCCGCCACAGCTGAATACGTGGTGCGCAGGAATGGGCACAAGAAGGAGGTCGGCTCCATTCTTCCGTTCGCGGTGCGTGAGTTCGCGAATGCGGAAGTGGAGTGGCTGATTCACCGCCAGATTTATACACAGCGGATCGACGTGGTTCAGCTGGAATACACGGCGCTGGCGCAATACGCCGGACGGTTCAGGCGCATCGCCTGCATACTGTTTGAGCATGACGTATATTTCCAGTCCATAGGCAGCGGACTGGGACGCACGCGGGGAGCGCTGGCGCGCGGGAAGGCGACGTTCGAGTACCTGCGCGCGATCCGCTACGAGTTGGAGGCGATCCGGCGCTTCGACCGTATTCAGGTGTGCACGCGGGAGAACAAAGAGTACCTGTTGTCGTTCGAGCCGGACTTGGCGGGCCGCATTGATGACGATCTGCGCGCTGGCATCGATGTCAGCCGCTACGAATTTCGAGTGGAGCGCCGCGAGCCTTACACGATGCTGTTTCTAGGCAGTTTTCGGCATCCGCCCAATGTGTTGGCACTGGACTGGTTCGCACGGCTGGTGCTTCCCCGTGTGATTGAGAAATGTCCGCAGGCTCGATTAGTGGTGGCGGGGTCCGATCCGCCGCCACGACATGCTCTGCCGGATATTCCTGGCGCCATCGAGATCCTGGGCTTCGTGGAAGATGTGCGCGAACCACTGGGACGCTATGCGTTGTTTGTGTGCCCGATACTGAGCGGGTCGGGAATGCGAGTCAAGTTGTTAGAGGCGTTCGCCACGGGAATCACGGTGGTCTCGACCCGCCTGGGCGCTGAGGGATTGGCTGCCAATGACGGCGAGATCTGCGCGCTGGCCGATGATCCCGAGGGCTTCGCGGAAAGGATAGTCGAGTTATTTGCCGATCCCGAGAGTTCCGCGAAAATGGCCGGGCGGGCCAGGGCGGAAGTTGCGTCGCGGCTCGATATGCGCGTGATCACCGAGCGGCTGGTCTCGCGATATGGCGAAGTAGTAGCGGCGAAACGCTCTAACCGCGTGCCTTAACCAGGCTGCTGGTTACATTGGAGAAGATATAACCCGGGTTGGTATCCGGCGCGGGAGAAGGGGCAGTCCTACTTGGGTTGAAGTTGCTTCAAATCGTGTTGGAGGTGGTTTGCGATCTTTCCAGCTACGTGGTGCAGTTCATCGGAGGACATATTCTTTGGGCGCTCGTAAATGGACCAGATCACGCCGCGGGATTTGCGATCCACCAGGAACACGGTCCCTTTGCCGCGCCCGAACGCACCGGTCACGGGAGTAGCGGAATTCTTGGAGTCCGTCTTTTGGTCTTCTTCTTCGGGATCAGGGGCGGGGGGTGGGTATAGCTCTTCCAGTTTTTTCTCAAAACTGGCGCCTACGTGATCGGTGATAATGGCGTCGGCGCGCTTTGGATCCGTGACTACTTCAAAGATGCCTAGTTCGGTAATGCGGGTTGCTAAATGCTGGTCCATCCCGCTACCCATGGGGAGTAAGTAGACGGTTCGGATCTGCGCGAGTTGCGGATTACCCGCGGCGAACAGGCCGGTGCAGAGGAGAGCAGGGAGAAAAAGCTGCTTCATGAGAACATGGTACCAAGCGTACATGACAATCCCTGAGCTGGCCGGCAGCCGTGTATAAATCCCAGAGCATCACGGTGATTATTCCGTGCTTGAACGAGGAACAGGGAATCGAGCAGGTGCTGCGACGCATGCCGCCCTTTGTCGATCAGGTGATCGTTGTGGATAACGGTTCCACGGACCGTACTTCGGAGGTGGCGCACTCGTTGGGAGCGGAAGTGATTCGCGAGCCGGTGCGCGGTTACGGGCGCAGCTACAAGATGGGCTTCACCCGAGCCACCGGCGATCTAATTATCACTCTGGACGGCGATCACAGCTACCCACCGGACGCCATCTCCTATCTGCTGGAAGCTTTCTTGCACTTGGAGGTTGACTTTCTCAACGCCTCGCGTTTTCCCGTGCAAGATTCGCGTGCGATGAGTTTCAAGCATAAGTTCGGCAACCTGGTGCTGTCACTGGCGATGACCCTGCTGTACTTCCACTGGGTCCGCGATTCGCAGTCGGGCATGTGGGTATTTCGAAGATCGATTCTTCAGGAGATGACACTGGAATCAGACGGGATGGCGTTCTCCGAGGAAATCAAGATCGAAGCCCTCAAGAGTTCAAAAATCCGATTTCGGGAAATCTCCATCCAGTATTCCTCGCGCCTGGGTGAGATCAAGCTGAACCCCTGGCGCGATGGATTCTATAATCTTTGGTTCCTGGTGAAAAAACGCTTTGCGGGGGGTGCCAAACGTGATAGCCTGTGATTGCCCCGCCTGCGTCTCCATTCCCCTGGCCAGTAAGTATTTCTAGCGATGCCGCGAGTGACCGCTGTCATTCCCAACTGGAATGGGTCCGCCTTGCTTGCGAAAGTGCTAGAGGATTTGCGTAACCAGACTCTGGCGATTGAAGAAGTGATCGTGGTGGACAATGGCAGTACCGACGATTCGGTTGCAGTGGCCGAACGGGGTGGCGCGCGGGTGATTGAAATGAGGAGAAATGCCGGTTTTGGACCTGCGGTGAATGCGGGAATTCGGGCCGGCAGTGGAGAATGGATTCTGATCCTGAATAATGACGTGGAACTCGGCGCTGCCTGGCTCGCCACGCTGCTGGAACGGGCAGAATCGCGAGGAGCTTCGTTCGCCTGCGGCAAACTGCTGGATGCGAGGCATCCCGAGCGCATTGACGCGGCCTACGATGCGGTATCGCGCGGGGCTTGCGCATGGCGGTGCGGAAGCGGGAGACTAGATGGTCCGGAATGGAATCGGGAGCGGGCCATCCGCATGGCGCCGCTCACGGCGGCATTGTTTCGCGCGGAGGTTTTTGAGCGCGTGGGATTGCTGGATGAAGAGTTTGAGTCGTATCTGGAAGATGTGGATTTCGGAATTCGGTGTTCCGTGGCCGGCATGAGTGGGATTTACGTTCCGGACGCCGCGGGGTTCCATTACGGCAGCGCCACGCTGGGATACTGGCATCCCGAAACCGCACGCAGGATCGCCCGCAATCAATTGCTATTGGTAGCGCGGCATTATCCGCCTGGATGGATGTGGCGGTATGGCTGGGCGGTGATGATGGGCCAGGCGCTGTGGGGACTGCTGGCGCTAAAGCACGGTCGGGGCTGGGCTTTTCTACGCGGAAAATGGGAGGGTCTAGTTTTGCTGGCTCGGTCACGGCGGCCTCAGTCCGTGGAGTTGGCCGATAAGCTCCATCAAATTCTGGTTGAAAGTGAAAATGAAATCCTGCGTCTACAAAAGTCGACCGGCTACGATGCGTATTGGAGAAGCTACTTCGCTCTGACATGAAACGCACCGGGGTAGTGGTAGTGACCTGCAATTCGAGCGACGTGATCGGGAAGTGTCTCGACTCCCTCGCGGTGTTTTGTCCGGACGCGCAGGTGGTGGTTGTGGACAATGCTTCCGAGGACGGTACGGTGGACGCTGCCGCGAGGCCGGGTATCCAGGTGATCTCCAATCCTGGAAATCGTGGATTCGCCGGCGGCGTGAACCAAGGCGTGCTTGCACTCGATTGCGACACTATCATCCTGCTGAATCCGGATGTGGAACTTTTATGCGCTCCCGATGCGTTCGTTGCCGCGCTTCGCGATGGGGAAGCCGGGATTACGGGTGGAAAGCTGCTGGATGCGGATGGTCACGCGCAAACCGGATTCACGGTACGGCGATTCCCCACACCTTGGACGCTGGCTCTTGAGGTGCTCGGCCTGAATCGGTTGGCGCCATGGAACCGAGTCAACCGGCGCTATCGTTGCCTGGATCTGGATTTGGAACGGACTGCCGATGTGGATCAACCCGCTGGCGCCCTCTTCGCATTCCGGCGCGATCTATGGCAGCGGTTGGGTGGATTCGATACGGCGTTCCATCCAGTCTGGTTTGAGGACGTAGATTTTTGCAAGCGCGCCCACGATTCGGGTGTTCGCATTAGATACATTCCGGAAGTAGCGGCCCGGCATCGGGGCGGCCACAGTATTCAAAAGGTAAGGTGGTGCTGCCGTGAGGTTTACTGGTATGCTAGCCTTCTAAGGTATGCTACGAAGCATTTCCCGCCAATCGGGTGCAGTGGAGTGAGTCTGGCGGTAGTGCTCGGATCCATTTTTAGATCGATGATCGGGTTGGTCCAGCGACGGAGCTGGAGTGCAATCCGAGTTTACGGGCAGGTTTGTGGAATGGCGGTGCGGTGCTTGTTTTACGGCCGCGTCGACCAATGGGTTTGCTTGGCTGGCTTATGATCCGGGCATTTGAATTAGGGGACCGTTACATCGCTGAGGAATAGAGATCAGTCCATTACATGGCCCATAACGATCGGGTTTCCGTCACAGTCGTCACATACAACAGCGGCCGTTTCATCAAGAGGTGCCTGGAATCGGTGCTGCTTCAGAAGTTCGCGAACAAGGAGATCATCGTCATCGACAATGCGTCGACCGATGGCACCGTGGACATTCTGGAACAGTTCGAGGACCGCTGCCGGATCGTCTATAACGACGAAAACATCGGCTTTGCCGCCGCCCAGAATCAAGCCATCCAACTGAGTGACAGCGATTGGGTGCTCACGCTGAACCCGGACGTTCTGCTGCTGCCGAACTTCATTCAGGCGCTGGTGGATGCAGGCCAGATGGATCCCAAGGTGGGAACCGTCTGCGGAAAGTTGCTGGCCATCCTGGCCAGTTTCGATCTTCCCGATAAACCCCTGGTGGATTCCACGGGAATTTACTTCACGCCCATGCTGCGGCATCTGGATCGAGGCAGCCAGGAAGTGGACAACGGGCATTATCTGAATTACGAATACGTATTCGGCGCAACGGCCGCCGCTGCGCTCTATCGGCGCCAGATGATAGAGGACGTCTCGATGGACGGCGAGTTCTTCGACCCGGACTTTTTCGTATACCGGGAAGATGCCGATGTCGCTTGGCGTTCGCAGTTGCTGGGCTGGCGCTGCATCTACACGCCGCACGCCCGCGGGTATCACGTCCGCAACGTGCTGCCGGGTAACCGCCGGGCGCTGCCTCCAGTAATCAATATGCACTCGGTGAAGAACCGCTTCCTGATGCGCATGAAGAACATGACCGGCGACCTCTATCGCCGCAACTGGGCCTCTATCACGGCGCGAGATCTGGTGGTTTTGGGAGCGTGCGTTTTGCGCGAGCAGAGTTCGCTGCAGGCTTTCTGGTATGTGGCCAAGAACTGGAAGCGCGTGCTGGCGAAGCGTCGCGAGATCATGAAACGCAAGCGCGTGACTGACGATTACATCGCCGGCTGGTTCCGTTATGATCCGGTGAGCCGGCCGGCGCCCAAGGTAAAGGCCGCCGCGCGCGCAATGTCCCGCTCCAAGGCGGTACGAGGCTAGAGTACGCGCATCGCAATCCTTGGCACGCGGGGAATCCCAGCGCGCTACGGCGGGTTTGAGACTTTCGCCGAGGAATTGTCGGTGCGGTTAGCGGCGCGCGGCCACCAGCTCACCGTTTATTGCCGAGAGCGATATCCTGAACCGCTCTATCGAGGCGTACGGCGGATTTACCTGCCCACCTGGCGCCACAAATATTTCGACACTATCGCCCATACTTATCTGTCTACCATTCACCTGCTGCTGCATCGTCAGGATGCCGCGCTGTATTGTAATGCCGCGAATGCGATCTTCACGCTATGGCCGCGCCTCACGGGGATCCCGGTGGCTTTGAATGTGGATGGCCTGGAGCGCAATCGCAAGAAATGGAATCGGCTGGCCCAGGCCTGGTACCGCATGTCGGAGTGGCTGGCCACCTGGTGTCCCAGCCGAGTGGTGACTGACGCAGAGAAGATCGCCGAGTATTATCGCGAGCGATATGGAAAAGCGTCGACGTTCATCCCTTATGGCGCCGAAGCGGGCGAGGTAGCGGGCACGGAAGCGCTGGATCGCCTGGGCCTTGAGCGCGGGCAGTATTTTCTATATGTGAGCCGGATGGAGCCCGAGAATAACGCGCTGCTGGTGCGGCAGGCTTTTGAGCGGACCGCCAGCGAACTGAAACTGGCTCTGATCGGCGACGCGCCGTACGCGGATGAGTACATCGGACGCGTGCGTGACACCAGCGATCCGCGCGTAGTCATCCCCGGCGCGATTTACGGGACTGGATATCATCAGCTGCAGTCCAATTCGTTCGCCTATATTCACGCTACTGAGGTGGGGGGAACGCATCCGGCGTTGATCGAAGCCATGGGCCGGGGCGCGCTGGTGCTGTACTTGAATACGCCGGAGAACGCGGAGGTAGCGCAAGGAGTGGCAATTCCATTCGAGCGAGACAATCTGCGGCAAAAACTGGAAGAAGCGCTGGCGCTGTCCGATGCCGAGCAGGACGATTATCGAAAGCGTGCCGTCGCACGGGTGCTGGAACGCTACGGCTGGGACGCGGTTACAGACCGGTATGAGCAGTTGTTCGTGGAACTCACGCGCTAAATTATGGGTGTGCCGCCATATCGATGCTGGGTTGAGATTTCGCTGGATCGCATCGCGGAGAATTTCAAGGCGGTCCGCGAGGTGGTGGGAGGCGATGTCGAGGTGATGCCGGTAGTAAAGGCGGACGCGTACCGGCACGGCGCGATTGAGGTTTCACGGCGGCTGGTCCGCGAGGGCGCCGCCTGGCTGGCGGTGAGCAGTGTCGAGGAAGGCGTTGCCTTGCGCGATGCCGGAATCATGACGCGCATTCTAGTGATGGCGGATTTTCTGCCCTTCGAGCGCCCGGCGCTGTTGGATTACAACTTGACGCCAGTGATCCACGCGCTGGAGGACATCGCTGCCTGGGACCAACTGGCGCGGGAACGTGCCACCACGGCGGCGTATCATCTCAAGATCGACAGTGGGATGGGCCGGTTGGGTACGCGAGCCTTGGCGCCGGAGATCGCTCTCGCGGTGGGAGCCGCTCAGAACGCTCGCCTCGAAGGGCTGATGACGCATTTCGCGTCCTCGGCCGACTACACCGGCACGCAAACCGAAGAACAGATGCAGAACTTTGACCGCATCTGCGCGGGCCTCGCCGGCTGCGGAGTGAATCCGCCGTTCATTCACTTGTCGAGCACGATTCCGGTAGCGTATGGACGCCGCAATGCGTGGCAGCGCCTGGTGCGGCCAGGGCATGCGATTTACGGATACGTCTCGCCGCCTGCAAGAGGCGTGGGTCCGCAACGCGTGTTGCAAGTGAAGCCGGCGCTCACCTGGAAAGCGGCAATCCTGGCGATCAAGGATTTACCGGAGGGCGCGCTGGTTGGCTATGGCGGTATGTTTCGGACGCCGCGGCCAATGCGCGTTGGAGTGCTGGCGGCGGGCTACGCGGATGGCATCCCGCATCGTCTGGGAAACCGCGGCCGCGTGATAGCCGCGGGAAACTTGGTTTCAATCATCGGCGCTGTCTCGATGGATCTAACCACTATTGACCTGACTCTGAGCCCGTCGCTGCGCGTAGGCGACGCGGTCACGCTGCTAGGCACCGAGGGCGACGTGAGCATCGACGCCCAGCAGATCGGCCGCCTGGCTGGCACCATCTCGTACAGCATTCTATGCGGCATCAGCGCGCGCGTAAAGCGCGTCTATTTGTAGGGCGGACCCCCTGGTCCGCGCGGGGCCCCCAGGCCCCGCTGCTCGCTCCTACGAGACCCCACCACCAATGACGTATCATGCCAAGGCATGGCGGACTTCGTTCAGCCCGAGCTTCGTACACCCCGGCCGTATCCGGGGTTCCTGCGCGCCATCGGACTGTGCCTCATGATCGTCCTGTTGGTGGGCATCGCGATCGAGACCACCAAAGTGCTGCACCTGAAACCGCCGCCGGCCGTGCTACTGGCAATCGTCAATACTCTCGCGGTAGGAATCGTGGTGGCCTGGGGCGTTCGCTCCAGTGGGGCCGGATGGCGTGAAGTGCTGCCATTGCGGCTGTTTTCACCGTGGCTGCTTCCCCCCATGCTGTTATCGGTGGCCGGGCTGCTCATCGTCTCCGTGGGCTGGCTCCAGGTGCAGGAAAAATTTCTGCCGACCCCGAAATGGGTGGAGAGAGTCCTTCAGGAGATCTTGGCGGGAGGATTATTTTCGTATGTGCTACTTTGCGTCATTGCCCCTATAACGGAGGAGTGTCTGGTTCGAGGCCTGTTCCTGCGCGGCTTTTGGCTTCGCTATGGCGCTACCCGGGCGGTTGTGTATTCGTCGCTGTTGTTCTCGGCCCTGCACATGAATCTGGGCCAACTGATGCCCACTCTGCTGCTGGGCAGTCTCTTCGCATGGTGGCGACTGCGAACCCATTCGCTGCTGCCTGGCATGCTCGGTCACGCTTTGAATAACGCGGTTCCCGTGATTCTGGTTCTGCTGGTGCATGTGCCGAAGGATCCACCCAGGAGCTCGCCGCTGGCGCAAGTGGTCTCGGTGTGCCTGGGATTAGCCCTGCTGGCGGTGGGCGTACTGTGGATGAAGCGCGAAACCGCGATGCCGATCAGCTCTTCTTCTTCGTAGGCTTGGGCTTCAGAGTCTGAACATAGCGATAGCTCAGCGCGAAATACTTTTGCAGCTCTTTGGTTTTCTTCAGTAAACTATCCGGAACCGTGACGTATTCCTTCATGACGGCGCCATACGCCTCAAAGAGCGTGGTGTTGTACTTCTTCAGAAACTTCTCTCGTTCATCCGGGGGGAGCCGTAACGCCAGCGTGCCCGATGGATTCAGGTACGTGAACATGTGCCCATTCATTGAGGTGTAAGGATTGGCGGCGCCCTTGCGTTCGACCTCCGGATTGGTGGCCACCAGCCTTTCGTAGAGCGTCAGCTTGTCCGCGGGGATATTATGCTCTTTCTGCATGCCCTCGGTTACACGTCCAGGTTCCGCACGTCCAGCGCGTTTTCCTCGATGAACTTGCGGCGGCTTTCCACGTCCTCGCCCATCAGCGTCGAGAAGATCACTTCGGTGGGCTCTATATCCAGCAGATCCACCTTCAGCAACGTGCGGGTTTCCGCATTCATGGTGGTTTCCCAAAGCTGTTCTGCGTTCATTTCGCCCAGCCCCTTGTAGCGCTGGACACTGACCTCGCGGGTTCCTTCGCTGCGGATGTGCTCCAGCAAATCGCGCCAGTTCGTTTGTGTCTCAGACCGATTTTCCTTGGTGACGGTAAACGGGGGATGGTTGAACTTGGCAATCTGCTTAGCCATGGCCCGCAGGCGGCGGTACTCGGGCTGGCCAGCCAGCTCGACATCGATGAAGCGCGCCGCGTTGGTGGCATCGCGGTAGCCCACCTTCCAGGCGTCGTGCTCGGGTTCCGGCTCGATAGTCGCGTCGATTTTGGCTTCCTTGAGAGCCGCGGCCACCGGCTCCAGGTGCGCCTTCTCATGAAAGTCGGCTTTGCTGTCGATGTGGAAATCGACGTTCGAAAGAACCTCCACCACGCGGCGATCCCGCAGGCGGCGCTCGAGCCGCGAGGAGATCTGCAGGAATTCATCCAGGGACATCAGGAATGCGCGCAACTCGCCGGCTTCCAGTTTTGCGCCGGCGGCCGTGCCAACCGCAAGATTCTCGGTGGCCCTGCGCAGGATCTCGCGGGTGAATTCCTTGTCGTCCTTAATGTACTTCTCGCTGCGCCCCTTCTTGATGCGGTACAGCGGCGGCTGCGCGATGAAGACGTTCCCGCGCGTGATCAGCGCTTGCATGTGGCGGAAGAAGAACGTAAGCAGCAGCGTGCGGATGTGCGATCCATCCACATCGGCGTCGGTCATGATGATGATCTTGTGATAGCGGAGCTTGAGCGGATCGAAATCGTCCTTGCCGATGCCGGTGCCGATGGCCGTAATCATGTTGCGGATTTCTTCGTGACCCAGCATCTTGTCGTAGCGGGCCTTTTCTACGTTGAGGATCTTGCCCTTGAGCGGCAGGATGGCCTGATAGCGGCGGTCGCGGCCGGCCTTGGCGGTGCCACCGGCCGATTCACCCTCCACCAGAAACAACTCGCAACGCTCGGGATCTTTCTCCTGGCAATCGGAGAGCTTGCCCGGGAGGCCTCCGGAATCGAGCGCGCCCTTGCGGCGGGTTAGATCGCGGGCTTTGCGTGCGGCCTCGCGTGCGCGGGCAGCATCAATCGCCTTGGAGACGATTTTGCGCATCACCGCCTGGTTCTTGTCGAAGTACTCGCCCAGCCGGTCATTCACGAACTGCACCACATGGCCCTGGATGTCGCTGTTGAGCTTGCCTTTGGTCTGGCCTTCGAACTGGGGCTGCGGGAGCTTTACGCTGATCACGGCAGTCAAGCCTTCGCGCACATCGTCGCCGCTGAGGTTTTCCTTGACGTCCTTGAACAACCCGGCCGCTTGCCCGTAGGCGTTAATGGTGCGGGTAAGGGCGCTACGGAAGCCGCTCAGATGCGAACCGCCATCGACGGTGTTGATGTTGTTGGCGAAACTGAAAATGTTTTCGGAGTACGAATCGTTATACTGCAGCGCCACTTCCATGGTGAGCACGCCACCATTGGGGAGCTCGCGGTCGCCCTCAAAATGGATGGGCTTCTCATGCAGAACGCTCTTGCTCCGGTTGAGATGCTTGATGAACTCCGCGATGCCGCCGGAATAGTGGAACTCATGCGACTTGGGAGGTTCGTCGTGCTCGTCCGTGAGGATGATAGTGAGGCCCTTGTTCAGGAACGCCAGCTCGCGCAGCCGCTGCGAGAGTGTGTCGTAGTTGAACTTGGTGGCGTCCATGATGGTGGCGTCGGGTTTGAAGGTGATTTTCGTTCCCGTCTTCTTCCCCGCCTTGCCGGTGCGCGCGAGCGGGGTCTTGGGAATCCCCCGGGCGTATTCCTGCTCCCACGTAAATCCCTCGCGCCACACCTCCAGCTGCAGCGTCTCCGCCAGCGCGTTCACGCAGCTTACGCCCACTCCATGCAAGCCGCCAGAAACTTTGTAGCTCTTGGAATCGAACTTGCCGCCCGCGTGCAGTTTGGTCAGCACTACTTCCGCCGCGGAAATGCCTTCCTCGGCGTGAATGCCGACGGGGATGCCGCGGCCATTGTCCACCACCGTCACGGAATCGTCGATGTGAATGGTTACTTCGATGCGATCGCAATAGCCGCCCAGGGCTTCGTCCACGGAATTGTCCACAACCTCGTAGACCAGATGATGCAAACCCGATTCGGAAGTGGAACCGATGTACATGGCCGGACGCAGCCGGACCGCCTCGAGTCCTTCGAGAACTTTGATGCTACTGGAATCGTAAATATCCACTGGACTGACTTCTTTCGTTGCCATAAACTCCTGGTTGCCGATTTAACTGCACCATCAGATGCGCATCGGCATGACTACGTATCGATACTTGACGTTCGCTCCATCCGCCTGGGGCCTCAGCTCGCCGGCGCTATGCGAATCCTTGAAGAAAAACGTCACTTGCTCGTCCGGCACGGCACGCAGGAACTCGAGCAGGTAACCGGCGTTAAAGCCAATCTCCAGCGATTCGCCCTGGTACTCCACCGGGATGCTCTCCTCGCTCTCGCCGGTCTCCGAGAGCGAAGAATGGATCTTCACCTCGCCGTCCAGCACCTGAAATCGGATGGCGCGAGAACGCTCATCTGAAAACTGCGAGACGCGCTCAATGGTGGAGCGCAAGTCATCGCGTCCCACTGACACCGAGTGCGGCTGCTCCTTGGGAAGCACGCGTTCGAAATCGGGAAAATTTCCAGTCAGCTTGCGGCTCAACAGCAGCCGGTCGCCGAGCTGGAAGAAAAGATGATTGTCGTCGCCGGAGAACTGGATGGTGGTGTCGGCGCCGGCGTCCTGTGCCAGTTTGAGAATCTCTCCCATCGCCTTCCGCGGCAGCAGCGCTCGATAGGATCCGGTCATCCCCGGCAGACTGATTTCGTTCTCCACCATCGCCAGACGATGTCCATCCGTGGCCACCATGATCAGGCCTGTTGCTTTGAGCATCAGCAATGCGCCGTTCAATGTGAATCGGGATTCCTCGGCCGAGATGGCGAAGATGGTCTTGCCGATCATCGAGCTCAGCACGCCGGCCGGAATCTGCGCCAGCACCGGAGGCATTTGCGGAAGTTCCGGGAAACTTTCTCTCGACATCCCCGCGATGCGCGTTCGAGAGCGGCCGCACACTAAACTGGCCCACTGGTTCTCTTGAATCTTGACTTCCACATCGGAATCTGGAAGCAGCCGAACGTAATCGAGCAGCCGGCGCGCCGGAATAGTTCCCGCTCCCGCCTTCTTCACTCGTGCCGGGCAGGAACAGCGGATTCCCAGCTCCAGATCGGTGGCCGTAAGATTAATCCGGTCTCCCGCGGTCTCCACCAGCACATTCGACAGAATCGGGATGGTGGTCTTCTTCTCCACCACGCCTTGAGAGAGATTCAGTTCGCGTACCAGGTCTGTTTTGCTTACCGTGAATTCCATCTGCCCTCTCCGCTACCGCTCTCGATATACTGTTCCTGGGTTCCAAAGAGAATCTATGAAGAAGAACCGTATTCATAGGTCCTGAGGAAATGTTGGAATCTCTCTAAATTATACAAAATCCAGAAGCTTCCCGCCACCTCAACATGTGACTTTCAGGGTGGTCCACTGAGCATGAAAACCAATTACCGGGAGTCCTCCACAGCCATCCTCAGCCTCCGCGAGGGGAGGCTGTGGAACGAATTTCAAAGCCTAATGAATCGAATCGATTAGACTGTGGATCATGTTGTTCAAATCTTGATTCTTGTGGCGCAACTGGTCAATCTTCTGCACCGAGTGAAGCACCGTGGTGTGATGCTTACCGGCAAAAGCGCGTCCGATCTCCGGCAGTGAAGCGGGCGTCAGTTCCTTGGCCAGGTACATCGCGATCTGGCGAGGGTACGTAATCTTGCGCTCATTACTCTTTTGCTTGAGCTGCGCCGGCTGCATCCCGAACCGGTCGGCGACGGCTTTGACGATGGACTCAATGGTGATTCGACGCTCCTGTCCATGCGTAAGATGCTTTAGAACCTGCTGCGCCATGGCGAGCGTAATGGGACTGTCCGTGACGGAAGAGTATGCCAGCAGCTTTAAGAGCGCCCCCTCCAGCTCCCGCACATTTGACTTTGTCTTTGTCGCAATGAAGATCCGAACCTCCTCGGGCAGAGTGATGTTTGCCAACTCCGCCTTTCTGTCCAGGATCGCCATTTTAGTTTCGAGATCCGGCGGTTGAACATCCACCATCAGGCCCCACTCAAAGCGCGAACGCAGGCGCTCCACCAGCCCGGGAGTGTTCTTCGGCGGCGTGTCGCTGGAGATGATGATCTGTTTCTGGTGCTCGAACAGCTCATTGAACGTGTGGAAGAATTCCTCCTGGGTTCGTTCCTTGCCGCCGAGAATCTGGATGTCATCCACCATCAGGACATCGGCAGACCGGTAATGCCTGTGAAAGTGCTGCATGCGGTCGAGCTTGATGCAAGAGATCATCTCGTTCATGAAGCGCTCGCTGGAGGTGAAGACGATCTTCATGCCCGCGTAGTGATCCTGCAGGGACCGGCCGATGGCGTGCATCAAATGCGTCTTCCCCATCCCGACCCCGCCGTAGATAAACAGTGGATTGTAGGTCTTCGCCGGAACCGTGGCCACCGCCTTCGCCGCCGCGTGGGCGAACTGGTTGCAGGAACCCACCACGAATGTGTCGAAGGTGAACTTCGGATTGAGGCTCGTGGAAGGCGCGAACATCGCTTCGCGGCCGTCGGCCCCGTGAGGTGGATTGTCAGCGGACGAATTCGGAGAGAATCCGACTTCAAAAACCACCCTTTCCAAGGGCAGGCTCAAGTGACGGATGGCCGACAGCACTTCCTGCGAGTACTCTTCTTCCATCCACTGCCGGGTGACCTCGTTAGGAACCACCACCCGCAGAATCTGTCCATCAATTCTCTGGAAAGCAGTCTTGGCCAGCCAGTTTTGAAAGGCTTCGTTGCTGATCCGCGTCGACAGCAACTCTTTGATCTGATCCCAGGCATTCAACGTTTGTGTAAGAGGCAATAGTTTTCCCACACGTTTTCCACAACCTGTGGAAAACGTACATTAAGATTAGTTGCTTCGGATTGGAACCGACGCTTGCGGCTTGGCGGTGACCCGCTCACAAGCCGCTCCTCCGTGACTTCGGAAAAGTCAGTTTAGCATAATTTTCACAGCCTAAAGCAAGACATTCTCAAACTTTTTTCTTTTTTGTTTTCAATTTGTTACATAAAACATTTGGCAAGAAAATGTAGCGTCCAGGATGGTTCTGGATGGGGTGGAAGTAGGGTAAACTCCTGTCCCGGATAAGGTTGGATTGACACCTTCCAGCAGGTTGCGGGACAATGTTGGTTTAACCGCGCACGCGGGAGTAACTCAGTTGGTAGAGTGCAACCTTGCCAAGGTTGATGTCGCGGGTTCGAATCCCGTCTCCCGCTCCAACCCCTTTCCCGGCCAGGGAACTTGTAGCCCAAGCTGCGCGTACAATCTCACAGAGCCCAATCTATGCTGACCTTTCTGCTGTGGTGCATCCTCCTGTTCCTGTGCTGGCCGCTGGCGCTGCTGGCGCTGGTGCTTTACCCGTTGGTGTGGTTGATTCTGCTGCCGTTCCGTATCGTGGGGATCGCGGTGGAGGGTGTGCTCGGCCTCGTCTGGTCCATCGTGACGCTGCCGTTCCGTCTGGTTCGCCGTATCGCCTGAGCGCCGTTGTTCGGCAGTCCGGGTACAATCGAAAGTACCAAACCATGGGCAGCTTCAAAGGCGTAGACTACCTCCTCATCGATTCCCTGCTTAGCGAACAAGAACTTCTAGTGCGGCGCACCGCCCGCGAATTCGTGGAAGATCGCATTATTCCGGTGATTCGCGATTGCTGGCGCGACGCGCGCTTCCCCAAAGAGCTGATCTCTGAATTGGGACGCCTGGGATTCCTGGGCGCCAACCTCGAGGGCTACGGCTGCGCCGGGATGAGCAACGTGGAATACGGGCTGGCGATGCAGGAACTGGAACGCGGCGATTCCGGCATCCGCAGTTTCGTCTCCGTGCAAGGCGCCCTGGTGATGTATCCCATCCTGACGTTCGGCAGCGTCGAGCATAAGGAGCGCTGGCTTCCGAAGCTGCAGAAGGGCGAAGCACTGGGTTGTTTTGGACTCACCGAGCCCGGGTTTGGATCGAACCCGGCCGGCATGCTGACGCGCGCGCGCAAAGACGGCGGAGACTGGATTCTCAACGGCGAAAAGACCTGGATCACCAACGGGTCAGTAGCCGACGTCGCCATCGTGTGGGCGCGCGCCGACGAAGGCATTCGCGGATTTCTGGTAGAGCGCGGAACCAAAGGCTTCACGTCGTCTGAGATTCACGGCAAGCTATCGATGCGCGCATCCGTGACTGCCAGCCTGTCGTTATCCGATTGCCGTGTGCCGGCATCGAACATGCTGCCCGGCGCCAAAGGGCTGAAAGCTCCTTTGAGCTGTCTCACGCAGGCGCGCTTCGGGATCGGCTGGGGCGTCCTGGGCGCGGCCATGGATTGCTTCGAGACCGCTCGCCAATACACCATTCTGCGCAAGCAGTTCGACGACAAACCCATCGCATCTCATCAACTCGTTCAGGAAAAGCTGGCCTGGATGGCGTTGGAGATTTCGAAGGCTCAACTGCTGGCGCTGCATGTGGGCCGCATCAAGGACCAGGACAAACTGGAGCCGTCGCACATCTCGATGCTCAAGCGGAACAACGTCGCCATCGCGCTGGAGTGCGCCCGGCTCAGTCGCGACCTGCTGGGCGCCAACGGCATCATGGACGAATATCCCATCATGCGTCACATGTGCAATCTGGAGACCGTGAAAACCTACGAAGGCACCGAGCACATCCACACACTGGTAATCGGCGAGCGTGTAACCGGCATCCCCGCATACAAGTAGCCCAGGGCCATGCCCTGTTCGGGTAAGATCGTGTCGTGACCGGGAACGCTCAGTTGCGGGAAGTGCCATCCGTCGACGAAGTCCTCTCGCGCCTCACACGTCTCGAACCTCGCTTTCCCCGCCGCGTGCTGGTGGATGAAATTCGCCGCGCCCTGGGCCAATTGCGCGATCGAATCCGAGCCGGAGACACCGCCGGTCCCGCCGACATCGAATCCGAAGTCGAGAGCGCTCTGGCGCGCCTGGAATCGCCTTCCCTCCGCCGCGTGATCAATGCGACCGGCGTGGTGCTGCACACTAATCTTGGACGGGCCCCCCTGGCTCACTTTGAGCATCTGGCCGGATATTCGAACCTCGAGTATGACGTCTCCACCGGCCGACGCGGAAAGCGCGACATTCACATCGCCGGCCTGCTGGAACGCCTGACCGGTGCGCCCGGCATCGCCGTCAATAACAACGCAGCCGCCGTCTTCCTGGCGCTCAATGAGCTGGCTGCGGGACACGAAGTAATCGTATCGCGCGGCGAGCTGATTGAAATCGGGGATGGGTTCCGCATCCCGGACATAATGAGCCGCTCGGGAGCGATTGTGCGCGAGGTGGGAACCACGAATCGCACCCGCATCGAGGACTATCGCGAGGCGATCAATGATCGCACGCGCCTTCTACTCCGCGTGCATCCCAGCAACTTCAGCATGCATGGCTTCACCGCCAAGCCGGAGTTGCGTGAACTGGCGGCGCTCGGAAAGCAGGCCGGCATGCCCGTGTACGAAGATCTGGGCAGCGGCTGTGTCGCCGATCTGCGACGCTTCGGCATCGACGAACCGCTGGTGTCCGAGAGCCTCGAGGCGGGAGCCGGCGTGGTTTCGTTCAGCGGCGACAAACTGCTGGGCGGTCCCCAGGCTGGGCTGCTCGTGGGTGAACCGGCGCTGATTGCGAGGCTCCGCCGCAATCCGCTCTTTCGCGCGTTGCGGCTGGATAAATTGATTTATCAGGCACTGGAAGCGACGCTCCGTAACCTGCTGCTGGAGCGCTGGGAGCAGGTGCCGGCGCTGGCCATGATCGTTCAATCGAGCGAGACCTTGCGGGCGCGCGCGGAGTCGTTGCTTCGGCGTCTGGATGGCCGCGGCGAAATTAGAGAAGGACGATCGGTAGTGGGTGGTGGGTCGACGCCGGAGCAGTCTCTGCCCGCGTGGCTGATCGCGCTGCAATGCCAAAATGTCGTGGATGCAGAGCGTCGCTGCCGCGCGGCCAATCCGCCGGTGGTGGCGCGAATTGAAAACGAAGAGCTGTTGTTTGACCTGCGTACGGTGTTTCCATGGGAAGAACAGGAATTGCTCTCGGTGCTTGCCTCGTTGTAATGACTGCCGCTTCGGCAGCGCCCCGGATCACGCAGTTCTGGGCCGTCGATACCCGACTGCCGCGCGGCGAAACCACTCGCATTTGCTATGGTGTGGAAAATGCCAGCGCGGTCCGCATTGAGCCCGATGTGAAGCGTCTATATCCTGCTCTCGCATACTGCTTCGAAATAGCGCCGCAACGGACCACTACGTACACACTGACAGCGCAGGACGCCAATGGAAGCACCGCCATGCAGTCGGTTACAGTACGACTGGGCCCGCCTCGCGCCCGCATACTGGAAGTCTCAGTCAACAAGCTGCAAGTAGCGGCGGGCGAACGCGTGGTGGTGTGCTACAAAGCCAGGAACGCGACCTCCGCCGGAATTCATCCGGGACAATTCGTGACCAGCCGTTCTCTCGAGCACGCCTGCATACAGGATTTTCCGCATCTCACCACCACCTACACGGTTACTATCGCTGGCGTGGGCGGCCAAAAGGACACCGAGAAGGTCACTGTCCAAGTTCACTGACCAGCATCGCCAGCAGTGCGGTTCTGTCGGCGATACGGTTCACCAGAATGCTCTCGTGACTCGCATGCGCGCCTTCGCCGATGCCACCCAATCCATCCAGCGTTGGGATTCCGATGGCTGCAGTGAAGTTGCCGTCCGATCCGCCGCCCGTCGACGATTCCTGCAGCTCGATGCCCAGCTTCGCAGCCAGCGGCGCCGCGGTGGCGAACAGTTTGCGCACACCCGCGCTGCGCTCCATTGGCGGGCGGTTAAGTCCGCCTTCCAGTTGAATCGTACAGCGCTTGTCGATGGGTGCGAGCGCGCGAAATTTGCGGTCCAGCGCGGCTTCATCCTTAGCGCGGGCGATTCGGATGTCCACACCGGCGCTGGCGCGCTCGGCCACTACGTTAGTCCGTGTGCCTCCAGCAATCACGCCCGGATTCACCGTGATGCCCCGCGCTACATCGGTAAAACCAGCGATGCGGTCAATTTGGCGCGCCAATTCGAGTACGGCGCTGGCCCCCGCTTCCCAATCCACACCCGCGTGCGATGCGCGGCCATTCACAGTGACGGTGTAATCGCCCACGCCCTTGCGCGCGGTTTTTAGTTTGCCTTCGAGACCCGTGCCCGGTTCCAGTACCAGCACAGCCGCGGCCCGGCGACCAGCTTCCTCGGTGAGCGGGCGCGACGATTCGCTGCCTACTTCTTCATCCGCATTCACCTGTAGCACCACGCGGCGGCGTATCGGGACATCCATCTCGCGCAGCGCACGCATGGCATAAATGAAGAACACTAGACCGGATTTCATGTCCAGCACGCCTGGTCCCCAAAGGCGGCCCTTCTCTTGACGGAATGGCATCCTTGCGAGCGTTCCGAGTGGCCACACAGTATCCGAGTGGCCCAGCGCCAGAATGATTCCCTCGTTCGACTTCCTGGCCAAACCAGGCAGCTCGAACTCGCAGCGAAAGTGGCGGCCAAAGCGTCCGCCTGGAAATGTGCGGATCCTCCCCATTCCCGCCAGCCGGTCCGCCGCCAGCGCCACGAAGCGATTCACCGCCGCCGGATCGTCGCTGGGCGACTCGCACTCCACAAATTCCTGGATGAGATGGATGATTTCAGTCTGCTTCGATCGCGCAAAGGCTAGCATGGGATGCATCGCTGTTATAATAGCCAGATCGCATGCCCCTCCTGGACGCGCTCGCGATTCGCGACATCCTCCCGCACCGTTATCCGTTCCTCCTGGTGGACGCCATCCTCGAGCTGGAAGAAGACCGAATTGTAGGCATCAAGAACGTCACCATCAACGAGCCATTTTTCGCCGGCCACTTTCCCGATTTTCCGGTGATGCCGGGCGTGCTGATTGTGGAAGCCATGGCCCAGGTGGCCGGTGTTCTGGTGCTCAGCCGCATTCCGGACCGTCACCGTAAATTGGTGCTGCTGGCTTCGGTGGAGCAGGCCAAGTTCCGCCGTCCGGTTTTTCCAGGCCACCAGTTGCGCATTGAGATGAAAGTAACGAAGCGAAAAGCTACCGTCGCCAAAATGCACGGGCAAGCGACCGTGGACGGCCTCGTGATGGCGGAGGCGGAGCTGATGTGCACGCTCGCGGACCGCGAGTCGCCCCAGCCCGCGTAGAACAACGGCGTTATGGCGATTCATCCCACCGCCATCGTCGACCCGCGGGCCAGCGTTGCCGGCGACGCCGAGATCGGACCCTACTGCATCCTCGGCGCCGATACCGCGATCGGCGCGCGCACGCAACTGATGGGGCACGTCTTCGTTGAGGGCCCCACAACCATCGGCGAGGACAACGTATTCTTCCCCTATTCCACCGTGGGCGTGGCGCCGCAGGATCTGAAATATCACGGCGAGCGCTCCGAGACTCGCATCGGAAGCCGCAATCGCATCCGCGAGTTCGTCACCATTCATCGCGGAACCGAAGGCGGCGGTCTCATCACTTCCATCGGCGACGACAATCTGCTGATGGCCTACGTGCACATCGCGCATGATGTTCGAATCGGCAGCCACACGGTACTCGCAAACGGCGTCACGTTCGGCGGCCACGTAACCGTGCAGGACTGGGCGGTGATTGGGGCGTTCACAGGCGTACATCAGTTTTGCCGCGTGGGACAGCATTCGATGACCGGCGGATACAGCGTAATCACGCAGGACGTGCTGCCGTATTCACTCATATCGAGCCCGCGCGAGCCGAAGGTTTACGGCGCCAACAAGACCGGCCTGGAACGTCGCGGCTTCAGCGCCGAAGCCATCACCCGGCTGCAGAAGGCTTTCCGCACCCTGATCAAGCCGGAACTCAACACGTCGCAAGCCCTGGAACGGATTGCAGCCGAGGGCGACAGACCCGAAATCGTCGAGCTGCTGGAATTTATCCGCTCGGCATCGCGCGGATTCGTGAAATGAGCCGGCGCTACGGCTTGATCGCGGGCAATGGACGCTTTCCACTGCTGGCGCTGGAAGAAGCGCGGAAACTGGGCGATGAAGTGGTGGCGATCGGAATCCGCGAGGAGGCCGCGCCTGAAATCGAACAATTGGCTGTGCGCTCTTTCTGGATCTCCCTCGGCGAGCTGGGACGTTTGATCGAAATCCTGAAGAGCGAAGGCATTACCGAAGTGATGATGGCCGGGCAGGTGAAGCATGCCAGCATCTTTTCATCCATCCGGCCCGACTGGCGTCTGTTTAAAGTGCTGGCATCTCTGCGCCAGAAGAACACGGCGGCGCTGATCGGCGGCGTCGCGAAGGTGCTGGCAGATGAAGGCATACAGTTGACTGACTCCACCGCTTTGCTGAAGCCGCTGCTGTCCGGCCCGGGGACGCTGACAAAACGGAAACCGGATAGCGACGAGGAGAAAGACGCCGCCTACGGACGCCGCATCGCGAACGCGCTGGCGGACCTCGATGTTGGCCAAAGCGTTGCCGTATGCGGCCGCGCGTGCGTCGCGTTGGAGGCGATGGAAGGCACCGACGCGATGCTGCGCCGGGCCGCGGCTCTGGTGAACGGCCAGCCGCTGCGGCTGATCAAGGTTTCCCGCCGCGCGCATCTGCTGTTCGACGTCCCCGTAGTCGGCCCCGGCACCATAAAGGTGATGCGCGAAACTGGAACCACTCTGCTCGCTGTGGACGCCGGCCGCACGCTGCTGATTGACCGCGAAGAAATGCTAGCGCTGGCGAACGAATCGAAAATCGCGGTGATCGCCGTCTCCCTACAAGACAACCCCGGATCCTTGTAGTTCCACCGTGGCCAAAAATTCCTCGGGATGTATAGGCTTGTTCACGTATCCGTCCATCCCCGCCTTCAGGCACTTTTCGCGGTCTCCGGTCATCGCGTAGGCCGTCATCGCGATGATGGGAATGCAGGCGCCGCGCGCTTTCTGGACCTCCCGAATGCGCGCCGTGGCTTGGAACCCGTCCATCTCGGGCATCTGGACATCCATCAAGATCAGATCGAAGACGCCCTGCTCTGCCAGGCAAACGGCTTCCAGACCGTTGTTGGCCACCGTGACTTCGTGGCCGCGCCGCTCCAGCAGACGCGTAGCTACTTTCTGATTTACCAGGTTGTCCTCAGCCAGCAAGACTCTTAATTTCCGCCCCGCAGTCTCCCCGGTAACGGATCGCAGCATGTTCCTTAGACCGCCTTCAGGCGTCGGCGCCGGTCCGCTCACGGCTTTCATGGAGGCCGTGAAGTGGAAAGTGCTCCCGTGTCCCAACTCGCTCTCCACCCAGATTCGACCTCCCATCAAAGTGGCTAACCGCACGGAGATAGCGAGCCCCAGACCCGTTCCGCCATATTTGCGCGTCATGGATCCGTCGGCTTGACGAAACGCGTCGAAGATCACATCGCATTTGTCGGCGGGAATTCCGATTCCGGTATCGCTTACGGAAAAACGCAGCAGCACCTGCCCGGCATCGCGATTTTCCACCGTAACCCGCACGCCCACCTTGCCCTGATTCGTGAACTTGACCGCGTTCCCCAGCAGGTTGACCAGAATCTGCCGAACTCGGGCAGGATCGCCCAGAACGCACTCGGGTACCCCATCGTCAAAATCGCAGGACATCTCGATGTGTTTTTGCCGTGCTCGCAGCGCCAGAGTCTTGACCGTGTCTCGCACGCAATCGCGGAGCGTGAAATCCACTGGGTCCAGCTCCAGCCGGTCGGCTTCGATCTTGGAAAGATCCAGAATATCGTTCAGCACGGCGAGCAAGGAATCGGCCGAGCTCTTGGCGGTCTCCAGATACTCCCTTTGCTCCGGGCCGAGTTCGGTGGCCAGCACCAACTCGGTCATTCCCAGGATGCCGTTCATGGGCGTCCGGATTTCGTGGCTCATATTGGCCAGAAACTCGCTCTTCAGCCGGCTGGCCTGCTGAGCGGCTTCGAGCAGGCGCTCGATTTCCCCATTTTGCTGCTCCACGGTCAGCTTCTCTTGCTCAACGCGAGCCTTTTCCTCCAGCACGCGCGATTTCTCGCGCAACAGCTCCTGGGTGCGCTGGCGGACTGCAATCTCCAGGCGGCGCTGTTGCCGCAGCAGCCGCCGGACGCGGTGTTTCCACAGCACCCAGGCCAGACCGGTGGTGGTCAAGCCGCAAAGCGCGCGAAACCACCAGGTCAGCGGCCAGGGCGGTAGAATTTCGAACGAAACCCGCGCTGGATCGCTCCATGGTCCGGACCCGTTGCTGGCCGATACTTCGAAGGTATAGCTCCCCGGCGGTAATCCGGCGTAGCGCTGCTCGCGCTGGCGCGTTTCGGCGTACTCGTGGTCGACTCCCAGCAGCCGGTAGCGGAACCGGGCGTCACTTTCGTGCAGATAAGTGAGCGCCGCGAAGCGCACCGCGAAGGAATTCTTACTGTAAGGAACCTTCAGAAATGAATCGCTGAACGGCATGTCGCCCAGCCGGGCCGAAGTGAGCGCCACCGGCGGGGCCGTCAATGCAACTTGTTCGCGCGGCGGCCGGAAATGCGATAACCCGCGGCTGGTCCCGATCCACACGCTTCCATCGAAATCGCTGAAGAACGCGTTCCCGTTCACGTCATCCCACACCAGACCCTCGTTCTTGCCCACATGCCGCCACCGTCCGCCTTCGAGTACATCCAGTCCTCGATCGCTGGCATACCAGATCGCCCCGCTGCGGCTGGTCTTGACGAAGATGGCTTTGTCGCTACGCAGCCCGTTGCGCTGCGAATAATGATCCATGCGCGGCGATCCGCTGTCCATGCTGAGCCGCGTTAACCCAAGAGCTTCGCGGTAGCCCGCCCAGATTGCTCCCGCGCCGTCCTCGGTCAGATAGCAGACGCTGTCGCGCAGCAGCCCGTCGTCCTTCGTGAAGCGGGTCCACTTGCCCTGCGAGAATCTCGCCAGCCCGCGCGATCCGCCAATCCAGATGGTTCCGTCACCACTCTCCAGCGCGCTGAAGAATGTTTCGCCCTTGTTCGTGAGCGGCGGCGCCAGCCGTTCGAATCGTGGATTCGACCCAAGTCCCGTCCCGCGATACAACCCGTCGCGCGAGCTCACCCAGATTCGGTTTTCGCGGTCCACCATCAGCTGCAGGATGCGCGTGGCATCCAGGCCGCTCTCTTTTCCGAAGTTATGAACGCGGCGGGTACTGTGATCCACGCGGCTGACGCCGCCGGGATCGCCAGCTACCCACAGATCGCCTTCCGCGCTCTCGGCCAGCGACCGGATCATCTTCATCGGCAGGCCGTTCAGCGTCTTCCACCGTGGCGCGCCCTGTGCTCCGTGCGAGTAATTCAGTCCGAACTGCGTTCCCACCCACAAGGTTCCGGACTTGTCCCGATGAATGGACCAAACCGAATCCCGCGCCAGGCCCTCGGCTTGTCCCCAGCTTTCCCACTGCTCATAGCCGAGCCAGCGCACCAGGCCGCTCCCCAGCAGCCCGAGCCATACGGAACCTTCGCGATCCTGTCTTACAAACGAAATGTCGCTGGAGTCTAAACCGGAACGACGGTCGATCAGCTCCCATTGACCGCCCCGGCGGCGAGCCAGCCCTCGATTGGTGGGAACCAGCATGCGGCCATCATGATCCAGAGCCAAAGTTCCGTAGGTGCCGTTGTCTCCGTCGATAAATTCGTTGCGCACCCGGCTGAAATTCGCGCTGCCCGGAGCGCGCATCAGCAGACTGTGCTCGCTGCGAAGCCACAGGTTCCCCGCGGCATCCGCGAGAATAGAATCCCACCGCTCCGCCGGTACGCCGCGTTCCGCGCCGAAACGCGACACGCTGCCGCCCTCCAGACGGCACAGTTGGTTCCCACAGCCAAACCACGCAACTCCATCGCGTTCGAAAACACTGTTCGCTTCTTGGTTCGAATCCGGCAGCGCGAGCCGCACTTGGCCCCTTGCATCCCGGACCGCCAAGCCTCGTTCAGTGGCCAAATAAACCCTGCCGCCGGCATCCGATGCGATGCCCGTGCGTCCCATCACGCCCAGCGCTCCAGGAATCTTGACTGGTTCGAAGCGCGATCCGGCACTGCGCGCTAACCCCACCCGCGTGCCCACCCACAGCGTCCCGTCGGCGCTCTCGTGGATCGATTCAATCCGAGTGCTCGGCAGGCCGTCGGCCACGCCGTAAGCCTGAAAGCTCATTCCGTCATACCGGAACAGCCCGTTCTGCGTTCCCACCCACACAAACCCGGCGCGATCCTGCAGAAAACACTGCACCCCCAGGTTGGTAAGTCCTTGCTCTTCCGAATAGAACTTGAAACTGTAGCGCTGTGCCAGGCAAGGCAGAACCATGGCGGCGACTAGTAGGTAGTACCTAAGGGCAGACACAGGCTACCCTATGTTCGGCTGTTAAAACTAAAGGCTTTAGTCCGCCCCCATCCCAAACTCGGAACCGTTGAAGGGTTCGAGCCGCTCGTGCCGCGCCCGTTGGTGTAGTATGAGTCGAGAATGCAACGGCGCACAATTCTCCAGATCGGCTGCCGGCACCCCGAGCATGGCTGAAGCCCAGCCCGCCCTGCGCCGCGAGCTGCGGCTCTGGGACCTGATCCTGTTCAACATCTCCGCCTTGGCCGGCATACGCTGGCTGGCCGCGGCCGCGCACGCCGGTTCTGGATCGCTGGCGTTGTGGCTTCTGGCGGCGCTGTTTTTCTTTCTGCCTTCCGCACTGGTGATCGCGCGACTCTCGGAACTATTTCCAGAGGAAGGCGGCATGTACATTTGGACCAAACGCGCTTTCGGAGACTGGCATGGGTTCCTGTGCGCGTGGTTCTATTTCGTGGGCAACGTCCTCTACTTTCCATCGCTGCTGCTGGCCGGTGTCACCATCGCCAGCTACATGTTCGGCGCGCAGGCGGTGCGCCTGGCGGGAACGGTGGGATTCGCGATTCCGGTCACTTTGGTGGCTCTATGGCTGGCGTTCCTCGCCAACCTGGTGGGACTCCGCGTTGGTAAGTGGACCAGCAATCTGGGAGGCGCGGGCACTTACATTACCGCTGCCCTTCTCTGCGCTTTTGGGTTGTGGGTCGCGCTGAAGTACGGATCCGCAACCGCGTTCCATCTGGTTCCGCAAGCCAACTGGGACAACCTCAACTTCTGGTCCCAGATCGCCTTTGCGTTTCAAGGTCTGGAGCTGGGCGCGATACTCGGCGGGGAAATTCGCAATCCGCGCACCACCATTCCTAAAGCCGCCTGGATCGGCGGATTAGCCTGCGCGGCGTTCTACATGGCCGGCACCGCAGCCATGCTGGCGCTCCTGGTTCCCGCTAAGATCAGCCCGCTTACGGGACTCGCCGAAGCCGGCCACGCGGCGGCCATCCGCCTGGGCTTGCCCTGGATCACCGGCTGTTTCGCGCTGCTGGTCACCGTGGGAATATTCGGGCAGGTGAGCACCTACATCGCCGGAAACACGCGACTCCCGTTCGCCATCGGGCTGGATAACTATCTGCCGGACGCCTTTGGCCGCCTGCACCCGCGCTGGAGAACGCCGCACGTCTCCATCCTCACGCAGGGTGTATTGTCGAGCGTGTTGTTGATCGCCATGCAACTCGGCGAGACGCTACGCGCCGCGTATCAGATTCTAGTAGACATGACGGTAATCGTCAGCTTTGTCCCTTTCGTCTACATATTCGCTTCAGGTCTGCGATTCGGGCCAAAGGTAGCCGCCGCGTCCGGACTGTTAGTGTCCCTGCTGGCCATTGCGCTCTCGCTGGTGCCGCCTCCGGAAGTTTCCGGTGTGCTCATCTTCGAGTTGAAACTCGTGGGCGGCTGCCTGATCTTCGGATTCCTGGGCCGTTGGGTATTCGTAACCAGCCGCGGCGCGAAGGCTCGATGAATTACCGGGATTCGGTCCAGTTCCTCTATTCCCTGGGGAATGAGATCCAGACCGCCAAGTTCGGATTGGAGCGCATTCAGCGTCTGCTGGATGCCCTAGGCAACCCGGAACGCGCGGGACGGTTCGTACACGTCGCAGGCACCAACGGCAAAGGATCCACCAGCGCGATGATCGAAGCCGGACTGCGCGCCGCTGGGGTCCGAACTGGGCTGTACACTTCCCCTCATCTGGTAGAGCCCACCGAGCGCATCCGAATCGCCGGCGAGCCGGTGTCGCACGAACAGTTCGCCGCCGCCTTCACCACTATGCACGAAACCGCCGAGCGCATGCTGCGCGAGGGACAGCTGGACTTGCATCCGACGTATTTCGAAAGCGTCACCGCCCTGGCTTTCCTGCTCTTTCGGGAATGCGCCGTCGAAGTCACCGTGCTCGAGGTCGGGATGGGCGGGCGGCTGGACGCGACCAATGTGGTTACGCCGGAACTGTGTGCGATCACACCCATCGATCTGGACCATCAGACGTTTCTCGGAGACACACTGTCGAGCATCGCCGCGGAGAAGGCCGGCATCTTGAAACCGCACGTACCGGCTGTGTTTGCCACGCAGCATCCGGAAGCCGAGGCGGTATTGATTGGGCACGCGCAAGGCCCCTACACGCTGGCGTCGCAGTCGCCTGTCCTTCACCTGCAGTTGGACGCTCGTGGCAGCCGCTTCCAGCTCGGCGAGACCGCGATCATGTGCCCCCTCGCCGGCGCGCATCAGGTGGAGAACGCCCGCACCGCCGCAATCGCACTGCGCCAACTGGGTTACGCGCCGGCCGGCATCGCCGGCACTCGGTGGCCCGGCCGACTCGAACGAATTCGCGAGCGCCCCGAGATCATCCTGGATGGCGCTCATAACCCCGCCGGCGCTCGCGCGCTGGCCGCCTACATTCGCCAGTTTTACGCAGGCCGCAAGATCTGGCTCGTCTTCGGCGTCATGCGCGACAAAGCCGTCGCCCAGATCGGCGAAATCCTCTTCCCGCTTGCGGAGCGCGTTATCCTGACCGCCCCCTCAAATACTCGCGCCCTCCCCGTAGCAGAGATCCCCGCACCCCCCAATGCGACGCGCACCGAAACGGTCTCGGAAGCCGTCGCACTCCTCGCCACCGCCCCCGACGACACCGCAATCTTCATCACCGGCTCCCTGTTCGTTGTGGGGCAGGTTAGCAACCTGCGGACCGATTAGCAATCGGTCCTCCCCAAGTTACTTCGTACAATAAAACCGATGTCCCGTCTCCGCGCGCTGCTCTTCACAGCCCCGCTGGTCATCCTGGCCACCGTCGCCTTCGGCAGCGCCGCGTTCGTCATCAGCTTCTTCGATCCCCTCGGCCATCGCCAAATCGCCGTCGCTCGAGCCTGGTCACGCGCTCTCCTCCATATCGGTTTCGTCCGCGTCGAAGTCACAGGCGTCGAGAAAATCTCCTCCCACGGCAGCTACGTTTTTGCGTCCAACCATCTCAGCTACATGGACACCCCCGTCGTACTCTCTAACATCCCGGTCCAATTCCGTTTCCTGGCCAAGAAGGGACTCTTTCAAATCCCGTTCCTGGGTACCCATCTCGCGCGCGCCGGCCACATCCCGGTTCCACGCGAGGATCCGCGCGCCGCTGTCAGAACGCTGACCACGGCCGCCGACGCCATCCGCGCCCACGGAATCTCGATGCTCATTTTTCCCGAAGGCGGCCGCTCACGCGATGGCGTCCTGCAGGATTTCAAAGAAGGCGGCGCGTATATCGCCATCAAAGCCGGAGTTCCGCTGGTGCCCATCGCCCTGGAGGGAACCCACGCGGTCCTTCCCTTTGGATCGGGGGTCATCGTTCCTGGCCGCGTTCGTATGCGCGTCGGCGACCCAATTCCCACTGCCGGCCTGACACTTCGCGATCGCGTTCGCCTTACCGCCCAGGTTCGCGATGAAATAGTGGCCCTGCTCGATACCAAGACTCACGCCCATGCCTAAATTTCCGTCGATTCTCTTCTTGCCGCTGGCCTTCGCCGGGCTCGCCGCGGCCCAGACCATGTCTATTGAGGAGTACACTCCGAAATCCACGCTGGTGGTGCCGCAGCACCCGGTGGATCGCGCCAAATACCCATTCATCGATATCCACAACCACCAGAATTCCCTCATGCCGCAGGCGCAGCTTGATCAACTCGTGCGCGACATGGATTCCATCAACCTGCGAGTGATGGTCAACCTGAGCGGCGGCTTCGGTGACCGCCTGGAGAAGGGCGTCGGAAACATGAAAGGTCACTACAAGGATCGGTTCGTGTTGTTCGCCAACATCGACTTCGCGGGCATCGACGATGCCGATTACAGCCACAAGGCTGCCGCCCGTCTCGAAAAGGACGTGCAGAATGGCGCCCAGGGTTTAAAGATCTTCAAGAACTTCGGCATGGATCTGAAGGACACTCACGGCCAGCGCATTCACGTCGACGATCCGCGCTTTGACGAAGTCTTCGAAACCTGCGCGCGGCTGAAAATCCCAGTCCTGATCCATACCGCTGAGCCGCGCAGTTTCTTCGATCCCATGGACAAATACAATGAGCGCTGGCTGGAGCTTAAAACGCACGCAGGCCGCGCCCGTCCCCCGGAGAAGTATCCTAGCTGGGAGACGCTCATGACCGAACAGCACAACCTGTTCGCGCGGCATCCCAAGACCATCTTCATCAACGCGCACCTGGGATGGCTGGGCGGCAATCTCGCGGAGCTGGGCCGCTTGATGGATCAGCTGCCGAACATGTATACCGAGATCGGCGCGGTACTCGCCGAATTGGGCCGCCAGCCGCGCTTCGCCCGCGAGTGGTTCATCAAGTACCAGGATCGCGTCCTGTTTGGCAAGGACAGCTGGAACGTGAAGGAATATCCCGTCTACTTCCGCGTGCTGGAATCCTCCGACGAGTACTTCGACTATTACCGCAACTACCACGCCTTCTGGAAAATGTACGGCCTCAACTTGCCCGACGAAGTTCTGAAGAAGCTGTACTACAAAAACGCCCTGCGCATCGTCCCCGGCCTCGACCCCTCAGCCTTTTCAGAGCCGCGCCCGTAAGGAAGCGCAACGACAACTGCTTCCTCCACGCCCGCGGCACAGCGTACGCTTGCTGACGCGCGCGGCTCAGCTCAACAGCCGGAGAATCTCCGTCAGCTCACGACGCACTTGATCCAGGACCGGCGCACCCTCTGGAAATAATTCCGCCTGCTTGCGCTTGCTCTTTCGCGCCGGTTCCACCGCCGCTCGACTCGCTTCGGGTTTCCCGCGCGCATCCAGAAATTTTCGCGCACCCTCGATGGTGTAGCGCTTCTCGTACAGCAGGCGCTTGATCTCCAGCACCAGCTCCACATCCTTGCGCCGGTACAGACGGTGGCCGGTACCGGATTTCTTCGGGCCCAGCCCCGGAAACTCCGTCTCCCAGAATCGCAACACATAGGGCTTGATCCCCGCCAGCCGGCTTACATCGCCGATGCGAAAGTAAAGTTTGTCGGGAATTTCCTGCGGGTCTTGCTGCACTGCGGGATCGGCCATGCTCGGCATGATTCTAACAGAAAGAGGCTCTACACTGAAGAGTACGCCCAAGGAACCAAATAGCGCCACCCTTTTGATCGGCGTCCACCCCGTCCGGGAAGCCCTGCGAGGCGGACGCCCGTTGGACCGGGTCCTGATCGCGCGCGGCGCCGCGGGGCCGCGCCTTCAGGAAATTATCGACCTCTGCCGCGAGCGCTCCATCCCCGTCCGCTTCGATCCGCGCGAAGCGCTTGACCGCATTGCCAACGGCGCCGTCCACCAGGGCGTAGTCGCATTCGGAGCTGCGCGCAAGTACGCCGCTCTTGAGGATGTCCTGACAGGTTCACGCCTGCTGGTGGTGCTGGATGGAGTAGAGGACCCGCACAATCTGGGCGCCATCGTGCGGACCGCCAACGCAGCCGGCGCCGGAGCTGTGCTGTTACCGGAACGCCGGGCCGCCGGGCTTACCGAAACCGTCTCCAAGGCGGCGGCCGGAGCCCTGGAGCTCACTCCTGTCGTACGCACCGGAAACGTCACCCAGACACTCGAAAAGCTCAAGCAGCACGGATTCTGGATCTACGGCCTGGATGAGCGTGCCGAACAGATTTATTCGAGCGTCGAATACGCCGAACCAACCGTCCTGGTGCTGGGCGGCGAGGGGCACGGCGTCCACCAGAATGTCCGCAAGCATTGCGACGTCTTGGTGCGCATCCCCATGGCCGGCGCCATCGCTTCGCTAAATGTCTCGGTAGCCGCGGGTGTAGTGTTGTTCGAGTGGCGCCGTCAGCGTAACCCAACCTGAGGGGACGCATATCCGAAACTTTCTACATGTTCGTGCATCCAGGAAAAGGGAGTTTATCAAATGCCCACCAATACCGATCTGGACCACCAGGAAATCGCCGAGCTTGCCTACCAGTTCTATGAAGACGGCGGCCGGCAAGCAGGCTTTGAAGAAGACCACTGGCTCAAAGCCGAAGCTCAAATCCGTGAACGCAGGCGGCGAGCCGCTCAAGACGACGATACGGCGGCCGATGGCGATCTTTCATAGCCGGCACACGAGCGGACCGGCAGATTCGGGTACTTGGGAAAACGCAGATCGGTGTCGTGCAAGCCGCAGCGGTAAAACACCGCTCCCCGGTCGGACACAACCCGACGGCAATGGAGGCAAGTTCCGCATAGCCCGGCCGTGTCGGCATCCCGGTTGTCCCTCATAGAGTTAGCTTCCCGAAAAATAAATATTGCAAGAAGTGAAACGAATGCAGCCTGACTTTCACGATAGAGTATTGACTCTGTTCCCGGCAGGCTGATTTCGGCTTGCCGGATCCATGCGTGTAAAGGACGAGGTTCCGGGCCCCCCAAATCCCGATGCCTCGTCCGTTTTTATGTCGGCGTGGCACGCGGGGCCCGCAACACCGGAAACAGCAGGCCCACCGCAATCACCGTCAATATCGCCGAAGCTTCCAGGCACAGCCCGGTGACCTCCGAAGCGGTCCGGTATTCGGCCAGATGACCAAAGAACACCACGATCAGCAGTAACAGAAAGCCGGCGCGGAACAGACCTTTCACCATCCGCGGTGACATTCGCCGGCCCAGGAATGCCGCTAATGACGCTGCCGCCACGCTGGCCGTCAGACTAAAGAGCAGAGCCGAGAACGACAGCCACTTCCCCGGGGTCAGTAGTTGCCCGGTCCACTTGGCCACATTGATGGTGACTATCCCAGTCGCCAGGATCACAACCGCGATCCCCCAGCCGTAAAGCACCACCGAAGCGAGCTTCCTCACCACGTCCACCGGCGTCTCCGGCCGGCTCTGGTTAAAGAAAGCCTCGGCGCTGGCCGGAGCCACGAACAAAAGCGCCAGACAGGCATACGCGGTCACCATCACCGGCGACAAAAAATCGTACCCACGCATCAGCGGTACCAGGATGCCGAACACCACCACCACGGCCAGAATGAGTACCGCTTGTTTCACCACGTCTGCAAGTATATCGGCACGCGCCCTCCGATTGAACTTCTCTATCCCCTCCGGAAGTGGTACTGTCGTGCAGATGCGATTGTGGGGGTTAGCCTTAGCCAACTTCGTAGGTGCTTTTGTGCCCCCTCCGATTGCTAATCATTTTGGTTTTGAGCGCCGATAAACAAATATATGCTCGACAGGCGTGTAGAACCCCGAATGTTGTGCGCGGACATGGTCGGGCTGGAGTGGAAAGACAAAGGCGGCAGAACTCGCCGCGCTCTGGCGCATCTTGAGGACATCTCTCTGTCCGGAGCCTCACTGCAAGTGGAGTCTCCCGTTCCGCTGCAATCGAAACTGCGCATCACCTACCCGAAAGGCGAATTGCGCGGCGTTGTTCGCTATTGCGTTTTTCGCGAGATCGGCTACTTCCTGGGCATCGAGTTCGAGGAGGGATCCAGGTGGTCGCTGCGCCATTACAAGCCGCAGCACATGTTGGACCCACGCCAGCTCGTGATGCGGGCCCTGAATCGCCAGCGCGATTCCCACACCTCGACGCTGATCAATTAACTCCGCCAGCGCCGCATAAGAACCAACAGCCCGAGACCCAGTCCAACCAGGGCGGCCCCACGCGACTCCGGTATCGCTGAACTCACAGCTCCCGTCCCCTGCGCCGGATCCAGCCGGAATACCCGCTGCTGGCCCTGGAATATCTCCGTTCCTACAATTTGACCCGCATCGTTGATCCCGTAGGCCGCGGTCAATTCCCAGCCCGTGCCGGTTCCCAGCATCGAATTCAGATCCACCATCAACCCGTTCCGCTCGAGAAAAGCGTGCGACGCTCCATTGCTCAAAGAGCTGTAGCCCACCACCTCGCCTGACTCATTGATGTCATAAGCGAAACTGTTTCCCCCCAGCGTTCCCAGATCCAACATCGCGCCGTTTGACCATTCGAACGCGTGCTCATACCCGCTGGCCAGCGCCGCATGGCCCGTCACCACGCCGGCTTCGTTCATTGAGGTGGCGTAGCTGTTCGTTCCCCCCAGCGTGCCCAGCGCCACAATCCCCGATCCGGGGGACCACATGAACGCCTCGAAACCACCGCTGCCCGTGTCCCCATAACCAGCTGCGCTTCCCTCTGCATTGACCGCGTAGGCGGCGCTCCAGCTTCCTCCCGCCAGCGTGCCCAGATCGCGCATCTGTCCGTTCACCAGAATGAAAGCGTGCCCGTTGCCTCCGGCCACTGCTCCGGCGTCACTTACTGCCAAACCGTACGTGCCCGCGCCCAGATCGATGACGCTGCTCCCAATCCAAACCGTACCGTGAGCCTGACCGCCGGCAAAGGACGTCCCTGCCATAACCCCCGATGCGTTAACGCCATAAACGAATGCTTCGGACGCCCCCGTGGGGGTAACATCGCCAGATCCAGCCTGAAACGCCCGGTTATCATTGGCCGGAGTAGTAGCCCACCCGACAGTCACGCCCGAATTATTGATCCGGAAGCCCACCGCGGTGCTGCCGCCCAGCGCGCCCAGGTCGGTGATCGTGAACGCCGCTGGCCACAAGGGTGTGGCGGCCAGCAGCGCGACCATCCAGGTAATTCTCATATCGCGGTCTGATTATGGCATCGCTCGCCGAATTTCGTACCATCCAATACGCTTATTTCTTCGGCTTTTATGCTGGTACGGCCCGTCTATTCCTCCTCCAGACATGGCCTATGCGCCACGCGAGGCGGCATCCCCTATAATTGGCTCAAGTCATGGCGCTGGACCCGCTGATCCTCAACGAAGTCGTCCACTTGCAGAGCCTGAGCCCCAGCGAGAAGGCGGCTCTGGCCGAGCGCATGGACCTGATGCGCTACCAGGCAGGGCAAATCGTATTCGAATATGGAGATCCCGGCCACGCCCTCTTCATCGTCCGCTTGGGTGAAGTGGAAATCTACATCAAGAACAACCAGGGCGACAAAATCGTCCTCGAGGTCTCGCGGCCTGGGGATGTTTTCGGCGAGATCTCGCTGCTCGATGGCGGCCCGCGCACCGCGTCGGTGGTTGCGTTGCTCGAAACGGAACTGCTGCGGGTGGACCGCGAGCATTTCGAGGATTACGTTCGGTTGTACACGCCCGCCGCGCTGAATCTGCTGAGCGCGGCCGCGCGCCGGCTGCGCACCAGCAGTGAACACATTCGGCGCAGCCAGATCCGCAATGCCAACGATGTGAGCGCGGAGCAGGAGACATGGCTCACGAGGCTGGCCGAGGCCGTTCCCAGTGTCGCAGGCAGTGTTCCGTCCGTCGCCCTGCACGCGCTGGTTGTCTTTTTCTGGATCGCGTTGAACTTGCGGCTGGTCGCCGGGATCCGCCCCTGGGACCCGCCGCCCTTCAGCCTGCTCGCCGACATCGTGTCCATTTACGCGATGCTGTTAACCATCTTCGTGCTGGTCAGCCAGAACCGCCAGCGCGCCCGTGATCGCATACGCTCCGATATCGAGTTTGAAACCGGCGTCAACACCGAGCTTAAGATCGCGGACCTGCACGAAAAGATCGACCAGCTGCTGGATGCTGCTGCTGCGAAATCTACGCGACCGTCTTCTGCATAGCCAGGCGTCGCTCACGGTTCCAGCGCAAGCGGCCTTGCAGTTCCTGGTATAGCGTGCTGAAGCCCGCCCAATAATAGCCGGCCACGAACAGTAACAGGAACGGGACCCCGGGGAAATTCCAGGTCTCAATGGCAAACTCGGTCATGTATACGAAGTAAGTGCCGATGGCGATCTCGATGTACGGCAGCCAACCGCTGCGGCTGCGATAACCGGAATTTCCCAGCTTCACCTTCTGCCCGCCGATCGCGAACTTGGGCGTGCGAGCAAACGCGGTCTGGATGCCGAATAATGCCTCCAGTACGGCCCTGGTATTAATCACGGTGAGGGAAATCCCCGCCGCCATCAGGGCCGGCAACAGAAGCAGTGAACGCTTCCAGTTCCGCGGATACAGTTCGCGATGAGCCATCACGTAGAAGGTTGAGATGGACCAGAACGAAGCGATAATCAGCGGCAGATCGATCATCACCATCTGGAACCAGCCCATGTAAAACCGAACGATCATCACCGGCAGCATCAGCGCCGACATCACCAGCATCAGCGGATACGAAATGTTGGGCGTCAGATGGAAGCACGCCTCCAGCTTGGCTCGCCACGGTATGTCGGACTTCAGAATTCGCGGCAACAACTTGATGGCAACTTGCGTAAGGCCTTTGGCCCAGCGCGATTGCTGTACCTGGAAGCCGTGCGTTTCCACCGGCAGCTCAGACGGGCACTCCACGTCGGGCATATATACGAAGCGCCACCCCTTCAATTGCGCCCGGTAGCTCAGATCTGAATCCTCGGTCAGCGTGTCGTGCTGCCACCCGCCCGCGTCTTCAATCATCTTGGCGCGCAGAATACCTGCAGTCCCGTTGAAATTGAAAAACAGGCCCCCGCCCGAGCGCGCGCCATGCTCCAGCACAAAGTGGCCGTCCAGCAGCATCGCTTGCACTTCCGTGAGCAGGTTGTAATCGCGATTCAGATACGTCCAGCGCGTCTGCACCACGCCCACTTTGGGATCGGCGAACGGATGCACGGTACGCATCAGGAAATCGCGCGGCGGAACGAAATCGGCGTCAAAAATGGCAATCAGTTCGCCGGTTGCCGACTTCATTCCCGCTTGAAGAGCGCCGGCTTTGTATCCGTGACGGTTGGTCCGGTGCAAGTATTCGATGGGCAGCCCCTGGGCTCGGTACTCGCCTACCAGACGCTCAGTGAACGGGTGCGTATCGTCGGTGGAATCGTCCAGAACCTGGATCTGGAGAAGTTCCCGGGGATACTCCATCTTGTTGATCTCTTCCAGCAGCCGTTCCACCACATAGCGCTCGTTATACAGCGGCAACTGAATGGTGACGCGAGGCAGGGGGCCGTTTATCCCCGGCGGTTGCGCAGGCCCGGGCTTGCGGTGCTTGAAATACCCCCGTATCATCTCGAAGCGGTGGCACCCGTAACACGACAAAATCACCAGAACCGTGAAGTAGGGAATCAGCAGAGCCCAGTCAAAGAATTCCAAATGATGGATATCCGCGAAGGTCTCGTCGAACATCGAATTGAACAGACTGCTGGCGGATGCAAGTAGCAGGGCCGGTGAGATAGGAAGCGGGCTCATGCAAAGGACCTAACCATTCTACCTCACCAAGTGCGCTACCACGAAGCTTGACGAGGAGGCAAATCCGTCTTACCATGGTAAGAAGATGATCAAAGCCACCGTTTCCTCGAAAGGCCAGATCGCTATCCCCAAAGCCGTGCGTCACCGGCTCAATCTCAAGGCGGGGACCGAATTGATCATCGACGTTCAAGGTGAGGCCTTAGTAATGAGGCGTCTGGTGCGGGACTTCCCGAATTGGCGAACCATGCGCGGAATGTTCCAGGGCTGCAACCTGTTGACGGATCTGGCCGCCGAGCGCGCTGCCGAACTGGCCCGGGACGATGCCCGAGCGCAAGGTTATTGATTCGTGGGCGCTGCTCGCGTGGCTGCTCAACCAAAGCGCTGCGGCTAAGGTTGAAGTTTTCCTCCAGGAAGCTGACGCCGCCAACCTGCAACTCCGCATGAGCTGGATCAATGCTGGCGAGGTCTACTACATATCCGCGAAGCGTCTTGGCCCGCACCTCGCCGAGGAGTTTCTCAAGCGGCTTCCATCCTTGCCTGTCCGCATGGTGGTTCCCACCGAGAGCGACATCATTTCAGCTGCCCGGCTGAAAGGCTCGCGCCGATTGTCTTATGCCGATGCCTTTGCGGCGGCCCTCGCCATCCGCGAGGGCTGCTCATTGATCACCGGCGATCCCGAACTTGCCGGGTTAAACGATCTTCTCCCCATCGATTGGATAGGATGAATCGCTACTGCTGCGCCAGGACCACTTTCGCCGAGGCGCTGCACAGCGTCTGATCCGGCTTTGAAGCGCTGGCGCCGCACACTGCTACGTCCGCGCTCACGCCCGCCAGATCTGTCGGCAGCAGCAGATCCACCTGCTGGACGCCGTCGAGTCCCGGCGCTGGTCCCGCGTAATACGGCACATTCACAGGCGACCCGTTGATCCGCGCCGTAATAGTCCCCGTACCGGAAAGCCCCGTGGCGAAGATCTGGATCACGTCGCCGGGATGCGCGGGGGCCGCTGCATTGTTCACCGAGTAGTCCTGGTTGAGCACGGCGCCCGGGAAAATCGCGGGTGTGAATGGCGCCAGTGTCACCGTTCGCGCGGTGCTGGATACGCCATCCACCGTCACCACCATGCTTGCCGACGGCCGCGCAGCCAGCTCATCCGGCACCATCAGGTTGATCTGCGCATCGCTGGTGTAAAGCAGCTTCGCCGGCATCTCGTCAAATGACACTTTCACCGCCGTTCCCGACAGCTTCGACCCCACGATGGTGGCCAGCGAACCCGGCGTCACTGCTCCTGCCGCGAAACTGGCCGCGTTCACCACCGCTGTAACCGAAGGCGGCTGCGCTTGCGGAGGAACAGGCGTGCCCGGCGTCACCACCAGCGTTACCGGAACCGTCCTCGTTCCCGCTACCGGACCCGCATCAATCATCAGCGTCGCCTGATAAGTGCCGGGCGCCAGATTCTCGGGATGCGCGTCCACGCGAACGGTGGTGCTACCTATCCCATCGCTCGGGTAGAGCTGGAGCCAGCCGGAACCGTTCTGGTAATTCACCGCGATCGACCAGCGCAGCAATCCGCCGCCATCGTTCAGCACCCGGAAATAGCCAACTTGATAAATCCCTCCCGCCTTCGCGGTGAACTGCAGCGGTTGCGAGACGTCCACGTGCAGCAGCGGGAAATAGTTCGCGCCGCAGTCGCCCACAATCGTGCAGTCGGGTCCGGGCACAACCATCTGGAAGCGCGGAATGGGCGCGCTGGGGTTGGCCGTATTGATGGTCGACACCGGTGCGATGAATACGTCTTCCGTGGTGGTGACCGCCGGCCCGCCGCCCGATGGCTGCAAGCCGAGGAAAGTCGGGAATTGCGCACTTTCCTGCACCCCCGGATTCGCGTCCACTACTTCGTACACCGCATAACCGGAGCCCCCATTAAGCGTCACCGGACTCACGGAATCAAACGCTACCGCCCCCGAGCCCACGGGTCCCGGCGTGTACACCGGCGCGCCGCCCGCGCCGTTCGAATCCGCGGTGGGCACGCGAGCAAGCAACAGCGTTCCATTCGCCGTCGGCCGGTATTGTCCGCCGGAAGGCGGTGGTCCGAAATCTCCACCCGCCGTCGGCTGCAGTGCATCCGATCCAGCCACTACGTCCGGCACATACAGTTGCGCTCCCGCGGGAAATCCGCCATACCTCACCAGAATTCGCGTCCCGGTATCGGCGTTCAGGCTGGCCCAATGCGACAACGGCGCGAAGGCATCGCCAAAACCTTCCGTCACCCGGGTGGTGTTGAAGATCGCGCGCGAATTGATGAAGCTCGAAAAACTCACCGTGGACGGCAATGGAGATCCGCTGGGCGCGCACACCAGCCTCGATGACATTCCCACGTACAAGCTCGGCAGCGGGGTCCCTACCTTGAACTGGCTGCTGGTGAAATTCACCAGGCTCGCGCTGTTGAATCCCAGGAAGGCATAAATGATGGTGCCGGGCACAAGGTTCAACTGGTTCGCCGCCGCCCGGATATTCGCCAGACGAAGCGTTACCGTCCCGGTGGGCGAAAGGGTGAAGCTCACGTTGTTGAACATCAGTATGCTGGGCGATGTCAGCAGCGCCGGCACCACGATGGGTTGCGGCCCGGATCCGTTATCGGCCGTCAGCACGATACCCAGCACGCTGTTCCCGGCCAGCCGGTTTGTGACGTTCACATTCAGGAAAACCGATAAATTCCCGGTGATGCGGGCATTCGGCGACCCGCCCTTGCACTCCAGCACGATGTCGCCGACTCGCTCAGTAATTCCTTCGCCGCGCACTACTGGCGGCACGGCTGTCGCAAGGCATCCAACATCCACGTTCGATTGCGCAAAAGCAGCGGACAATCCGGAGATCAATAAAAAGGCCAATGAAAGGCGGGACAAAAGGGTCATGCAGTACCTCTAATATTCAAAGTCTACCAGACGGCGCTCCCCTGCGTTAGGTTCCTTACACTTCAAGTTGGCCACTCAGGACTCCGCCGCCGGGTACAATAGAGGCAAAGCGGTTCGAGCCATGTCCCCCACTCTCTCCCTTGCCGGCATCTCCGAAGAGATCCTCGAACTCAAGCGTACGCGCCGGGCCATGATTCTGGCGCATCATTACCAGGACAACGAAATTCAAGACCTCGCGGATGCTGTAGGCGACAGCCTGGAACTCGCCCGCAGGGCCCAGCAGTTCGATGGCGACGTTATCGCCTTCTGCGGAGTCTGGTTCATGGCGGAAACGGCGAAGGTATTGAACCCCGGTCGCATCGTGGTAGTGCCGGACCGCGACGCGAGTTGCAGCCTTGTGGAAAGCTGTCCCGCCGATAAGATTCGCGCGTACCGCCGCCTTCATCCAGACGACGTGATCGTCAGCTACATAAATACTTCGGTGGAAGTGAAGGCCGAGAGCGATATCCTCTGCACCTCGCGAAACGCCGTCGCCATAGTGAACTCGATTCCCCTCGATAAGAACATTCTCTTCCTGCCCGACATCAATCTGGGCAATTACGTCAAGCAGCAGACCGGACGCGAGAATATGAAGATCTGGCAGGGCGCCTGCATGGTGCATGCCACTTTCGCCGCCCGCAACCTCAGCGCCGCCCGCCGCCGGTATCCACGCGCCTTGGTGGCCGCTCACCCCGAGTGCCCGCAGGACGTGCTGGCGATGGCCGATTTCATAGGATCCACCAGATCCATCATCGATTGGTGCGTGTCCTCCGAAGCGGATGAATTTATCGTGATGACCGAAAGCGGCGTGGCCCGCTCGCTGGAGCGCAAAGCCTCTCACAAACGCTTCCACTTCATTCCGAATGAAAACTGCAACTGCAGCGAATGCCCTTACATGCGCCGCAACACACTCGAGAAGCTGCGCGACGCGCTCCTCAACCTTTCACCTCGCGTCGAGCTGCCGGCCGATATCATTCAGCGCGCGGCGATTCCCATTCAACGGATGTTAGCGGTAAAGTAGGCACGCGTCGCCATGCAGCCCCTCCTCGATACATTCGGCCGCCTCCACGATAACCTCCGGATCAGCGTGACGGACCGATGCAACGTCCGCTGCTTCTATTGCATGCCCGAAGAGGGCGTGAAATACATGCCGCGAGAAGAGATCCTCTCCTTCGAGGAAATCGAGCGCTTCGCCCGCATCGCCGTTTCCCAAGGCGTCACTAAACTGCGCCTTACCGGAGGCGAGCCGCTGGTGCGCCGGGACTTGCCGGTGCTGGTCCGCAAGCTGGCCGCTATCCCCGGTGTGCGCGATCTCGGCCTCACTACCAACGGCGTCCTGCTCACCCGCGATGCGCAGGCGCTCTACGATGCCGGCCTTCGCCGCCTGAACGTCCACCTGGACACGCTGGACCGCGAGCGCTTCCTCCACATCACCCGCCGTGACGATCTCGACAAAGTGCTCGAGGGCATTGAACTCTGCCGCCGGCTCGGCTTCCGGCTGAAAATTAACGCCGTTGCAGTCAAAAACCTGGTGGAAGCCGACGTAGTGCCGCTGGCTTTGTACGGCCGCGAGCGCGGCATCGAGATCCGCTACATAGAATTCATGCCCCTGGACGCCCAGGGCATCTGGGACCGCACCCGGGTGCTGTTCGCAAGCGATATCATCGAAACTCTCTCCCGCGAAATCGCGCCGCTGGTCGAAATACCCGACCGCGACCCGCGTGCACCCGCCACCGAGTACAAATTTGCCGACGGTATCGGCCGCATCGGATTCATTGCGTCCGTAAGCCGCCCGTTCTGCCTGAACTGCAACCGCGTGCGCCTCACCAGCGACGGCAAGTTGCGCTACTGCCTGTTCGCCATCGAGGAAACCGATGTCCGCGGTCTGCTGCGCTCCGGCGCCCCCGATGAAGCCATCGTCGCCGCCCTCCGCTCGAACATCCAGCAGAAGTGGTTAGGCCATGAGATCAATACTTCACGGTTCGTGCCGCCCCCTCGCCCCATGCATGCCATCGGGGGCTGACGTTCCTGAAAACGCCCCTCAGGCTGTGATAATATAGGGGTCTGCTAGAGGTTTCGTGGACAGGCTTACCCGTAAAGAACTCAAAAGTGATCGTTTTGCGCTGGAAGTCCAGCACAGCGTTGAATACGTCAGTGACCATCGCAAGCAGCTAGTGCGCTGGGGCGGCATTGCCGCCGCAGTGGTGCTGGTGGTGGTGGCGGGGTTGATTTACCGGTCACACCAGCACACCGTCCGCCAGGCCGCGCTGCGCTCCGCCATGCTGGTCCAGCAAGCGCAAGTTGGACCCGCGCCCAACGAATATACCATCGCCTTCCCCACCGCCGACGAGCGCGTCAAGGCGGTAGTCAAATCCATGTCCGAGGTCGCCACTAAGTATTCGGGCAGCGATGAAGGCTACATCGCCGAGTTCTATCTGGGCACCACGGCGGCGGATACCGGGAACACGGGCGAAGCCGAGCGCAGATTCAAAATGGTGGCGGATAACAGCAGCGAGCCGTATGCGTCTCTCGCGCGATTGTCCCTGGCGCAGTTGTATGGCGCGCAAGGCAAGCTCACCGACGCCGAAAAGCTCATCCGTTATGACATGGATCACCCCACCATCCTGGTGTCCAAGGAACAAGCCACCATTGCGCTGGCCCGTCTGTGGGAAAGCACGAAACCGCAAGAGGCGCGCAAGCTGCTCGAACCTTTGCGTGCCAGCCCCCGCAGCGCCGTGAGCCGCGCGGCCTTGACGGCTCTCTCCGATCTCCCCCAAAAGTGAGCGCGCGCAGGTGAACGGGCTGGCCCGTCTGCGGTTTCCGGTGGAGCTCAGCCGTGGCCGCCGCTATCCTGAACTCGCCCATCCCTACCGCAATGAATTCCGCCGCGACCGCGATCGCATCATCCACGCCCGCGCTTTCCGGCGGCTGGAAGACAAGACCCAGGTGTTCCCTGCCGGCATCTCCGACCATTTCCGCAACCGGCTGACGCACACCATTGAGGTTTCTCAGATCGCCCGCACCGTGGCGTCCGCGTTGGAGCTGAATGAAGATCTCACCGAAGCCCTGGCGCTGGCCCATGACATCGGGCATCCCCCCTTTGCGCATTCGGGCGAAGAAGAACTGGATCGCCAGATGCGCCGCTTCGGGGATCGCTTCGATCATAATTTGCACGCGCTGCGCATCGTGGAGTCTTTCGAGCACCGCTACGCGCGATTTCCCGGTCTCAATCTGACTTTTGAAGTCCGCGAGGGAATTATCAAGCACTCACGGGACATCACGCCGGGAGAGCATCCCGAATTCGACGAATACCTGCCCGGTCTGCGTCCCCCCATCGAGGCACAGTTGATCGATCTGGCCGACGAGATCGCCTACAACACGGCGGATCTGGATGACGCCTTCTCCGCGGGCCTCTTCAGTCTTGAAGACCTGCGCGCCGCCGTGCCCCGCGCCGCCGAAATACTGGAACGGATTGAAGGGCACTTTCCCGGAGCCGCCGAACGCGTCCAGTTTCAGGAGATGCTGCGTCACCTGCTGGATTGGCTGGTATCCGGACTGGTAGAAGGCGCAGCGCAGGCGGCCGAGGAGAGTGGAGTCGCCGATGTGGAAGCCGTGCGCCATCATCCGGCCCGGCTAGCCCGGTTCACCGCCGAAGCCGGCCGCGCCCGCGTTGAGCTCAAGGAATTCCTGTGGCGCACCGTCTATTTTTCCGACCCTCTGGTGGAGGAACGCGAGCGCTCTGCCCGCCGCATCGCGACGCTTTTCGAGTTCTTTCTGGAGTATCCCGAAAAGCTTCCGGAGACGTACCGAAAATCCGCCCAAGGCGAGCCCGCCCATCGAATCGTATGCGACTACATCGCCGGGATGACCGACGGTTTCTTCCGTCGAACCTATCGGAGTTTGCTGGGTGTCTACTCGGAGGGCGAAACGATGCTCGACACTTCCGCCGATCGGACCCCGTAAATCTTCTTCACCTGCCGGCAGATCTCGGCCGCCAGACGCTGCGGTTTTTCCTCGTCGAGATGATCGAGTTGAATCTTCAAGTAAACATCGCTGCGCGCCATGATCCCGCCTTCCCCCCAATGATACGATGGAAGCAGACCGACGCTCCCTCCCATGAAGTGCAAGATTTGCGAATTGCGGAAGCCGCGCCGCTGGTGTCCCGGAGTCCGGGGCGACATCTGTTCCCAGTGCTGCGGAACCCAGCGCGAAGTCACCGTGGATTGTCCCTTCGAGTGCGAGTACCTGCAGCAGGCCTGGCAGCATGAGAAGCCGGCCAACGTGAATCCTGAGCAGCTGCCGAATCGCGACGTCCGTCTCACGGACCAGTTTATTCGCGAGCAGGAAGCGCTCATTACTGTGCTGGGCGCCTTCCTGCTGGAAGCCGCGCTGGAAGTTCCGGGAGCCGTGGATTCCGATGTGCGCGAGGCCCTGGAAGCATTGATCCGCACGCACCGCACGCTCGACAGCGGCCTCTATTACGAAACCAAGCCCGCTAATCCGCTGGCTTCCACGGTCCAGCAGGCGTTCCAAAAACGCGTGCAAGACCTGCGCGAGAAGCTGGTGAAAAATGGCCAGCCTTCCGTTCGCGACGCGGATATCTTGGGCGCCTTGGCCTTCCTCCAGCTCTTGGGAATCCGGCATGACCAGGGACGCCCGCGCGGCCGGCCGTTTCTCGGGTTCTTGCACAGTATGTTTCCCGAGACGCAACCGGCTCCCGAACAAGGGATGCTGATCCGGACATGAGCCCGGCCGAGACTGCCTTCGTTCTGTTCGCGCACGGTTCCCGCATCGAATCCGCGAACGATTCCGTCCGCAGCCTCGCCGCGCAAATGGCCGCTACCTGCGGGCATCCGGTGGATCCCGCTTTTCTCGAGCTGGGCCAGCCGGATCTGTCCGCCGCCGTCGCGCATCTAAGTGCCCTGGGCGCGGCTCGTGTCATCGTGATTCCTTATTTCTTGACGCTCGGCACGCATCTGCGGCGCGACCTGCCGCGTTTGGCGCGCGAAGCTGCGGGCGCGCATCCGGATTTGACCATTGAGGTGCTGCCTCCGCTGGATGGCCATCCCGCGCTGCTCCGCGCATTGCTCGAAACAGCGGCAGGTGCGCTATGAAGGCGAAACTGATCCGGCAGTCGGAAATCGCTCCGGGCGTGCGCAGCTTCGTCTTCGAAGTGCCTGAAGTGGAGCTGCTTTACTTTATCCCCGGACAGTTCGTCTCCTTTACGGAAACCATTCAGGGCAAGCAAATCACACGGCCGTATTCCATCGCTTCGCCTCCCGATTCCAATCGCTTCGAGATCTGCCTGAACCGCGTCGAGGACGGACTCTTCTCGCCGTACCTCTTCGATATGCAGCCCGGCGCCAGCGTGGAAATGAGCGCTCCGCTTGGATACTTCGTCCTCCGCGATCCCGGACGCGATTGCATCTTCGTCGCCACCGGCACCGGCGTCGCTCCCTTCCGCTCCATGCTCCACGCCTGGCTCGGGCAGCATGACCGGAAGCAGTTTACGCTAATCTTCGGCGTGCGGTATGAGCGGGGCCTGATGTATCGCGCCGAACTTGAGGACCTCGCGCGAACGCACCCGAACCTCCGTTTCTGGCCCACCCTGAGCCGCCCCGAGCCGGGCTGGACCGGGCGCACCGGACATGTCCAGCAGCACGTGCTCGAAGCCATCGGAGATCGGCGCGACCTGGACGTCTACATCTGCGGCCTCAAGCTGATGGTGGATGACGTTCGTGCCATGCTCAAGGAGATGGGCTTTGACCGCAAACAAATCATCTTCGAGAAATACGACTGATGCGGCGCACCGGCATCCTTATCATCGGACTGATTGTGATCTTCGCCGTGGTGGTCGCGCTGATGTTGCGCCTGCTTCCCGGACCGCACCGGCCCTCCGACTACATGGTAATCGGCACCTTCGCGACGCTCGCCTGCCTCGCACTGGTGTTCGTGGTGCTGTTGCGAACTGAAAAGCGTCCGCAACGACGGCGTCGCAAGCCGGAAGCGGTCAGTGAGCCGGACGAACCTCGATAAGCTTGTACATTTCCTTGGTTTGCTCCAGGCTCGCGAAGTCCGTGCCCGGCAGCTTGGCGCTGGCGGTTCCCGCGGCCACCGCCCACCGAACGCATTCGGTGAAACTCTTCTTCTTCGTGGATGCCCACACGAACGCAGCCGCCAGCGCATCGCCGGATCCAATCGGCGACAGCGCTTCAATGCGCGGTGGCACGGCTTCAATCATCTGGTGTTTGTCGATAGCCACTACTCCCCGGCTGCCTAGCGACAGCAGCACGCATTCGGCGCCCATGACCTGAATCCGAGCCACCGCCTCCATGAAATGCGCGCGCGTGATCAGCGCGCGGTTCAGCAGCCGCTCGGCTTCCTGATGATTCGGCGACACCACAGTGGGCCCTTCCTCCACGCCATACTGTAGCGGATCGCCATCCGCATCCAGCAGCGTCTTCACGCCGTGCTCGCGCGCGCGCTTGATCAGCTTGCAATAAAAGCGCGGGTCGACGCCCGGCGGAATGCTGCCGCATAACATCAGCCAGTCCGCTTTCTCCAGACGCTCCTCCACCGCCTGCTCCACCGCGGCCACCTCGTCGTCCGCCATGGGCAAGCCCGGTTCGTTCAGCTTGATAGTGAGCCCGTGCTTGTCGGTGATCGTGAGATTATTGCGAATCTCGCTCCGGATGGGCACGATAACGGCGGGAAAATCGCAGCAGGAAAGCACCTTCGCGAACTTCGCGCCGTTCTTTCCTCCCGCCGCCGAGATGGCCGCGGTCTTGGCGCCGAATGCGTGCAGCACGCGCGATGCAATTACGCCCCGCCCGCCCGGCGAATCGCTCTGAGCCAGCACATACGCGCGATCTTCAAACACCAGGCGATCCGCCAGAATGTGATGATCGATAGCCGGATTCAGCGTGAGCGTCAGTACCAAACCTCAATGTTAACCTGAACATTGCGAGGACATCCCCAGTTCAAAGCCTACGTGGCCTTGGCCGCCGTGTGTTTTTTCTGGGGCACCACGTACCTGGGCATTAAGATGGCCCTGGAATCGTTTCCGCCCGCCACGCTGGTTTGCATTCGCTATCTCATCTCAGGCGCAATTCTGGTGGCCGCGATGCTGTGGAAGGGCGTGCAGCTTCCCCGCGGCCGCGAGCTGCTGCTCATCAGCCTGCTCGGCATCGTCATCCTGGGCGTTGGCAACGGGTGCCTGTCCTATGCCGAGCTGCTGATCCCCAGCGGCTTGGCCGCGCTGTTCATCACCACGTCGCCCTTCTGGATGGTAGGAGTGGAAGCGCTGCTTCCCGGCGGCGAACGCTTGCACGGCCCCACCATCGCCGGCATGCTGGTGGGACTCTGCGGAACGCTGCTCCTGGTAGCGCCCCATGCGATGCATAATTCCGGAGGCCCCGTGCTGCAGGGGTTTCTCATCCTGCAGCTCGGCTGTTGCGCGTGGTCTTTCGGATCCATCGCCCAGCGCCGGCGCGCGGCCAAAACGCATCCGGTAGTGGGCGGCGCCGTGCAGCAACTGGCCACCGGCGTCATCTACATCATCCCCGCTCTGCTGCTCCCGTCGCATCCCATCCGTTGGAGCCCACGCGGAGTCGGAGCCCTGTTCTACTTGATCACGTTCGGTTCCATCGTCGGTTACAGCGCGTACGTGTACGCCCTGGAGCACCTGCCCGTGTCGGTGGTCAGCCTCTACAATTATGTGAACCCGGTCGTCGCGGTCTTTCTTGGCTGGCTGTTCTACGGCGAGAATTTGGACAAACGCGAGCTGGCCGCCATCCCCATAATCTTCGCCGGCGTCGCATTGGTAAAACACTTCAGCTCCCGCGCCACTCGGCCCGAACCAGCCGCGTGCCCCGACGTAGCGTGAGACATTCCCCCCGCGCACTCCCACTCCTTAAGCAATGAATATTTTCGGTGGCATCGCTCCCGCGCCGCGCGTCATAGGAAGGGGTGAGACATTTCCCCCGCGCCGCCCACTCCTGTAACAATGGAGACTAATGAGCAGAGCCGCGAGCGTCAGCGACCGGACCGTCAACCCGACCCACGCACATGGCTACTCACGTTCACCTGCTACGGCACCTGGCTCCACGGCCACCCCAACACAGTAGACCGCAACCACAACATCCCGGGAAACCGCCGTCTCCCCGAACACCGTTCGCCTCGCCGAAAATCAACGACGGATGCTTCAGCCCCCATACTCGTTGGACGATACTCGCCGCCGTGTCGTGTTATCCGCCATACGCGAAACCTGCCACCTCCGAAATTGGGAACTGCTAGCAGTTCACGTCAGGACCAATCACGTTCACGTTGTATTGCAGTCGCAAGACACCCCGGAACACGTGATCGCCACATTGAAAGCCTATGCAAGCCGCGCGTTGAATGGTACGGGACTCGTCGGTTCAGACCGCCAGCGATGGACGCGCCATGGAAGTACCGTGCCGCTTACCAATAACCTGGCAGTATCGGCGGCCGTAAATTACGTGATTTGTCGGCAAGGTGACCCGATGGCGGCATATGCGAGGGAGGAGCAGGCGTGGCTGACCGCATAATCCGTTCCGGTCGCTTACGCTCGCGGCTCTCCTCTCGTGCAGGAAAGGGGTAGCGATGCCGTGTGCGCGATGCAAGAAAATTACCCTACCAGCCCCGCCAGCTTCTCCAGCGCCGTCTCCAAACGCTGCGGATTCGCCAGCACCCCCCCGAACACATCGCCCTTCTTCGCGAAGCGGGCCGGCGCGTTGCGAATCGTGAAATCGCCGGGCTCCAGCCCCTTCTTCACCTCGCTCCATGCAAGCGGCGTCGACACCGGAGCGCCCTGATACGCGCGCACCACATAAGGCGCCGAAATGGTCTTCGACGACGCGATCTGTAGATAGTCGAAGTACACTTTTCCCTTCTTGCGCGCCGACACCGCACGCGGGGTGGTAAACAGCGCCGGATCTTCATGGATCACCAGCATCGAAAGAATCTCCGCGAAGGAACGCACTTGATCGTAGCTATACACCGGTTTCAGCGGGATGTAAATATGCATCCCGTCCCCGCCCGTGGTCTTGGGACACCCTTCGAGCCCGATCAGTTCCAGCTTGGCGCGCACCAGCTGCGCCGCTTCCACGATCTGATGGTACGGGCACCCCTCCGTCGGATCCAGATCGATCAGCGCGAAATCCGGATTCTCCAGATGGCTGAGCCGGCTCATCCACGGATTCTGATCGATGCATGCCAGGTTCGCGAGAAACAGCAGCGTCGCCCGGTCATTGCAGATGGTGTAGTGAATGTCGCGGCTGCTGTGCTCGGAATGAATCGGCTCCAGACGCACCCAATCGGGAAACTGTTCGGCGTTCTTCTGGAAGAAAAACGGCTTGTCGATGCCGTTCGGATAGCGCTTCAGTGAAAGCGGCCGGTCATGCAGATGAGGCAGAATCAAATCCGCTACGGCATCGTAGTAATTAATCAAATCGCGCTTAGTGATCTTCTCTCCCGGCCAGAAAATCTTATTGAGGTTAGTGAACTTCAACGCCTGCCCGTCGATCGTCAGCGCCACGTCGTTGGGCGAATCGTTCGGGAGCAGCGTGCCCGTCCGCGCTTCCTTCGCCACCTGCTCCACCGGCTCGGCCACCTCGCGAACGCATTCCTTCGGATCCTTGTCCGCGCGCAGCCCCAGGAACACCGGCGCGCGCAGTTGATTGTCCGGCGTGAACTCGAGATATTTCACGTTGCAAACCAGCTCCGGCTTCACCCACGTCACCTTGCGAGGGATCTTCCCCGCCGCCGCGAACGGGCTCTTGGCAATGATCAGCGGCTCCAGCTTGCCATGAATGTCGCGCAATGACTTGTCGTTAAAACCCGTGCCCACTTGTCCCACATGAACGAACTTGCCTTTGTCATACAGGCCCAGCACCAGCGAGCTGAAATAATCGCGCTCGCCGTGAGTGAAACCCCCGATGACGAACTCCTGCTCGGTATTAACTTTGATCTTCAGCCAGTTCGGACTCCGCCGGCTTTCATAGAGGCTCTCGCGCCGCTTGCCGATTATGCCCTCCAGGCCATTCGCGCGCGCCGCTTCCAGCATCGCGTCACCTTGCGCCACGAAATGATCCGACATCCGGATTCGTTCGTCACTCTCCACCACCTCGGCCAGCAAGGCCTTGCGTTCCTCCAACGGCACCCCTCGCAGATCGTACCCATCCAGGTAAAGCAGATCGAAGAGGAACAGCGTCACCGGACTTGACCGCGACAAGTGCGCAATCGAGTTCGGATCCGCAACGCCGATTCGCGGCTGGATCAATGAGAAACTCGAGCGCCCCTTGGCGTCCAGCACCGCGATCTCGCCGTCCAGAATCGCGCTGGCGGCCTTCACGTGGTGCGGCAATACCGTAAGCTCCGGATACTGGCGCTCGCAGCGGTTCCCGTTTCGCGAGAGAATGCGCAGCTCGCCGTCTTCTACAAAACACAGCGCGCGTATGCCGTCCCATTTCACTTCATACAGCCAATCCTGCCCCTTGGGTGGCTTGTCCGTCAGGCAGGCCATCATCGGCTCCATCGTGGCAGGCATCGGGCCCTTCACCGCTTCCTTCGGCATCCGCCGCCGCTTGATTTTCGCCGGCTCTTCCACCGCCGGCAGATCTTCGGCGATCTCCTGCTGGGTTCGCCCTGTAGACACGCTGCGAGCGTAGTCTTCGATGTTCCAGCCCGGCCGCGCCTCTTCGTCCTTCTTCTTGATGATCAGCCACTCGTTGCCCTTGCCCCGCCCACGCATCAGCACCAGCGCGAATTCACCCTTCAGTTTCTCCCCGTGCAAACGAAACTTGAAGTCGCCACGCTTGATCTGCTCGGGCGCCGATGCATCCCCCAAAAGCTCCCAGGTTCCGCGGTCCCACAGCATCACGCTGCCGCCCCCGTACTGGCCTTTGGGTATGTTGCCCTCGAAGGTCCCGTATTCCAGGGGATGATCTTCCACGTGCATCGCGAGATGTTTCGCCAGCGGTTCCAGGCTGGGGCCCTTGGGTACCGCCCAGGACACCAGCGTGCCGCCCATTTCCAGGCGAAAATCGTAGTGCAGGCGCGTCGCGTCGTGCCGCTGCACATAAAATCGGGGCTGCTGTGACGCCTTGGCGGCCTTGCCAGGTTTGGGTTCCGGCGTTTTGTCGAAAGATCGCTTTCGGACGTACTCTTCGATCGACATTGCTACACTACTAGTTTCCCATATGCCTTACGACGATCCCCGTTTCAGTTATCGCCTGGATGACGACGATTTTGGTGATTTCGGCGACGACGGCGGCGGGGATGACGGCGATGACGACGACGCCGATCAGGACGACCCCGATCAGGACGACGCCGATCAGGACGATGACGCCCCCGACGACGATGACCAGCAGGATGAAGATGATGTCGCGACCAACGGGGCCGGCGGTGGAGACGGGGGCGATAACGGCGACGATGAGGATCTTGACCAGTACTTCGGTGGCGAAGACGACCTTCCGCCGGTAGACGATGATGTTTTCGGCAGCGCCGATGATTATCCCGACGCCGACGCCGAAGACTTCGAAGACGACACCGGCGATTGGACTCCTGACGATTACAAGGAATCCGCGCAAAACCTGTTCGGACGCAACGAATACTTCGGCGATACTCTCTTCACCCAGAAGCAGGCGGAAGGCTACACTCCCTACGAAGACCCCGGCTTTGATCGCGAATTTGATCGAATGTCCCCTGGCCTTTCCGACAACGTGCACCTGTTCGAACGCGATGGACATCTGGTGGCGTTCGGGTTCGTCACGGCCGCCATCCTCGAAATGCTGCGCGCCCGCTACACCGGCATCGACACCAGCAATCTGGAACTGTCCGTGCCGCCCAAGGGCGATATCGCTCCGCCACAGCCGCTGCCGCCCGCGTTCGCCAATGTCGCGGAAAAAGACGCCGTGGATCTGCGCAAGTACTGCACGCCCATCGGCGATCAGCTTCAAACCTCACGCTGCTCGGCCTTCGCCTGGACCCACGCGACGGAGATGGCCAACAACATTCTGGATCAGCCCTCCCCGCGTCTTTCGCCCAGCTATACCATGCTCGAATTTCAGCGCATGCAGGGCGACGCGCAAGATTACGAGTACGCTTTCAGGGGCGGCGATGGCACGGTAGGCGGTCCCGATCCCGGCCAAGTGCTGGTGCAGAACGGCACGTGCCGTCAGGATTTTTGGCCGGACGATCGCCCGCGCCCCATGACTCGCGAAGATCAGCTCGCCGCCGACGCCGAACGCCACAAACTGCAAGGCGTCCCATTGCCCATCGCCCTCGACGACGTCAAGAAAGTGCTTAGCGCCGGCTGCCCCGTGCACGTCGCGATGAATACCGGAAGCTCCTTCAGCGAGGTCGGACGCGACGGCCAGTTCAACGCCGCCGAAGCCCCCAGCGGCATGCACGGCCGGCACGCCATGCTGATTGTCGGTTACACCGGCAACTTCTTCATCGTCAAGAATTCGTGGGGCGCCGATTGGGGCGAAAAGGGCTACTGTTACATCCCCAAGAACGTCCTCGCCGACTCCGACCCCGAACTCGTCGCCATCCTCCTGAAAAACCCAAACCCCTAAACACCACCCTGTACGGCGGGCCCCCTGGCCCGCAACCGGCCCCCCGGCCGGTTCCGTCTACCTTCGATACCCGTACCGGGCAACCGATACAAATCTTCCCGCACGCCATGCTGAATCGCCCCGTAGGGCAGGCCTCCTGGCCTGGCTTTTCTACCTTCGGTACCCGTACCGGCTTTGTTCCCGAAACTCCCTTAACCGGTACAAATCTTCCTGCAGCACCGATGCGTCGCGCGGCGAAATCCAGTTGCTGTTCACCACGTGCTGGATCGCCCCGATCGCATCGTCCAACTCGCCCTTGTCGAACCGCCCCCGCGCCAATTTGCTCTCGAACTCGCGCAATTCCTCACGAGCCTTGTTGATCCTGCGCATATCGCCCCGGTTGCGGTATCCATACGAGGAAACCTGGTTCAGATCGTACATCGCCCGTTCCACCGGCGACCCGCCGTAGCCGCGCTCGTAGCCCCGTTCCCTTCCATAGCCGCGCTCCCGTTCATAGCCCTGCGCGAAAGCGCCCGCCGCGAAAAGCAACGCGCTCGTCCCAATCACCGTTTTTGCCAGCACCCCGTTCATAAAGGCCTCCCGGAAGTGAGACGCCGGCTCGCCTTCCGCCGGACACGCGGTTAATGCAGAATTAATCCATGTTCCAGCCCATTCGCGATACGGTTCGCCGCATCCCGCGCGGGAAGGTGGCCACTTACGGTCAGGTTGCCGAAGCCGCCGGCTTCCCCGGTGCCGCCCGGCAGGTAGTATGGGCGCTCCGCGGCGCTCGCGGTATCCCCTGGCATCGCGTGATCGGCGCCGGCGGCAAGATCCTGCTGCCCGGCGAAGCCGGTATGGAGCAGCGCATCCGCCTCGAGAACGAAGGCGTCCGGTTCCGCGGCGCCCGCATCCGCATGGACCTCCATCAGAACCATTTCTGACGCCCTCGCCGTGTTACGTTGATAGCAGAATATCTAATGCACGTTTCCATTATTGGTACCGGATATGTCGGCATCACCACGGGCGCCTGTCTGGCCTTTTTAGGACACAAGGTTACCTGCCTGGATTCCGATGAGAAGAAGATCGCCACCCTGCGCGCTGGCCGCACGCCGATTTTCGAACCCTTCCTTACCGAGCTGCTGGCTGCCGCCCAAGCCAATCTCCGCTTCGTCACCGATTATGCCGAGGCCATCCCGGACTCTGACGTGGTCTTCATTGCCGTCGGTACGCCGCCCGGCGTTAATGGCGCCCCCGATCTGCGCTACCTGTGCTCCGCCGCCCAGGGAATTGGCGAGCATTTCGACGCCGATTACACCGTGGTTGTGAATAAATCCACGGTGCCCATCGGCAGCGGCAACTGGGTCGGCTCTCTGCTGCGCGAATCCTTCGAGCAGCATCGCGGCCGCAAGCCGGATGGCCAGTTCTCAGTGGCGTCCAATCCGGAATTTTTGCGCGAAGGCACCGCTCTGCACGACAGTTTGTTTCCAGATCGCGTGGTGATCGGCTCCGACGATGCCCGCGCCCTGGAGATGCTCTACACTTTGTACCGGCCCATTCTTGACCAGACCTTCACGCCGCCCGCGTTCCTGCCCCGCCCCGAGAACCTGGGCGCGGTTCCGCTGATCTCCACCGACCTCGCCTCCGCTGAATTGATTAAGTACGCCGCCAACGCCTTCCTCGCACTGAAAATCAGCTACATCAATGAAATCGGCCACCTCGCGGGACGCGTCGGCGCAGACATCACTCAAGTGGCCAAAGGCATCGGACTCGACGCCCGCATCGGCACTCGTTTCCTGCAAGCCGGCATCGGCTGGGGCGGCTCTTGCTTCGGCAAGGATACCGCCGCCCTGGTCTCCACGGCCGGCGAATACGGCCTCAGCATGCCTATCGTCTCGGCTGCCCGCGAGATCAACCGCCGCCAGCGCGAGCATGTGGTGGAACGGCTGCTCACCGAGCTCAAGATCCTGAAAGGCCGCACCATCGGACTGCTGGGTCTTGCGTTCAAGCCCGATACCGACGACTTGCGCGAAGCCCCGGCTCTCGACATCGCCCGCAAACTGATCGAGCGCGGCTGCAAGGTGAAGGTCCACGATCCTGTGGCTCTTGAGCGTTTCCAGCAGGAGCACTCCGATATCGGCGTGGTCTGCTGCCAGGAAGCCGGGCAGGTGTTCGACGATAGCGACGCGCTGGTTCTGGTCACCGAGTGGCAGCAATACCGCGAGCTGCCCTGGGACACCCTGGCCGCACGTATGCGCACGGCGATCGTCCTCGATGGCCGCAACGCCCTCGACCGCGCCCGCCTCACCGGCTTCGGCTGGAAATATATCGGCATCGGCGGATAGTCCATGAGCACGTGGGAACGCACCACGCTCGGCCGCACCGGGCTGGACGTCTGCCGCCTGGGCCTCGCAGCGAGCTACGGTTGTCCTGCCGCCGCAGTCGAACAAGCCTTCGAACGCGGCGTGAATTATCTGTACTGGGGCAGCATGCGCAAGGGCGGATTCGCCGACGGCCTCCGCAATCTGCGCTCCCAGCGCGATCGCGTCGCCTTGGTGCTCCAATCCTATTCACGTATCGCCGCCTTAGTGGATTGGAGCATTGAACGCGCTCTTCGCAACTTGAAATACGACTACGCGGATGTCGTCCTCCTCGGCTTGTGGAATCGCGCAATACCGCCCAAAATCATGGACGCAGCACTCGAGCTGAAACGCCGCGGCTTGGTCCGCCACATCGCCATCTCCACCCACCACCGCCCGCTGGTCCCTCAATTGGCCGCTTCCGCCGCCATCGGCATCTTCCATGTTCGCTACAACGCCGTGCACCCTGGCGCCGAAACCGATATCTTCCCGCACCTCCCGGTGAACGGATCCCGCCCCGGCATCGTCGCGTACACTGCCACCAGCTGGCGCCAGCTCTTGGATCCCAAACGCGTCCCCGCGGGCGAGCGCATCCCCACCGCCGCCGACTGCTACCGCTTCGCCCTCAGCAACCCCAGCGTCGACCTCTGCCTGACCGGCCCCGCAAACCTCGACCAAACCCTCCAGGGCCTTCAGGCCCTGGACCTCGGCCCCATGACCGAGTCCGAGTTGGCCTGGATGCACCGCATCGGCGCCGCCATCCACAAGTGATTCCGATAGTAATTCCGTATTCGACCAAGCTGGTTGTAAAATCGCAACTCAACAAGCGCCCCGACGTGGAGCATTGTGGCGCCACTCACCGATCTGCAACAAGTGACAACTGCCGTCCCGGAACAAATTGCGCCAATTCCGTCCGACTGGACAACGCTGTCAAGAGTGGAACCACGGAAACTCTTGCAAGTTCTCTCGGCTCTAGTTTGTGGAGTCCGCCACCATAGACGCGGCCTTCTTCCACGAGTTGAGAGCTCTCAATTTTGCGCAAATATTCAAACAGTACGGGATAGAGATCCGGGTTCTCTTGAAGAGCTCGCCATAAGAGAGCTCGTGGATAAAGTAGTAAGTAGACGTTGTGGGCAGTGGCTTTGGACTTGTTCCAAATAACCCGGAACGGGCTCCCGCCGTTGCGAGATCGTCCCATATAGGTGAATAGGAACGGTGCCGGTTCCCGTCTTTCCTGCGAATACCAAGGTCTTCGCCTGCTCGCGAGATAAGAATCGGGGATTTTTCGATCCTTTCCCGAATCAAGGTAGTCCCAGAAACGCGGATAGCGACCTTGAATCACGTCTCCGGGAAGCTCCGTGTCGATGAGCCATTGACGGATGCAGTTTTGAGGCACACCGTATTCGTCGGCTTCCACAACGTCACCAGAAAGATGGCGTGGGCCAGGCAGGATCGGCCGTAAACACGCATCCGGTATGTTCCATGTCTTGATTAGCTCTTCTCCGACTATGAAGAACTCGTTTGACCCCGTTGCCAAGCCACGCTTGATCGTGAAGAGATCGCCGAGCAAAATGCCATCAACGTCGGTCAACTCTGGTGCTCTCGATTGCGGGTACCTCGTCCATTTGCGAGACGAACACAGCTCTTCCAGTGGAACGCAAGCCTCGTCGTCGGGCGTGAGTAACGAACCACCGAACGACATTCGAACCAAGTGCCCAGTTGTTGGTGGAATCTTGCGAAAGACCACGATAGCGGACGAGACCAATGCGTCCGAGAATTGAACGTCTGAAGGACTGAAGCGATGTACGTGAAGCAGTTCCACCTTCTGTGTCAAGTAACGCTTCACACCATCTCCGTAGTTTACATCCATGAACTCGGAAGGGATCAGCCAGATACCCATACCATTCGGCTCTAGCCACGAATCGCAGAGCAACAGAAAATAGCAATATAGCCCAGCGAGGCCGCTCAGGACGATGTTGTGGTTTTGTCGCACTACCCCGCGGAGCCGCTCCTTTTCCGAGCCATCCAGGTGGTGATGTCGGACATACGGCGGATTCGAGACAACGAGATTGAACCGTCGTCCTTGTTTTGGGGGTTCTAGCTTTGTGAAGTCTCCAGCGACCACGGTTAGGCCCGATAGTCGCCATAGTTCCTCTGCTACGGTCGCGAACTGGTCATCCAGCTCGATTCCAACCGCTGTCTCGATCTCGTGGGCGGGAAATACGGCCGCGAGAGCCGAGAAGAACGAACCTGTTCCAAGTGCAGGATCCAGGAAGCGGATTGGACCATTATCGGAGGTCCAAAGCAGTCGCGCGTATTCAAGAATTGCTCTGGCAAGCTGCGGCGGCGTAGCGAATTGGCCCCACTTGTTGCGTTCCTCGGCAGCCTTGAGACTGTCCAGGCGCACCTGCTGCAATATGCGTTGTTCCTCGGTCCTCTTGAGATCCATGCCGCTATAGACCTAATCGGTCAAAATCCTCGATTCGATGTTCCCAAATCCAGTCTATGCCTTCTGCCGCTTCATAACCAAGGTAACCGCTGTCAAAGTAACCGCACAGGAAGAGCAGAAACTGGGCTGTATCTCCGTACTTCAAGCGGATCTGCCGGATCTTCGTTGCCTCCTCCTTCCGCCGCTTGTTGACGTTGGTAAAGTCCCCCGCGGATTTTGCTTCGATCAAAATCGGCAGAGCATCGGAACGCAGGTTCTTGGGTTGTACAACCGCGTCCACCGGAATGTTGACTCTCAACGCTTCACCAACGACAACATTCATACGAAAGCTGAATGTCCCGGGCGACATCTGATTCAAAGGGGTTGATGGCGGATGCGGCCTCCGCTCGTATCCCTTGGCCCTCAGGTATTCCTCAATGAGAGCCAGTTGCCGCTTTTCTTGGGCGTTTCTGACAATCGGATCGGCGACAGCTCCGCAGAGCCGGTCGGCAACGATGGTTGAGGCGCGATAACGCTCTTCGTCGCCAGGACCGTACGCTCCAAGCAGCCAAGGAAAAATGTCGGAGTCGATCATCTCAGAGAGTACCTTCGCCATCCGGTTAAGGTTTGTCTCGAGAACATCGCCAAGCATTCTAAGGGCCAGCTTCCCTTCCTCCATCGAATTGACCAAGTTCTTCGGAACGTTCGCCAATCCGATCAATCGATCTCTCGCCAGCGGCGGGCACGTAGACATTCGCAGCGCGGGCAGGATGCTTGGGTGCGCCCTAAGAACAGCCGCATTTACGTGCTTAAGGTCATCCGTGAGTCGAAGAGCTGTTTCCACGTGCTTCGTCGTCTCAATTCTCGTCTCCCGGTACGCTTTCGGAGCGAACCTTATGAACCAGTCGTTAAAGAGATCGACTGAAGCTCGGATGTCGCTCTTCCAAAGGTGAGGCTTGTCAGCGTTGATCGCCATTGCTTGGGTCTTCGCTCCAGTTTCGTTGAGCCACGCATAAGAACGCAACAAGGCTTTCTGTTATCCTGTTACTTGCTTCTGGTAGAGGCGCGGAGGCCATGAGTAGCCAATCGGGTAGTTCCGGGTAGCTTCGGACCGATTCGGACAAAAGGGGCCGTACCGCCGAAATTCAGCCGCGCGGCTACGCTCGGCGGAGTTGGGGGGCGAGGCTAATACCCGCCCACTGTCATCGGATCTGAGAGGATCGGATGGAGCGCTATCGGGAGAACGCGCACTCCATGCGCGTCCCTCCTGGCCTGCCATCCCCGACATTTATGAACGTCTTCGAGCTGACGCGGGCGCTAGTGGATATCGAATCCATCACCGAAAACGAGCTGCGCATGGGCGAATATCTCAGCGCGCATCTCACCTCGCTCGCCGCCGACTACCAGGGCCATGTAGAGCGCATGGATGTCGCCCCCAACCGCTTCAACGTATTCGCATCCTTCGGCGATCCGCTGGTCACTCTCTCCACGCACATGGACACGGTGCCTCCTTTCTTCGCCTCGCGCGAGGATGACGACCACATCTGGGGCCGCGGCGCGTGCGATACCAAGGGCATCATCGCCGCCATGATCACCGGCGCCCGCGAGTTGCTCTCCGAAGGCAGCCGCAATATCGGCCTGCTTTTCGTGGTCGGTGAAGAACGCAATAGCGCGGGAGCCTTTGCGGCCGCCAAATCAACTCGCGGATCGAAGTTCATCATCAATGGCGAGCCCACGGAGAACAAGCTCGCGCTCGGATCCAAGGGCGCGCTGCGCTGCGAGCTGGTGGCGCGCGGCCGCATGGCCCACTCCGCCTATCCCGAGTTGGGTGAATCGGCCATCGATAAACTGCTCGACGCCCTCAATGCCGTGCGACGTATGCCGCTGCTCTCCAATCCGCTGTTCGGCCCCAGTACGTTGAACATCGGAACCATTTCGGGGGGCCGCGCTCCCAACGTGCTCGCCGATCACGCCCAGGCCGAGCTGTTGATCCGCTTGGTGGACGACGGCGAATCGACGCGCGCGCTCTTGCGCGAAACCGCGGCCGCCGCCAACGTCGAGCTGCAAGAAGTCCTCGCCATCCCGGCTCTGCGCCTCGGCACGCTCCCCGGTTTTGAAACCACAGTTGTCTCCTACACCACCGATATCCCCGCCTTCAACGGCGCCTGGGGACAGCCTTACCTACTGGGGCCAGGAAGCATTCACTTCGCCCACACTTCCGAGGAGCGCGTCCCCAAACGCGAGCTTGTGGAAGCTGTCCAAATTTACAAAAACATGATCAAAGGACTCGTGCAGTAACATGCAAGCCCAACCTCTCGCCCGAAAAATCGAAGTCGGTGTGCTCGGCGGAACCGGCATGGTCGGCCAGAGTTTCGTTCGCTTCTTGCAGAACCATCCCTGGTTCGATCTCACTTGGATCGGCGCCAGTGACCGCTCGGCCGGCAAGAAATATCGTGAAGCCACCGCATGGCGGCTCGATGGCGAAATGCCCGCCCAGATCGCCGGTCTCACCGTGCAAGATTCCAAGCCCGGCAACGCGCCGCATCTGGTCTTCTCGGCCATGGACGCCAGCGTAGCCACCGAGATCGAGCAGGCCTTCGCCCACGCCGGACACGTGGTGGTTTCCAATTCGCGCAATCACCGCATGGAACCCGACGTCCCTCTGCTGATTCCCGAGATCAACCCCGGCCACCTGAAGATCATTCCGCTGCAGCAGCGCCGCCGCGGCTGGAAAGGCATCATCGCAACCAATCCCAACTGCTCCACCATGGTTCTGGCCATCGCGCTGGCGCCGCTCCGTGTGTTCGGCATCCAGCGCGTGCTGGTCACCACGCTCCAGGCCATCTCTGGCGCGGGTTATCCGGGCGTCGCCTCCATGGACATCAACGCCAACGTCATCCCGTTTATCGGAAACGAAGAAGAGAAGATGCAGCAGGAGACGCAGAAAATCCTTGGCGGTCTTTCCGCCGATGGCTTCCAGCCGCTGGCCGCCAAAGTAAGCGCTCACTGCAATCGCGTACCGGTAGTGGATGGACACATGGTCGCAACGTCTATTGAGTTATCCGAAACCCCCGGCGAAGCCGATCTGATTGCCGCTTTCAAGAATTTCCGTGGCCTTCCGCAAGAGCGCAACCTCCCCAGCGCTCCGCCGCAACCGATCGTCTATCTCGATCAACCTGACCGCCCGCAGCCCCGACGCGACGCCGGCCGCGGCAACGGCATGACCGTCTCCGTCGGACGCCTGCGCGCCTGCCCCGTAATGCATTACAAGTTCATGGCGCTGGGCCACAACACCATCCGGGGCGCCGCCGGAGCCGCCGTTCTCAACGCCGAGCTGATGTACTCGGAAGGACTCCTGGACTGATGATCGTCATGAAATTCGGCGGCACGTCCGTCGAATCCGCCGCCGCCATCGATCGCGTAGCCGGTATTGTACGGGAGCGCCTGCCGCGCAAGCCCGTTGTCGTGGTATCGGCGATGGGCAAAACCACCAACAAGCTGCTCGATATCGCCCATCAAGCCGTCAGCGGTCATCGCGAGCAGGCACTGCGCCAGCTCTACGACCTGCGCGATTTCCACCTGCGCGAATCCAATATGGAGCGCACCGTCGAAGAGCATTTTCAGGAGCTCTCCGATCTTACCCGCGGCCTGGCCATCCTCGGTGAGCTGAGCCCGCGTTCCATCGACGCGTTCTCCAGTTTCGGCGAACGCCTCTCCAGCCTGATCGTCGCCAATTATTTCCAGCACCACGGCATCCCCGCCGTCCATCTCGACTCGCGCAAAGTGATCGTTACCGACAGCCGCCACACGCAGGCCGCTCCCCAGTACGCGGATACCTACGCCCGATTGGTTGCCACCATCCCCCCGCTCGCGGATAAGCAGGTCGTCGTCATGGGCGGATTCATCGGCGCCACACTGAACGGCGTCACTACCACGCTCGGTCGCGGCGGCTCGGATTTCACCGCCGCCATCGTCGGCGCTGGCATCGGCGCCGAAGAGATCCAGATCTGGACCGACGTCGATGGCATGCTCACCTGCGATCCCACCGTCTGCTCCGGGGGCCATCGCGTGGATGCCATCTCTTTCGCCGAGGCCGCCGAGCTGGCCTACTTCGGCGCCAAAGTCTTGCACCCCGCCACCGTCCTTCCTGCCGTCGAGAAAAATATTCCCGTCCGGATCTTGAATTCCCAGCGTCCACACGTCGAAGGCACTCGCATCGTCTCCGAATCGGTTCCTTCCGCGAACATCGTGAAGTCCATCGCCAACAAGAAGAACGTTACCGTGCTCAACATTCGCTCCACGCGAATGTTCATGGTCCACGGGTTCCTCCGCCGCATATTCGATGTATTTGACCGGTACGAGACATCCGTGGACATGGTTTCCACGTCCGAGATCAGCGTATCGCTCACCATTGATCAGACCGCGCACCTGGACCAGATCGTCCGCGAGCTGCATGAGTTCGCCGAGGTGTCTGTCGACCAGAACCAGGCCATTATCTGTCTGGTCGGCGAAAAGATTCCCGTCACCGCCGGCATTGGCGCGCGCGTCTTCAAAGCCCTCGACGATATCAACGTGCGCATGGTGTCCCAGGGCGCTTCCTCCATGAATCTCGGCTTCATCGTAAAGTCGGACGACCTCCCCAAAGCCGTCCAGCGCCTCCACAATGAGTTCTTCGTAGCGCAGGGCCATGCCCTGCCCGCAGATCGCCCATGACCCCCCCATCCAACCTCGCCATCGTCGGCTACGGCAAAATGGGCCGCCTCATCGACCAACTGGCCCCCGAATACGGCTTCACCGTCACAGCCCGCTTGGACGTCCACCGCGATGAACCGCTCGACAACATCCAAGTCGCCATCGAATTCTCCACCCCCGATGCCGTCCTTCCCAACGTCACCCGCCTCGCCGAGCTCGGTATCCCCGTCGTGATCGGCACCACCGGCTGGCTCGAACATCTCGCTGAAGTGGAGGCCCTCGCCGTCCGCCATAACATCGGAATCGTCTGGAGCCCCAACTATTCCATCGGTGTGAACATTTTCCAGCGACTGGTATCCGAAGCCGCCGCGCTTCTCAAGGACGAGCCCGCCTACGGCGCATGGGCCTGGGAAATCCACCACGCCACCAAGAAAGACGCCCCCTCCGGCACGCTGCTCAAGCTGGTGGAGCAGATGAAAAAATCCGGTTACGCGCGTCCCATCGATATGTCGTCCAATCGTGCCGGATCCCACCCCGGTACCCACGAGATCGGCTTCGATTCCGCGGCCGACACCATTACCCTGCGCCATACCGCCCGCAGCCGCGAAGGCTTCGCCCGTGGCGCTCTGAAAGCGGCACAATGGATAGCGGGCCGCACGGGCTTTCACGAATTCAGCGAAGTCCTCTTTGGAGGTTGAAATGAGATTCACAGGTTGCGGAACAGCGCTGGTCACCCCGTTCCGGGACGACCAGTCCCTCGATGAGTCCACGCTCCGATCCCTCATCCGCCGTCAAATCGACGCAGGCATCGATTTCCTGGTCCCCTGCGGCACTACCGGCGAAAGCCCCACCTTGACCCGCGAAGAGCATCTCCGCGTGGTCCAAATCGCCGTCGAAACGGCCCACGGAAAGGTGCCCGTACTGGCGGGCGCGGGCGGCTACAACACCGCCGAAGTCATCCACTTGGGCAAGGAACTAAAATCGCTCGGCGTGGATGGCATTCTCTCCGTCACGCCCTACTACAACAAGCCCACGCAAGAAGGCCTCTACCAGCATTTCAAAGCCATCGCGCAAGCGGTCCAGCTCCCCATGGTTCTCTATAGCGTCCAGAGCCGTACGGCGGTTAATATCGAGCCTGCCACGCTGCAGCGGTTGGCCCAAATCGAGTGGATCGCCGGCGTTAAGGAAGCTTCGGGGAACATCTCCCAGATGGCTTCCGTATTACAGGCAGTGCCAGAGAACTTCAGTGTGCTCTCGGGCGACGATGCCATTACCATCCCCCTCATCGCACTCGGTGGCCGAGGCATTATCTCTGTTGTTTCCAATGAAATACCCGCCGAGATGGCCGAGCTTACCCGCCTCGCCAACCGGGGCGATTTCGCCGCGGCCCGCGTCCTCCAGCGCAAGTATCTCCCCCTCATGGAGGTCAATTTCGTCGAATCGAACCCAATCCCCGTCAAAGCCGCGATGGCCGCCATGGGCCTGCTTGAGCCGGTCTGGCGTCTGCCCATGTGCCCGCCCAGCGCCGCCAGCCAATCCAAGATCGAGAAGGTCCTCGACGGCTTGGGCTTGTTGGCCGGCCGGAGCGTGCATGCAGGCTGAAATCGAGGCGCTCTTCGATTCCGGGCCCACCGCCTGGACCGAAGACCATTTCCGCCTCTTTCAGCAGTTCCGCCAGGCTCTCAACGCGGGCCGCATCCGCGCCGCTGAACCTGACGCCGCGGCCGCGACCGGCTGGCGCGTCAATGCCTGGGTCAAGAAAGGGATCTTGCTCGGTTTTCGCATGGGCAATGTAGTCGACATGTCCATCGATCGCGCTCGGCAGCCTTGGTTCGACAAGTCCACTTGGCCCGTGAAGCAGATCGACGCCGATAGCGGAGTCCGCATCGTCCCCGGTGGATCCAGCATTCGCGACGGCTGCTACATCGGGAAGGGCGTCACCTGCATGCCTCCGATGTTCATCAACACCGGAACCTGGGTCGGCGACGGCGCCATGATCGATTCCCACGCGCTCATCGGAAGCTGCGCGCAGGTCGGCGCGAATTGCCACATCTCGGCCGCCGCCCAGATCGGCGGCGTACTCGAACCCATAGGCGCGCTCCCCGTCATCGTCGAAGATGACGTGCTGGTGGGGGGCAACTGCGGCATCTATGAAGGTACCGTGGTGAAACGCCGCGCCGTCCTCGGCACTGGCACGATACTCAACCGTTCCACTCCCGTCTACGACCTCGTCCGAAACAAGATTCATAGCGCCACAGATGACCAGCCGCTGGTGATCCCCGAAGAGGCCGTAGTGGTGGCCGGCTCGCGCGCCATAACGAATGGTCCCGGCAAGGATTGGGGCGTCTCCCTGTATACTCCCGTCATCGTCAAATACCGCGACTCCAAAACCAACACCAAAATTCAGCTTGAAGACTTACTCCGATAGATCCACCATGCCCAGCGATACCGATATAGCGCAAGTAACTCCCGAAGAGATCGTCACCCTGATCCTGGCCGAAATGGAGGCTGGCATGTGTCCCGGTTATTACTCCAACCTCGTCCCCAGCGTCTACCATGTCTACCTCAATGTTGACGACCTCGATCGCCTGCGCGCCATCCACCAGCGCATCCGCGAGGAAGCCGTTCGCGCGCTCGAAGAGGAACTGGCGCGCCTCAACAAAGCTCCGAAGATCAAACTCCCGCTCACCGATTCAAAAAAGCGCAAGCGTTACGAAGCCCTCGGCGCTTTCACCGTCGAATTCCACGAGAACACCGATGAGGACGCCCGCGACAACCCGCTGGTCATCGTGTCCACTTTTCCAGTCCCGTCCGCTCCCGAGGATCGCGTGGGCATGCTCACCGAGCGGGTAACCAAACGCAGCGCCGATGGCCGGACCAGCAGCACCACCAACACCACCACCACACAGCGCGGCGGCCCCATCGATACCAAACGCGCCGCCGGCATCGTCTACGCCAACATCGCTTACGAAGACGACTTGGGCGCTCACACCTACCAGATGGTCAAGGAGTTGATCAAGATCGGCCGCGGCGGCGCCGACCGCTGGGTGGATCTGAAGCTGTCGGCCAAAAAGGATGTCTCTCGCGAGCACCTCCAGCTTCGCCGCGATCCAGCATCGGGACAGATATTCATCAAGGATCTCAGCAGCCTCGGCACCACCGTCAACGGTCGCCGTATCCCCTCCAGCATCGAGCGCGTCAATGGGGAAGAGGCCGACAAGAACATCGAAGTTCAGCTTCCGCCGAAAGCCCGCATCGGTCTGGCCGGCGTCGTCTTCCTAGACTTCCGGGCCATCAAAGAAGGATGACCACCCTCCACACAGCCCGCCTCGCGTTTGTCATCGTGCTGCTGTTGTTTGCCGCCGTAGCGGCCTTTCTCGCCGTCCGAAATAAGGGTTAGCGTCATGACACCCACGGCCCCGCGCTACCTCTCGGCTGCTTCCACTGACCAGGGATTCGCGCGTACCAATAATGAAGACCGGGTCCATGCCGACGACGTGCGAGGCATCTTCCTGGTCATTGACGGCATGGGCGGGCATGCCGCGGGCGAGCAGGCCGCCGGCCTCGCCCTTGAGCGCATCAAGACCCGCCTGGAGCGTCAGACCGGGACCGTCGAGCAGCGTATCCGCGAGGCCATTACGCTGGCCAACAATTCCATCCATGAAGCCGCCCAGTCGCGCGACGAGTGGAAAGGCATGGCCTGCGTCCTCACCGTCGCCGTAATCGAGAACGGCGGCGTTACCATCGGCCACGTCGGTGATTCCCGGCTCTATCGAATCCGCCGCGGCAAAATGGAAAAGATTACGCCGGATCATTCCCCCGTCGGCGAGCGTGAGGACCGCGGTGAGCTTTCCGAATCGGCCGCAATGCAGCACCCCCGCCGCAATGAAGTCTATCGCGACGTCGGTTCCCAGCCTCACGAACCCGACGACGCCGATTTCATCGATATTCTCAATCTTCCCTTCGAGCCGGATACCGCTCTCCTGCTGTGCAGCGACGGACTAAGCGATGTCCTCAACGCGAAACAAATGCTGCGCATCGTCGAGCAGAATGCGGGTGACCGTTGGGCCACCGTACGCCGCCTGATTGACGCCGCTAATGAAAACAGCAAGGACAATGTCAGCGCCGTCCTCGTCGAAGGCGAGAAATTCGCCGCGTCGCTCGGGAAGCGGACTCGCGCCACCCCCGGAGTGGGCGAAGACACGGCCCGGCATGCTCCTCGCGGGTCCAGCGGCGGATGGCTGCGGATCGCCGCGGGTATTCTCCTGGGTGCGCTCGGCTTCTACGCGTTTCAGTGTCTCTATCCCCGGCCCGAACTCCCTAAGCCTCCGCAAACCATATCCGCGGGCGTGTCTCGAACGGATTTTCCAACCATCGCCTCCGCGCTCGGGCAGGCCCGTCCCGGTGACACCGTGATGGTCTTGCCGGGAGTTTATTCCGAAACCGTGCGCATCCCCGAAGGCGTTCAGCTCAAAGCCAGCCGCGCCCGCGAAGTAATCATCGAGGGCGGTCTGATCGCTGAAAATGTCCATCGAGCTCGCGTCGAGGGCGTCCAATTTCGCGGAGGCTCCGGCGTCCGCATCCTGTCCAGCGAGATTACGCTGCTCCGTTGCGAAATTTCCCGTTCCGCCGAAGCCGGCATCGTGTTCCGCGGCGCATCCACCGGCCTCGTGGCCGCTTGCTCCATCCACGACAACGCAGGTGCGGGCATTGCGATTGAAGACAACGCGTCCCCTTCGATCGAAAACAACGTCATCTCCGCCAACGGCACGCAGCCCGGCGCTCTTCAGCCCGGCCTTCAGCGCAACTTCGTGGTCAACGTCATCACGGGAAATGTATTCTTCGGCAACGGCATCGAAGGTATCCGTCCGCCCGAGGGCAGTTTGCTCCGCACCAACTACATGGTTGGCAGCGGCAAGGCGGGCACTGTTCCGCGAACTCGAACTACCCCGCGAGGTCCGCGCCCGTGAACCCCGGCGAGCGTTACGGCCGCTACCAGATCGTCCGCATCATCGGGCGCGGCGCGATGGGCGAAGTCTACCTCGCCGACGACACCGAAACTCCGCGCCGCATCGCGCTGAAGGTGGTCTACAAAGGTCCCGATCCGGATGACGAAGAAGTCCTCGAAGCCGAACGCCTCGGCGCTGAGCTGCAAAAGCGCCTAGGCGGCGTCGACCAGCGCGTCGTCATCGTAAATCGCTATGGCAGCCTGAACGGCGACCTGTTCATCGAAATGGAGTACATCGAGGGCGAGGATCTTTCCACTATTCTCGCCCGCGAAGCGCTGCCGCCCCGGCGTGCCGCCGAAATCGCCGCCGAGCTGTGCGAGATGCTCGAGAACCTGCGCGACTTCACCACCACTATCGCGGACAAAAATTTCACAGGCGTCATCCACGGCGATCTCAAACCCAAGAACATCCGCATCAGCGCGTCCGGAGAAGTAAAAGCTCTCGACTTCGGAATCGCCAAGGCCCTTTCCCATACCCGCAAGCAGACTCTCAACGTCTTTGCCAGCACCGCCTACTGCTCGCCCGAGCGCGTCGAGACCCACAGCATGGATACGCACTCCGATCTCTGGTCGGTCGGCGTCCTGCTCTACCAGATGATCTCCGGCAGCCTGCCCTTTGAGGAGCCCACCAAGGAACGCCTGGAGCGCCGCATCCGTTTTGGAAATCCTCCCGATCCGCTTCCCGAGGCCTGCCCCGAGCCGCTCCGCAATATCGTCTTCACCATGCTCGCCCGCGATCCCGCGCGGCGCTACCAGAGCGCCACTGACGTAAGGCTCGACCTCACTGCATTTCTCGCCGGCGCCGAAGTCAGCGCCCGCCCCGTCGACAATGACGCTACCGTGCGCACCAGCGTGCCGGCAAACGTGCCCGCTTCCGGTGACTCCGATGCGACAGTTCGCACTACGCCCTCTGCTCCGCCACGCCGCCCGCAAATTGCGTACACTCCCAGCTACCGTCCCAGCACCTTCGGGTGCTTTGCCGCCTTCCTGGGATTTGGCATCGTAGGCCTCATCGTTTTCTTGTGGCAAAACAGTTATCACAACGACGCCGTGCACTTCCAGACCGAGCTGCAGACCGAACGCATCGCCAATCTCGACCAGGCGTGGACGCACTACCAGCAGCTCGCTGCGCGCCGTCACGTTCCGCTGCTGCTCTGGGGTGCGCAGCGCGCGCTGAAGAATCGACTGGTCTCCGCCGCCGACCAGACCATCCTCGAATATCGCAACAACGACGCTCCCGCGATTTACGAAAATCAGTGGAAAACCGCCCATGAAGACGTCGTCCGCGCCTATGAGCTCGACCCCGGCGACAGCGCTGTCAAAGGCCGCATGCGCCTCTGCGAAGGCCACCTGGACCGCATAGATGCCAAAGGTGCGGCGCGGCAGAAAAAACTCAGCTCCGCCATTGCAAAATTTCAAGAAGCCGCCGACTTGCTGAAGAAATGGCCCGATCCTTATCTCGGACTCGCTCGCCTCTACGCCTACGATCTCGGCGACATGGATCGTGCCGAGGAGGCCATCAACAAAGCCGTCGAATATAACCATCCCATGGGCAAGCGCGAGCAGGCGCAGCTCGCCGATGGCTACCATCGCCGCGCGGACCGCACCTGGCGCGATTCGCGCGCCTTTACCCAGCACCCCGCTCAGGAAAAAGACTACCTGGAAAAGGCCCGCCAGGATTATCTCCGCGCCCAGGATCTTTACCAGCGCATCGGCGTATGGGGCGACTCCACGCGCAGCCAGATGCAAGTGCTGCAGGGCTTGCAGCGCATTGAGCAGCGCCTGGCGCAAATGCAAGGAACCGGAACTCCATGACCACCACTCGCGCCACCGCCGCCGGCCGCATTCAGCAAATACGCCTCCGCGAATCCGCCGGCTCGCGCAATCTCGAAACGGCCTTGCTGCTGGGCGCCACCATCGTCGCCGCCCTTGGTCTCTATCTCATCTACGCCGCCAAGGCCGCTGCGTTCGTCGCCGCAGGCGATAAGCAAACCGTAAATCTCAACCGCATCAAGGGCCCCTACGATCTCATTCCCCTGCTGCAAGGCATCCCGCCCGCCGATCAGGATTTCACCGCGCGCGAAATCTTTGAGGCAGTCCGCCACGGCCAGCACTTCGATAATGACGGCGCCATCGCCCGCATGCGCGTTCATGAGGAAGACCTCCGCCGTGTGCGCGGCCTCGATCAAATTCCCAAACGCCTCGCGCAAGCCCGCCAGCGCCGCGAGCAGCGCGCCGACGAAGAAGAGGAGAATCGCGGCTGGTTCGGCAAAATCTGGAATCGCATTCATCCCCCCGCCGAGGCCCGGCCCTTGTCCATCCCGTTGCTCACCGGCCTGCAGTTCGCCCAGCTCAAACCGCATCTCGTGGTCCGCACGCCCGATGAATTCCGCCGCCGCTTTCTGTTGTGGTCCATCCTTGCCCTGGTTGCCTTCTGGGCTGTCCATTTCTTCTGGCGATTGCGTGTGTTCCCCGGTGACAACGTCCTGCTCCCGTCCATGTTCACGCTCTGCGCCCTCGGCCTGATGCTGATGCTCAGCCTGCGCGACCCTCTGCGCGATACGCTCAGCTTCGCCGATTTCGCCGGTGGCGTCCTGGCCGGATGCGCGCTCCTGGCTTTGTTCAGCCAACTAGATTACGAGCGCATGTTCAGCCGCCTCAGCTTCGTTCCGTTGCTCGCCGCGGTCCTGCTCGCTATCGCGCTCGGACTGTTCGGCAGCGGCCCCGGCACCAGCGACGCGAAGGTGAACCTGTTCTTCTTTCAGCCCGTCGAGCTGATCCGCATCCTTCTGGTCCTCTTCCTGGCCGGATACTTCGCGCGCAATTGGGACGCTCTCCGCGAATTGCGCCAGCACACTGGCCCGCTCGCCCGCTTCGGTGCGCCGCGTCTCGAGTATCTGTTTCCCGTGGCCGCGGGCGTCCTGGTTTCGCTCGCGCTTTTCTTCTGGCTCAGCGATCTTGGTCCCGCTCTTGTGGTCGGCTGCCTCTTTCTCACGCTCTACGCTGTCGCCCGCGGCCGTTTCGCGCTGGCCCTCGGCGGCTTCGCCGTCATCGTCCTCGGCTTTGCTGTTGGCCACCTGATCGGTTATCCGCACCACGTCACCCAGCGCATCGATATGTGGCTCTCGCCCTGGGATAACCATGTGCTCGGCGGCGATCAGATTGCTGATTCCTTATGGGCGCTCTCCACCGGCGGCGTAACGGGCACAGGACTAGGCCTTGGATCACCCGAGATCGTTCCAGCCGCGCACACCGATCTGATCCTGTCCGCTCTCGGCGAACAACTCGGCTGGCTGGGCCTTGCCGCTGTCTTTGTCCTTTACTCCGTTCTTGTCTGGCGCGGACTCCGCATCGCCCTCGCGGCCCCCGGTGTGTATTCGTTCTTCCTGGTCGCCGGACTCACGCTCATCACCGCTCTCCAAATCCTGTTGATCGCGGGCGGATTGCTCGGCCTCATCCCCCTCTCCGGTGTCGTCTCGCCCTTCTTGAGTTACGGACGCACCTCGATGGCTGCCAACTTCGTCTTGTTCGGAATTATCCTGGCTGTCTCCGCGCGCTCCCGCGCCGTGAAGTCTGCCGCTCCTTCGCAGGCCGCTCACTTCGGCGCCCCCATTCGAATCGTCGGCGCGGTTCTCGCCGCAGCTGTCGTCATCGTGCTGGCTCGCGCCGCCTGGGTGCAGTCCTATCGCGCGGATCAGGTGCTGACCAAGGGCGCCCTCGTCTTGCAAGCCGACGGAGTCCGCCGCTATCAGTACAACCCCCGTATTCTTCAGATCGCCCGCGAGCTTCCCAAAGGCGACATCTTCGATCGCAACGGCGTTCCCATCGCCACCAGTGACTGGCCGTCGCTTGAGCAGCATCGCTCCGAATACGAAAAGCTCGGCATTCACCTCGATCAGGCCGTCTCGAAAAATGACCGCCGCCATTACCCGCTGGGTGCGCCGTTCTTCTACCTGGTCGGCGACGTGCGCAGTGACTTCAAGCCCGGCGCCACCAACACTGCCTTCGAGGAGCGTGCTTCGCGCATCCGCCTCCAGGGTTATGACGATGTGCTCGAAGTGGAGCAGGCCCATGACGTCAACGGCCAGCCCTTCGCCCGCCTGAAGCACGACTATCGCGCCTTGATTCCACTGCTGCGGCACAAATGGGAGCCGGATAACCCGCAGGTAAAGGAGATTCTCAACCGCCCCAAGGATGTCCACATGTCCATCGATGCGGCGCTCCAGCTTCGCGCCGCCGCGATTCTGCAGGATCACTTGCGCAAGCTCCATAAGGATAAAGGCTCAGTGGTGATCGTCGATCCAGCCAACGGCGATCTTCTCGCGGCCGTCAGTTATCCCTGGCCCTTGAACACCAGTCCTGACGCCCCAGGCAGCGAAAATTATCTCGACCGCGCGCGCTTCGGCCTCTTCCCGCCCGGCTCGTCATTCAAGATCGTCACCGCCGTCGCCGCTCTGCGCCAGGATCCGTCCAATGCCGCCGCACGCTTTGACTGCATCGCCTTGCCCGATGGCCGTGTGGGAAACTACGTGGCGAAACGCGCCATCCGCGACGATGTGTCAGACCGCTCGCCACACGGCTCCGTCGATATGCAGAAAGGCATCGCGGTTTCCTGTAACGCGTACTTCGCCCAGCTCGGAGCCTCGAAAGTCGGCGCGCAGGCGCTGTTCGATGCCGCCGCTGAGTTCGGCATCTCCGTCGCGGTTCCCAACACAGCGGCGAAGCTGCGCCAGTTCCTCCCGCAAGCCTCTTATGGCCAGGGACAGGTGGTGGCATCGCCGTTTCAGATGGCCCGCGTAGCCGCAACCATCGCGAACAGCGGCGCCGCGCCGCAGGGCCGCTGGATCGTCGACGAAACCAACCCGCGCGTGCGTCCCCCGCGCGTAGTGCTGGATGCCAGCCTCACGAATCAAATCGCCGGCTACATGCGCTCCGTGGTCACCTCCGGAACCGGACGCTCCCTCGCTGGCTCGCCCGTGCCCATCGCCGGCAAAACCGGAACCGCAGAGCTGGCCGACGCGCCCTCGCACGCCTGGTTCATCGGTTTCGCGCCCTATGGTCCCCTCAGTCCGGATCATCGCCGGATCGCCTTCTCCGTTCTCGTCGAAAATGGCCAGTACGGTGGAACCGCCGCCGCCCCCATCGCGGGCGAGCTGGTGGCCGCCGCCCGCCAGTTGGGAATTATATGAAGACTCTCGAAGACCTCGATCGCTGGATCTCCGGCGCCGTGAAACACTGGAGCTCAAAGCTTGCCGGCCCCCCGCAGCCCAAGGACCTCCTCGAAATTCGCCGCGAAATTCTGGAGGACGTGAAGTCGCACATCCAGCCCAAAGGCGAAGGCCGTTACGTCTTTCCATTCACCGAAATTTTCATCCGCATGGCCGCCGCCGACGACGCTCGCGCCGCCATATACGAATCCGCTTCCATCGATGACGACATCCGCGCGCTGCTCAAGCAAGCCCAGACATCAATTCCCGTCGTGCGTATCGAGGTTGCCGTCGATCCCGCGCTCGGGCCGCCTTTTCAGATCGAATACCTGCGCCGCAAATCGGCCCCCGCGGCCGCGCCGTCCGCACGGCTCTCCGTCGCCCGCGGCACCGCCGAACCGGCGGAGCTCGCCATTACCGCCGCGCGCGTCAACATCGGCCGCTTGAAGGAAGTAGCCACCGAGCGCGAAGGCGTCCGCCGCCGCAATGACATCGCCTTCGACGAAACCGAAACCACCGTCTCGCGCGAACACGCCGCCATCCGCTGGGACCCCGCATCCTCCCGCTACCGCATCTATGACACCGGCAGCCAGCGCGGCACCAGCGTCTTCCGCGACGGCCGCCGCATCGACGTCCCCCGCGCCAGCCCCGTCGGCGTCCCCCTGCAAACCGGCGACGAAATCCACCTAGGAGACGCCCGCCTGACATTCAAAGCTTGACCCGAACCGCTTGCGCATCGAGCAGATATGGCCTGGCTTAGTAGACAGGTATGACAACCGAACAGCGAGCTACTCTGGGTAGTGTCATCGCTATTGACCGTGAGATCATGCATGGCATCACCGGCACGCGCGTCCCTGTTCAAACCCTGGTCGACTTCCTGGAAACTGGAGAGAGTATCGACGATTTTCTCGCCGTCTATCCATACATCCCCAGGCAGCAAGTGCTCACATTCCTCGAACTCAGCAAGGATCTGACTATCGAACAGTTGTCGTGCGGGTCTTTCTAGACGCCTGTGTTGACCCAGAGCCCTCGAACTATTTGCCGGCCATGAAGCGCGAACAGCCTTTGACGTTGGTTGGAACCGATATCAGGATCACGTACTGCTGGGTGTCATTCAAGGACATTACGACCTGTTCGTCACAATAGACAAGGGCTTCGAATTTGAGCACAACCTGAAGATTTTACCTTCGGCTTCCTCATCATTCATGTGCCGAAGAACAAAGTTCAGTTTTACCGCCCGTTAGCGGCCAAATCGCAGAAGCGATGGGCCGCGTGAAACCTGGAGAGGTGATTCACGTTCGGGGCAACTGAAAAAGAGTGAGCACTCCCAGCGTCTCCCGCGCCGCCTTCTCCCAAGTAAACTCCCCCGCCCTCTCCCGTGCTCCCAGCGGAGCCTCGCTGCCCAGCCTCTCCAGCGCCCCCCGAATCTCCCCCTCATCGCTCGCATCGAAGTACTCCACCCACTCCCCCGCCACCTCCACCAGCGGCGGAATCCGCGAGCACGCCACCGGCACCCCCGCCGCCATCGCTTCCATCACCGGCATCCCGAAGCCCTCGAACGTCGATGGATACACGAACCCTCTCGCGCACCGGTACAACTCGTACAGTTCCTCGCGCGGCACCCATCCCGTCAGCCGCACCCGCCGCCCCGCGATCCGCTCGATCTCGCGGGTCTGAAATCCCTTCAGCCCGGCGATCACCAGCTCCGGCGCATTCTTCATGCCCGCGTGCGCCCGGATCAGCCGCTCGATGTTCTTGTGCGGATGCAGCGTCGAGACGCACAGCAGATAATCCTTAGGCTCCCGCCGCCGCCCGATCTCGAAAAATTCCGGCTCCACGCCGTGATGCACCACCGTCGCATCCACGCCGTAGAATTTTCGCACATCCGCCCGCGTCGCCTCCGATGGCGCTATCAGCGCCCGCGACCGCCGCGCCGACGCCCACAGTAACAGTTGCCAGAACGGCAGATCGAACCATCGAAAGTATTCCGGATGCCGCTTGTGCTGCAAGTCATGAAACACCGTCACCGACGGACACCCGCTCAATACCGGCATCGTAAAACCTGGATTGAACAGCACATCGATGCGCTCGCGCCGAACCGCCAGCGCCAATCCGGTCTGCTCCCACAGGATCCGCCACGGACGCACGCGCGCCCGAACCGGCTGCGGCGCCCACCGGAAATTCGCAGCCGCCGGAACCAGATCCTTGCCCGTTTCGCGATTCGTGAAGATCACATATTCGTTCGTGGAGTCCACCACGGCCAGCGACCGCAGCAGATTCCGCAAATAAATTTCGGTGCCGCCCACTCCTCCCGGAATCAGATACAGCGCGTTGACGCCGATGCGCATCTAGCGTCCGGTCCGCGCCAGCGCGTCGCGAGCCGCCTGCAGTTTCGGATCCACCGCCAGCGCCCGCCGGTATTCGTCCGCGGCCTTCGCGGGCAGCCTTTGCTCTGTATAAATATTTCCACGATAAAAATACGTCATCGCGAACCGTGGGTCCACCTGCTCCGCCGTTTGCAGTGCATCCAGCGCCTGCGGATACTGTTTCAGCTTGGCGTATTCCATCCCGATCTGTGAATAAACGTGCGCGCTCGGTTCAACCAGCGATGCCTCACGGAATTTCGCCAGCGCTTCGCCGGGACGGCTGGCGCAATCATAAGCCAGCGCCCAATCCAGCAGCAGGCTGAAATCGGGCCTCGCAAGTTGCGCCGTTTTCGAGAACTCATCCGCCGCCCGGTCGCACGCGCCCGCCTGATAGTACGCGTACGCCAGCTGAAAGTGCGGGCGCACCTTCGCCGGCGACTTAGACGCGCTGTCGGTCCACATCTCAATCGCATTGGCATACAGCCGGTTGCGCTGGTAGCTCAGGAATGCCGCCACCAGCAACACCAGACTTAGTGTTCCCGTAAGCGCCGCGCGGCTCGCCTTCCAGCGCCGCAGCAATTCCACGGTGATGAGCAGCAGCCCGATAAACGGCAGATATAACCGGCGTTCCACTAATGGATCCAAAATCGGTACCACCGAAGATGTAGGCGCGATCAGCGCCAGAAACACGAACAGCCCATAGCTGGCCAGCGGGAACCGCTTGCGATAGATCCACGCCGCCACCACCATCGCCGCCAGTCCCATCAACCCAAACACCGCGCCCTGATCCAAGACCGTTCTCGAGATCGCGAACTCATGGTCCAGATTCTGTCCGTACGGAAAGACGAACATTCTGAGATACACCCAGATTGCCCGGCACTGCGTGAAGAAGTACTGAATCCAGGTGAACTCCTTCACTCCGAATCCCGCCGTGCCCGCGCTCGCCAGTACGCGCGTGAACACATACGTTACCGCCGCTGCGGCCAGCGCCAGCATGGGCACATACAATCGCCAGTTGCGGACAATCCCTCGCACGCTGAATTTAGGTGTCCAGTAATAATCCGTCAGCAACAGTAAAGCGGGCAGCACGGCGCCATGCTCTTTTGTCAGACACGCCGCGCCGAACAACACCAGCACGCCTGCCGCCACGCCCCACGACACAGCTTCCCTGCGCCGGTACAAGAAAAGTACGAACGCGCTCAGAAAGAAAAATACGCTGAGCGTCTCAGAGCGGCTGGCCACATAACTCACCGCTTCGGTTTGCAAAGGATGCGCCAGGAACAATCCCCCGGCGAACGCCGCCAGCCATTCGCGCCGCCACTCTTGCTCCCCCGCCCACGTCAGTAGCCGCCTGAATGCCATCCAGATCAGCAGGCCATTGGCGAAATGTAGCGCCAGGTTGACCATGTGATACCCGAACGGCTCCTGCGCGCTTTGCTGGAAATTCAGCCAGAAGCTCAGCATCAGCATCGGCCGCAGGCCCTTCGCCCACTCTTTGAGCGGCGCGTCGGCGTAGCCGTCCAGCATGTACGGCAGATAGCTGTCGTCCAATAAGAATGGACCCGTCAGTGCCGGCCCGTAGACCAGCCACAGCGCGAAAAACACGCCCGCCAGCGCTGCCGCGTAGTGCCACCAGACCAAGCCCGGCTTCCTGGCGGGCGCGGGTACCGCCGCCGCCGCCGCGGCGCGCTTGCGTTTACCGCCGTCCTTCATCCGATGCCCGTAATTGAAACTCCAGGATCGCCAGCCGTTGCGTCATCGCGATGTTGGCGTCCTTCAGATCCGAGATCACCACCGAGAAGCGGTAAAACACCACCAGAAACACCGCGAACACCAGCATCATCAGCGCCACCGGAGGATCCGCTACCCCCAGAAAACCGGCCAGCCAGTTCAGCAGCCCATGCGCCCGCGAAAGCACCAGCAAAATAACCGTCGCGCCCAGCCAGCTCACCGAGTATTCCAGCCGAATGTGCGACCGCCGCACCGAAAACAGCACCAGCGCCATCAGGCACAGGCTGAGCACGGTGGTGATGTTCAGTAATCTCTCCATCGCTCATCCCTTGTTCTTTATTTCCGGCTTGCGCCGGCGTCCCTCGAACTTCAGCACGTTCACGAAAACTCCCAGCAGTACATGCAGGATATAGTAGACTGACTTCACCGGCGTAATGGAGCTGCGTCCCGCCTTGCGCGCCCGCATGCGGCACGGAATTTCCTGAAACTGAAAGCGTTTGCGCTGCAGCACCACCAGCGCTTCTATCTCCGGATACTCCAGCGGGAAACTGCGTGAGAACACCGCCAGCGCCGCGCGATTCACGCCCACGTAGCCCGAGGTCGGATCATGCACCGGCTTCCCAAGTATCGGCCGCAGCATCGCGCGGAACATCAGAATTCCCAGCCCGCGCGTCACCGTGGTCTGCCGTCCGTTCTGCTCCACGTACCGCGACCCGATCACCATATGCACGCCCGTCGACCGCAGCGTCTCCAGAATTCGCGGGATGTCCCGCGGATCGTGTTGCCCATCGCCGTCCACGCGAATCACGTACTCGTACCCCAGCTCAAACGCGAGTTTGTAGCCCGCCTGCACGCATCCACCCAGTCCCAAATGATGCGGCAGCGCCAGCACCTCGGCGCCCGCGCCTTCCGCCTCCGTGCGCGTCGCATCGTCCGAGCAATCGTCGATCACCATTACCGGCGCGCCCGGCGCCGCCGCCTGCACCTCGCGCACCACCGAGGCCACCGCGCCTTCCTCGTTGTACGCCGGTATCACCACTACATAATCGTTCGTCTCGGCCGCCCGCCTCATAGCGCCGCCACCTGCCGCGGGGTGATCGTATAGGATCGCAGCAGTTTCCGGAACTGCTTCGGCGTCAGCCGCCGTTTCATCTTCTTGCGCTCTCGCCACAACCGCCGCCACTCGCACAGCAGCGCCCAGTGCGCTCTCCATACCAGCCCGGCAAGCTGCCCAGTGCTCCCGCCTTCCTGCCGGAATTGTCCCGTCGTCCCCTGCCCCTTTATCCCGTACACCACGTGCCAGAAATATCTCACCGCTGCATACGCCGGCACCAGCCATAGCGCCGATGTTGGAAAATTCTTCACCGCCAGAAACAGCCGGTTTCGTTCCACGTAGTACGCCTTCAGCGCCGAGCCTCGACCGGCCGAATGCGAATAACGATGCTCCACCACCGCCTCGGGCACGTACACGCACTCCCACGCCGCCCAGCGCGCCCGCAGCCCCAGGTCCGTATCCTCGCAATACAAGAAGAATCGATCGTCGAATTTCCCAATCTCCTCCAGCATCGCTCTCCGGTACAGCGCCGCCGATCCCGAAGGCAGCAGCACCTCGCTGCGCCGCGAGTATTTGGCTGCATTCTCGCCATGCCCACGCTGCTTGCTGCTCCCGTCCCACGCCATCAGCATCCCCGCCGAATCCAGCACCCCCCCGCCGGCCAGCCGCACCTGCGACGCGCACATCCCGATCTCTGGACGCGCTTCCATTGCCGTCACCAGCGCCTCCAGCCAGTGTGGATCGGCCACTGCGTCGTCGTTTAAAGTAGCGAGATACGGCGCTCGCGAATCTGCCCAGCCCTGATTAACCGCGGCCCCGAAGCCCACGTTCTTCCGGTTATGAATCACGCGGATTCCGTCCGACTCGGCGACCCGCTGCTCGCCGCTGTTATCCACCACCACCACTTCAATTTCGCGCAGAGTCTGACCCGCCAGCGATCGCAGGCATTCCTGCAGCGCCGCGTCCGCCGCCAGTGTGGGAACGACAACTGTGACTCTGGGTTCCGGCAAGTCTCGATTCTACCGCCGCGCAGCCTTCTCCGAGACGTTCTGGTACCACTTCAGGTTCTGCGTCGCCGACCCGATACATGCAATATCCACGCGCCCGTCACCGTCCAAATCCGCCACCGCGCATCCCGCCGCCGACACGCTGCCTTCATCCAGCACTTGTTTCTCCCAGCGCCCATTCTCCAGCCGGTACACGTACACTCCGCGCTTGCCGCCGCGAAATCCAGCGATGATTTCATCCCGTCCGTCGCCGTCGAAATCCGCCGTCAAAATCGTATGCCCATCCACCAGTGAATCGTCGATGGTCTCGCGCCGCCACTCGCCTTTCGCCTCCCGGTAAACCACCGCCTGATTGCCGTGCCACGGCTCGATCGCCGCCAGGAACCGCTCTTTGCCCAGCTTCCCCACCGCTACATCGCTTGATCCGCTCTTGGGCCACGCTTCCGGATTCCCCCGCGCGATCTCCGTGCGAGTCCACTTCCCATCCCGACCGTAGCGGTACAAGTGAATCCCCGTGAACCCCGCGGCCAGAATCCCTTCGCGCCCGTTGTGATCCCAATCGACAACCGTGATCCCGTGCACCACGCCTTCTTCCGCATTGCCGATTGATTCGCGCTTCCACTCGCCCGGCCGGTAAAACACCAGCGGCACATGCTCGCGATATTCCGGCGCCAGCGCCTTCGCCCCGATCAGCGGAGCGTTGATCGCCACCTTCTTTCCCGATCCGTCGATGTCCGCCCACCGTATCCGGTGCGACGTCGGCAGCCTGTCAATCTCGGCCGGCACACCATTGCGCAGCACCGCCACCACACCGGTGCTCTTCTCGGCTTGCATCGAAAACCCGTACGCAATCACGATCTCGCCCTCCGCGCACGCCAGGTTGATCATCTGCGGCAGCCCCCGCACCAACACATGCCGCTCCCAGCCCGGATTCTCGAACCACACCAGTTCGTCCATCCCGCTGCCCAGCGCAATCAGATCCGGCTTCCCGTCCCGATTCACATCGCAGACCACTACTTGGTAGCCACCCTTCAAATCGGTAGCGATAGTGTGCTCGCGAAACTTCAACGGCCCAGCCGCCAGCGCCATCCCGCACACGAACAGGATCAACCGTACAATAGTCACTTGCGCACCTTCACTCTATTCTTCACCATCGCCCTCGCTGCCCAGGCCCAGCCGCCTTCCGCCCACCTCGCCAATACCCAGCAGCTCACGCACGGAGGACAGAACGCCGAAGCCTACTGGTCCCCCGACGGCAAGCGCCTCATCTTCCAATCCACCCGCGACAAGCTCGAGTGCGACCAGATCTTCATCATGAACGCCGATGGGTCAAACCAGCACATGGTCTCCACCGGCCAGGGCCGCACCACCTGCGCGTATTTCCTCAAGGACAACCGGCACATCGTCTATGCTTCCACCCATGCGGACGCGCCAGCCTGTCCGCCTTCGCCGGACCGCAGCAAAGGCTATGTCTGGGCCGTCTATCCCGGTTACGATATCTATCTCGCTACTGACTCCGGGGAGATCGTCAAGAAACTCACGGACGCTCCCGGTTATGACGCCGAAGCCACCGTCAACTGGAAGACGGACCGGATTATCTATACCTCTCTCGCTTCCGGCGATCTCGACTTGTGGACCATGCGCCCGGACGGCTCGGATAAGAAGCAGATCACCCGCACGCTCGGCTACGATGGCGGCCCCGTATTCTCGCGCGATGGCAAGAAGATCGTCTGGCGCGCCCACCATCCATCTACTCCCGAGACCACAAAAAAGTACCAGGATCTCCTCGCCGCAAATCTCACCGCTCCCATGAAAATGGAACTTTGGACCGCCGACGCTGACGGCTCGCACGCCCGCCAGATCACCGATTACGGCTGCGCCAGCTTCGCTCCCAGCTTCACGCCCGACGGGAAGAAGATTATATTCGCCTCCAACAAACACGCCTGCGATTCCCGCAAATTTGAGCTGTATATGGCCAATGCCGACGGTACCGGCCTCGAACAAATCACTAATTTCGGCGGCTTCACATCGTTCCCGGAGTTCTCCCCCGACGGCCGCAAGCTGGTCTTCGTCTCGGACCTCAACGCCAAGGAACGCTACGAGTTCAACATCTTCACGGCCGATTGGAAATGATCTTCGCTTGCGGCACACCCGCTAGTGTGGTTCAATAATCCATAGATCACCAATCCTCCTGCCAGCTTCGGCTGGCTTCAGTTTTGTCCGGCGGGTCCATACTTGATTAAGGGAGTTTTTGTCTGTGGAGTCAGCTAACCGTAAGCTCATACGCCCGTCTTTGAATGAGTTGAAGGAACAGGTCAATCGCCGCCCCCCGCCTCCAAAGAAGGCCTCGCCGCCCGACCAGACCAACGCCGAGAATTTTTATTACATGAAGCAGATGCAGTCCAAGACGCCGATGGTAATCGTGCTCAAGGACGGTGAAACGCTGCAAGGCATCATCGAGTGGTATGACCGCTGCTCCTTGAAAGTCAACCGCGAAGGCGCCCCCAACCTCTTGCTCTTCAAAGCCAACATCAAGTACATGTACAAGGCCTAGGATTACGTCCGGCTTCTCCGTATCCAGCCTTCCACAAACACCACTGCCTGCCGCCACAGCACGGCATCGCCAGTCTCGCCCACAAACCCCCGCGCAGCCAGCGAATACTCCAAAAGCCCATGTTCCACGGGCCAGCAATCCTTTTCGTAAACCCACTGAATCCGAATCAGCTCACGGCTATCGTCGGCGACGTGAAACCGCACCGCGTCCGCCCGCGCATCCGCGGGAAAACATTCGCAGCGCCCCCGCCCATACCCCGGATTGCAGGCCTGCCGCAGCAGTTCTTCGTCTGGACGATGAGCGGCGCCCCCCGCTCTGCACTCGCCCGCGTACGGGTCCATCAGAGGCAGCCGAGGAGGCACCAGCCACGCCGAATCGCCCAGCATCTCCTCCGGATAAAAATACGGGCACGCCATGCCGGTATCCTAACACTTACACTCCATGAACTCTTCAACTCGTATGGACAGCCTCAAAGCGATCCTCGCGCAAGACCCCCGTCACGGGTTCGCCCGCTACGGACTCGCTATGGAATACGCCAATACCGGCGACCTGGATCAGGCCGTCCTTGAGTTCCGCACGCTCCTCGAGCACGATCCCAATTACGCCGCCGCCTATTATCACGGCGGCCACACCCTCGAAAAGCTCGGCCGCATTGACGAAGCCCGTGCGCTTTACGAGCAAGGCATCCACGTCACCACCCGCAGCGGCGACGCCCACACGCGCGCCGAACTGCAAGCCGCTCTCGACATGCTTCCCATATGAAACTCGCCGTTGTCTTCCTCGCCGCGTCCGCTCTCTCCGCCGCCGTCGTATCCGACGTCCGCTTCAAAATCTCCGCCGGCGATTTGTCCAGCGCCGACGCCCTTGCGGACGAGTATTACCGAGCTCACGGAGCGAATTCCGAATATGCCGCCGCCCTCGCGTGGCTGGCGCGCGGTGCGCTGGTGATGAAGGACACGGATGCCGCTGCCCGCTACCTCGCTCAACTGAAGCCGATGACCGCGCAGTTGCTTAAATCCATGCGCCCCGAAGACGACGCGTTCCTCGCTTCCGCCGTGGGCTCTTCCATCGAAACCGAAGCGCTGCTGCTCAATGCCCAGGGCCACCGCGACCAGGCCATCCGGATGCTCGAATCCGAGCTGCCCCGCTGGAAAATGTATACGCTCCAGGCGCGCATCCAAAAAACTCTGAACCTGCTCACACTCGAAGGCAAGTCCGCTCCGGAAATGGAAAGGTATCGCGGCCAGCCGGTCCTCTTGTTCCTGTGGGCGCAATGGTGCGGCGATTGCAAAGCGCAAGCTCCCGTTATCGCGCGGATCAAGGAAAAATACGAACCGCGCGGCCTCGTGATCCTGGCCCCCACCCGCCACTACGGCGGCGATCTCACGCCGGAACAGGAAGACGCCAAGATCGCCACAGTCTGGAAGGAATCCTACGCCGGCCTTGGCGACACCCCGCGCCCCCTCAGCGACGCAATCATGCTCCGCTACGGCGTAAGCTCCACCCCCACGCTGGTCCTGATAGACCGCAGATGCATGGTGCGAATGTACCGCCCCTATCGCATGTCCGACGCCGAGCTGTCCCGCCAGATCGAAGCAATATTAAACTGAGCCCAATCGCGCGCCGTACTATTGACCCAGCGCACCTCCTTCGCAAGCAGAGCCGCGAGCGTCAGCGACCGGGGCGGATCGGTCGTGGGCACAAGCAGCATCTGCACACCCAGAACAAGAATCAAAACATCTCGGTGATCGAAACCATCTCAAGCGAACGCATCTGTGCAACGTCAGTAGGTATCGCGTGGAGGGTACCAGTCTTGATCGGGTTGTGACGCGGTACCGTGATCAAGTGTGCCGGTGGACCGTCATGCTTAAGCCGGACATGACTGCCCTTCTGACGAATTCACGCCGCCTCGACTGGAATGAGCTGGTCCTTTACATAATGCAATTGGACCAGCCGCGGCTGCACAGGGCTGTCCTCGAAATGGAGCATTGCCGCTTCGAGCACGTTCGCGCGGAGCTCTTCCCAGGTGTCCGCCTGGGTGAAGATTCCATGCCCTAAAGCCAGGGCCCGGCGGCGTGGACCGACAGGCCGCTGTCAGTCTCGACCGCGGCCAATCCTGGGTTCGCGCGGATATCGCAGTTAAGGATTGCATTAATTCAATCGCGCTTACCAGCGAGAGAAGTGGCGTTATGCTGCTCTCTAACCAGATCGTTCGTTTCGAACTGGACAGCTAGCGGAACTGCCGCGCTCTCACTCCCACCGCAGCGCCGTGATCGGATCCACCAGCGATGCTCGCCTCGCGGGCAGATAGCATGCCGCCATCGTCACCAGCATCAGCGCAATCGGTACCAGTATGTACGTCGCGGGATTCGGCGTACCTATCCCGGCCAGCCCCGCGGTCAGCACCCGCGCCACCGCGAAGCTAACCACCGATCCCACGCCAATCCCGGCCAGCGAGAGCAACAGGCCTTGCTTCATCACCATTCTCAGAACGTCGCTGCGGTCCGCGCCGATCGCCATGCGGATGCCGATCTCCCTCGTCCGCCGGCTTACCGAATACGCTATCAGCCCGTACAGCCCGATCAGCGCGAGCGAGAGACCCAGCAGTCCCATGGTCGCCACCATCTGAAGAATCATCAACGGTATGGCGATGGCCCGTTTCTGGTAGAAGCTCGCCAAGGTGCGGACGTTATAGACCGGCTGATTCGCATCCAGCGCTCGGACTACATCGCGCAGCGGCGGGGCCAGCGTTGCGGGATCGCCCGCCCTCTCCACCACCAGCGTCATCCGCGTGCGCGGGTTCTGCGCCAGCGGCAGATATACGAACGGCATCGGAGATTCTCCGATAAAGATGTACTTGCCGGTTTTCGCCACGCCCACCACGTCGGTGAGAACGCCTTCGCGGCCAGTCAGCCGCAAGCGCTTTCCAACGGCATCCTGGCCAGGCCAGTAAGTCTTCGCGAATTGCTCGTTGACAATCGATACCGGCCGTGAGTCCTTCTTGTCGTCAGCCGTAAACGCGCGTCCGCGGATTATTTGCGCTTTCATCGTCTCGAAATATTGTTCATCCACCACATTGCTGAGCAGCGCCACGCTCTCTTGGCCCTTGGGAAACTGATATCCCTCGGGAATCACACTCGCGCCTGCCTGGGCCGGCGCGAAGGGAATCACCCGCGTTAGCGTAGCCCTTCGCACTCCCGGCAGCGCTCGCGCCCGGTCGATCAGATTGCGATAAAAGCTCTGCGCTTGTTCCGGTGTATAACGTACCAGCGCAGTGTCGAACTCCATCGTCATCAGATGGTCCGTTCGAAAGCCTGGATTGAGCGCCAGCGCCTTCCGGAAGCCGTCCACCAGCATGCCGAAAGCCACCAGCAGCACCATCGCCAGCGCCACTTGCCCGATCACCAGCGTGCTGCGGCCCATGCTGCGGCGTCTCCCGGTAAGACCCGTCTCCGCGGCTCGCAGCGCGGGCGCGAGTCCCGGCTTGGTGGCCTGCCATGCCGGCGCGAACCCGAATACCAGCGCGCTAGCCACCGCCGCCAGCAGGCTGAACAGCAATACTCGCTGATCCATTTGAACGCCGATCACCAGCGGCAGATCGCCCGGGATCTGAATCGTCTGCAGGAAGCGTATGCCGCCGTACGCGAAAACCAGACCCAGCAAACCTCCCAGCAGAGCCAGCATCAGGCTCTCCGTCAGCAGCTGCCGCAGCAGCCGGATCCGGCCCGCCCCGATGGCCATTCGAATGGCGATCTCGCGCGATCGCGAGCGCGCCCGTGCCAGCAGCAGGTTCGCGACATTCGCGCAAGCAATGATCAACACCAGGCCAACCAGCGCCATCAGCATCGCTACCAGCGCGGCGTCCGGCGGCGATTCTTGAATGCGCGACTCCAGCTCCGTGTGCACCGTGATCGCGCGGTTGCGGTTTGATTCCGGATAGCTCTTCTCAAGGTTCTTGCCCACAGTGGCCAGCTCGGCCCGAGCAGCCTCCAACGATACGCCCGGCTTCAGCCGCCCTCTAACCGAGTGCGAATGCTGCTTCCGCAGCTCCAGCGGATTCTCAGCGCTGCCGGAAAGGCGCTGCGCCATCATCAGCGGCAAGTAGAATGCCGGCCGCAGGTACTGGTCCATGCCGGTGAATGACTCCGGCGCTACGCCCACCACCGTGAAGTCGATCCCGTTCAGTCGAATGGTCCTGCCGATTACGTTACGATCTCCGGCGAACTGGTTTCGCCACAGGTCGTGACTCAATATCATCACCGCGTCGCGACCGGGAACTTTGGCTTCTTCCGCCAGAAAATTCCGGCCCAGGACTGGCTGTACGCCCAGTACGGCGAAGAAGTTGTCGCTCACCAGCATGCCCGCACGCATCTGCGGGACGTCTTTAGGAGACACTGCGAATCCGAACGTCGAGATGTCGAACGCCACCAGGCCGTCGAATGACCGGCTCCGCTCGCGAATGTCTCTGTAATCGGGATAGGACACGCCTTCGAAGGGATTGTCCGGCGTGTCCGTATTCACCGTCACCACGCGGCTTGGATTGAGGATCTGCAGAGGCCTCAGCAGAAGCGCATCCGCGAGGCTGAAGATCGCGCTGTTGGCGCCAATGCCCAGCCCCAGCGACAGCGCCGCCACTGCCGTAAACCCCGGATTCTTGACGAGCACCCGAAACGCATGACGAATCTCTTGAAAGGCCATTGGCAGGGGGTACGAAATCTGCCGGGAATTTGTTCCCATTCCCCTGTACGGCGGGGCCCCCGCCTCGCAGCGAGCCCCCCGGCTGGCTTCTTCGGACCCTGGCGACTCTCTCTGTCAACCCAACAGCCCGGCCAGGGGGCCGGGCGCGGGGCAGGGGCCCCGCCCTACAATGAACTGACAATGCTTCGCCTCAGCGAACTCGCCGAGCGCCTTGGCTGCCAGCTCCACGGCAATCCCGACCTCGAAATTACGGGCGTGGCCGGCCTCGAACAAGCGGGTTCCACCGAACTCGCTTTTCTCGCCAACCCCAAGTACGCGCACAAAGTGAAGAACACGCGCGCGGCCGCGGTGCTGGTATCCGAGCCGCTCCCCTTCAATCCGCCCGCCAGCCTGGTCTCCGCAAATCCGTACCACGATTTCGCCAGAGCGCTTGAGCTTTTCTACCAGCCGCCCCGTCCCGCCGCAGGCATCCATCCCACCGCCGCCATAGCCGCGACGGCCCGCATCGGCGAGAATGCCTCCATCGGCGCGTTCGCGGTGATTGGCGAAAACGTAACCATCGGACGCAATGCCGTACTCCATCCGCACGTAGTGATCTACGCCGGCGTCGAAATCGGCGATGACTTCACCGCGCATTCACACTCCACCGTGCGTGAATTCTGCCGCATCGGCAGTCGCGTCATCCTTCAAAATGGCGTAGTAATCGGCGGGGACGGCTTCGGATTCGCGAAGACGTCGGCGGGCACGCACTACAAGATCGTTCAGTCCGGCGTCACGGTCATTGAGGACGACGTCGAGATTCAGACGCTCACCTCCATTGACCGCGCCACCGTCGGCGAAACCCGCGTCCGCCGCGGGGCAAAGATCGATTCGTTAGTGCAAGTAGGTCACGCCTGCGTGGTCGGCGAGGATAACATCATCTGCGCCCAAACGGGACTCGCCGGCAGCTCTATCCTCGAAAAGAACGTGCTGCTGGCCGGGCAGGTTGGCATCTCCGGGCACCTCACCATTCATGACAATGCGGTGGTGTACGCGCAGAGCGGCGTGGGCGGCGACGTGGCGGCAGGCGCGGTGATCTCAGGCTCGCCCGCCTTCGAAACTCGCGACTGGCTTCGCGCCGTCACGGCTTTCCCCAGGCTGCCGGATCTGCTGAAGACGATGCGACAATTGGAAAAGCGCATTCAAACACTGGAAGACGCCCTCAAGAACGAGTCATGAAGGCCATCAAGGACACTGAAAACCGCCGGCCGGTGGCATATCTTAACGAGACTTTCCTTGAGAGTCCGGACGCCCGCGGCCTGCGCATTCTGTCGGAATACCTGGAGCCGCTCTCGCACTTCCGCGACGAGAAAATTCAAGACACCATCGTCTTCTTCGGCTCCGCGCGCATCCGAGAGGAAGGCGACATGGGCGCTTACTATAACGACGCCCGCACGCTCGCCCGCTTGATCACCGAGTGGTCCGACAAGATCGAAATCTCCACGCGCCGCTTCGTCGTCACTTCCGGCGGAGGGCCCGGCATCATGGAAGCCGCCAATCGCGGCGCCTCTGACGCAGGCGGCAAGACGGTGGGCCTCAATATCGGTCTCCCGTTCGAGCAGCGCCCCAATCCCTACATCACTCCCGAGCTTTCCTTCGAGTTCCACTACTTCTTCATGTGGAAGTTCTGGTTCGCTTATCTCGCCAAAGCTCTGGTCATCTTCCCGGGCGGTTTCGGCACTCTAGACGAGCTCTGCGAGATCCTCACGCTGGTTCAGACCCGCAAGCTGGAAAAGAAGATCGCCATCATTCTTTACGGATCGAAGTTCTGGAAAGAAGTGCTGAACTTCGACGCTTTAGTGAAGCATGGAATGATCTCGGCCGATGATTTGAACCTCTTCGAAATCGCCGACGACCCCGCCGGCGCGCTCGCCATCCTGCAAAAGAAACTCACCGCCTGGTATCTTCAGCCCGAGACGCCGCCCGAGGAAGCCCCCGAAATCGCCCGTTCGCGCGTGTAGCGCCCCAGCGTCGCCAATTACCCTCTACCGTCGCTACTTACAGAGCCGCGACCAAAGGAAGCGGTCGGCCGCTGATGAGCGCGTACATAACAAGAGAGGAACGTGCCGCCGTGCGGGGCAGGATAGCATCCTGCGGCCGATTAGTAATCGGCCTCTGGCAGGCGAAACCGCCTGCCCCACAAGCTGGGCCACCGCCACTCCCAAGGCGCTTTGCTCTAATAAGAACTAGACGCATTAACCAGCCATGGCCGACAAACTCAAAACTCTTTACCGGCAACTAGGCAAGCTGGGTAAGACATTTGCCGGATTGCTGCTCATCTACCTCGTTCTGCTTTTTGTGAAACCGTCCAGTGGCTGGGTCAGCTTCCTGCAGTTCGTTCTCATAGTCCTCGGCTTCTGGCTGGCGCTGCGCTTCACCCGCGCATTCATGCGCAAGGCCATCTGGCGATTGCGTAATCGCCTGCTGGTCACGTATCTCTTCATCGCCGTGGTTCCGGTATTGCTTATCGTGACGCTGTCCGGCTTGGCCATGTATTTGATGTTGAGCCAGCTGGCCGCGTATCTCGCCAACTCCGAGCTAGACCGCCGCATCGCCGCGCTGGACCGCGCCGCGCAACAGATTGCCGTGGCGGCGCCTCAGCATCGCACCGAAGTGATGCGTTCGGTGGCGGAGAGCAATAGCGCGCGTTTCCCGCAGCTGGCTTTCGTAGTTCGCGAAGGCGATTCGGTAACCATCTGGCCGCCCGGCAGCGGCCACACGCCGCCGCATCCCAGGTGGGGCAATGCCAATGGCATCGTAGTCCATCGAGGCCGCTATCATCTATGGTCACGCATCGTTCGCGAGACCACCGCCGTCACCGCCGTCGCACCCATTTCGCGGCAGTACCTCAGCAACCTGGTCCCCGGCCTGGGCGATATCTCGCTGCTGGATCTCGCCAGCGGCGAATCGAAGGGAGGTAATATCAACGTCACGGTGGAGAAGCGGCAAACTCCGCTCGCGGCTTCGCAGGAGAAGCCGGCCGACGTCCCGCCCGCCGTGAATCGCTTTGACCGCAGCGTCATCGGATTCACAATTGTGCCCATTGTCCACTGGGACGATCCCGAGCGCAGCGATAACACGCTGCTCAATGTGCATACGCGCGGGTCGGCGATCTTCCGCACGATTTTTGCCACCAAGATCGATGCGTTCCAGGGATTCGTCGCCTACCTTCTGCTGGGCGTGTCCATCGCATTCCTGATTGTCGAGATCATCGCTCTGATTATCGGCGTGTCGCTTACGCGCACCATCACGCGCGCGATTCACGGTCTTTATGAAGGCACCCAGCGCGTGATGCAAGGCGATTTCAAGCATCGCATCGCCGTGAAAGGACGCGACCAGCTTGCCGATCTGGGCTCCTCATTCAACACCATGACCGAAAACCTGGAGCGGCTCCTGGAAGTGGCCAAGGAGAAGGAGCGTCTGCAGGCCGAAATCGAAGTGGCGCGTGCCGTCCAGGAACAGCTTTTTCCGCGCTTCATGCCGAGCATACAAACCTTGCGGCTCGCTGCCGTCTGCGAGCCCGCCCGCATGGTGTCCGGCGATTTCTACGATTACCAGAGCCTGGGCGTGCAGCACTACTCGCTGGCTCTGGGCGACGTCTCGGGCAAAGGCATTTCGGCCGCGCTGCTCATGGCGTCCATCCAGTCCGCCATGCGCATGGAGCTGCGTGCTTCCATGGCGGAATCGAATTTCGCGTTGAACGGAGTGCGCCTCTCCTCCGCGCGCATCATGTCCGAGATGAACAAGCAGATGCACGCCACTTCGGCGCCCGAGAAGTTCGCCACCTGCTACTTCGGCCTGTATGACGATTCCACCGGCACGCTGCGCTACACCAATGCCGGACATCTTCCGCCCATACTGGTCCGCAACGGCGCCGCCACGCGCCTGGAAGTTAACGGCACCGTGATGGGCGCGTTTCCCTTCGCTCAATACGAAGAAAGCGTCGTCCACCTGGAACCGGGAGACTTGCTGGTCTGCTTTACCGACGGCATCACCGAGCCGGAAAACGAATACGATGAGATGTTCGGAGAAGACCGGCTGGTGGAGCTGGTAACCAAGAATGCCGAACGCGAGGAGGAGAAGATCATGGCCATCATCCTGGAATCGGTGCGCCAGTGGACCGGCTCCCCGGAGCTGCAGGACGATATGACGCTGCTGCTTGCCCGCAAGTCCTGAACCCGCCATGACCATCATCCAGCGCCGCCTGATCGCGATCGTCTGCGCTATCCTGGCGACGCTCGCGTTCGGCACCGTTGGCTTCTCGCTGATTGAACGCCAGTACACCGTATTCGACGCGTTTTACATGACGCTCACCACCATCACCACGGTGGGCTACGGCGAGATCCATCCCTTGAGTCACGCCGGCCGGATTTTCAACTCGTTCCTGATTTTCTTCGGCGTCACGGTCATGCTGCTGGCCATCGGCGGCATGACCCAAACCGTTATCGAGCTTGAGCTCAACCAGTACTTCGGCAAACGCCGCAGGCGCAAAATGATCGACAAACTGAAGGACCACTACATTGTCTGCGGCTACGGCCGCGTTGGCCGGGGCGCAGCCCAGGGACTGCTCAACGCGGGCGTCCCTTTTCTCATCGTGGATCGCGATGAGGATCTGGTTGAGATGGCCATTCATTCCGGCATGCTCGCCGTGCTCGCCGATTGCACTCGCGATGAGATCCTGATCGAGTGCGGCATCGAACGCGCCAAAGGCATCATCGCCACGCTCTCTTCCGACGCCGATAACCTTTACTTGATACTCTCGGCCAAGGCTCTCAGAAAAGGCCTCCAAGTGGCCGCTCGCGTGACCGAGGAACAGGCCGAACAGAAGATGCGCCGCGCGGGCGCCGACTTTGTCTTCGCTCCCTACGATATGACCGGCATGCGCATGGCGCAGGCATTGCTGAAACCGCATGTCCACCAGTTCATCGACTTCACCACCAAGAACATGGGCCTTACCGTCGGCATTGAGCAAGTGCGCGTCTCGCGCCGTTCCGGCCTTCTCGGCCAGTCGCTCGGCGAACTGCAGATTCGCCGCGACCTCGGTGTCATTGTGCTTGCCATCCGCAAACCGGATGGCAGCATGGTCTTCAATCCGCCGGCCGAGGCCGAGCTCCAGGAAGACGATTTTCTGGTGGCCATGGGCGAACCCGGCGGCCTGCGAAAACTCGAGCAGGTGCTGGCGGGAGACCAGGGATGAAAGTATTGACGGCCGCGCAGATGCGCGAGGTGGACCGGCGCACCATTGAGGCCGGCATTCCCGCCGCCATCTTGATGGAGAACGCGGGCTGCCGTGTGGTGGAATTTCTGGAGCACACTTTCGCGCCGCTGCGGAATCATCGCATCGCGATTCTGTGCGGCAAAGGCAACAACGGCGGCGACGGCCTGGTGATCGCGCGCCAGCTCTTTACGCGTATTCGACCACGCGCCCTGCATGTGGTGCTCGCCGGCGACGCCCCCGAACACATCGGCATGCTCGCGGCCGCCGGCTGCGAGGTGCTTCACGAAATAACGCCGGACGCGCGCCGAGCCACGCTGGTGATTGACGCACTGCTCGGCACCGGCCTGCGCGGTCCCGCTGAAGGCCGCGCGGCGGAATTCATTCGAGAAATCAACACCGGATTCCCCGATGCAACCGTAATAGCGGTGGATGTTCCCAGCGGCGTCCAGAGCGATGCGCACACAGTCACGGGGGACGCCGTTCGCGCCCGCTATACCGTTACCTTCACCGCGCCTAAACCATGCCTGGTGCTTCCTCCGGCGTGTGATCACGCCGGTCACGTGGAAGTGGCGCCCATCGGCACGCCGCCGGATTTGTACGAAAAAGACAATTCCATTTTCTTGGCCCTCTCCGGCCCGCGCGTGTTCGCCGAGCTCTTTTCGCCGCGCAAGTCCGACTCCAACAAAGGCAACTACGGCCATGTCCTGACCATTGCGGGCGCGCGAGGCAAGACGGGCGCGGCCGCCATGGCCGGCATCGCCGCTCTCCGCGCCGGCGCGGGATTATCCACCGTCGCCACGGCCGCAAGCGCGCTCCCTTCGGTAGCAGCGTACTCGCCCGAGATCATGACCGAGCCGCTGGCCGAGACCGACACCGGCGCGATCTCGGAACACGCTCCCCTCCAGCACATTCTCGAGAAGAAGACCGTCGTCACCTGCGGTCCCGGCCTGGGCACGCATCCCGAGACCGTCGCCTTTGTTCGAAAACTGGCCAACGATCTCACGATACCCGTCGTGATCGACGCCGACGCGCTCAATGCGCTGGACGTCGCGCAGTTCAGCCCCGCGGGACCACGCGTGCTCACGCCGCATCCCGGCGAAATGGCCCGCTTGGTCGGCAAGACAATTCCGGAGGTCCAAGCCGATCGGGTGGAAACCGCCCGTACGTTCGCCCGCGCGCACACTGTCTACGTCGTGCTGAAAGGCTCCCGAACTATCATCGCTACTCCCGCGGGCCTTGCCTGGATCAATCCCACCGGCTCGCCGGCGCTGGCCACCGGAGGCACCGGCGATGTACTGACCGGCTTGATCGCGGGCCTGATCGCGCAGTTTGAAGATCGCCTGGAGCAAGCCGTACTCGCGGCCGTCTGGCTGCATGGCCGCGCCGGCGAGCTGGCCGCGAACGCGCTGGGCGAAAAGTCCGCCATCGCGACGGATCTGTTCCGCTTCCTCCCGGAGGCCATGCGTGAAGTTTCAAACCAACTCTGAGGAAGAAACTATCGCCCTCGGCGAGCGCATCGCCGCGCAGCTGCCGCCGAAAGCCGTGGTGCTCCTGATCGGCAACCTGGGCGCGGGCAAAACCACGCTGGCTAAAGGCATCGTCAAAGGCCTGGGCGCGGCGCTGCCCGAGGAAGTGACCAGCCCGACGTTCACACTCATCCACGAATACTCGCCACGGGTCTATCACATCGACTTGTATCGCCTGGACACCCCCGCCGAACTGGCAACCTTGGGCCTGGACGAAATCTTCGACCGCAACGCCGTGGTTTTAATCGAGTGGGGCGAGCGTTTCCCCGAGCAAATGCCCCTCAGCCGAATCGAAATCCACATCACCGCAACCGCCGAAACCACACGAGAAATCACTTGGCCGTTGTAGGGCGGGCCCCCTGGCCCG
>JALYHQ010000045.1 GCA_030776455.1 Acidobacteriota bacterium | reverse complement strand
GAGGCGTGCCCAGCGGAACGAACACGGTGTTGTCGGGAACGCGCGCAGCCAGCGGCGGCAGCGGTTCGTCGATCATCAGCGTGGCTTCCGAAAGACTGCCAGAGCCTACGATGCGGCTGGTGATGTTGGTGTTCAAAAAGATCTGTACGTTGGAAAGCGGCACCTGAGCACCTGCTCTGGTCGGATTTCCACCGGTACAGTTCAGAATCAAGTCGCCCACCAGCTCCGTGATGCCTTCGGCACGGACGATGGGCGGGACGCCCGCGTTCGCATTACACACGAACGCAGGGTTAACAAGCGGTTGCGCACTGGCCGGCATAGTTCCCAGGCTCAGTACCGCAGCCACCACAGCCAACGCTAGAATCCATTTACGGCAATCGGTCATTTCCTTCTCCTTGTTTGAACCTGGTCATAAACTGCAATCTGAACTTGGAACCTCTAGAACTTGATTAAAGTATTGATAACACTAGAGGTGCCCAAAAGTCAAGTCTTATCTGAGCACGTTCTCAAAACCGAAGCCGGGCGATTACTACAAGAGTGCGCTCATGGCCTTCCATTCCCGGTTTTGAGAATCTGCCACGGCCGGATAGGTGATGTGGCCCTGGTATGTGTTGACGCCTTGAGTGATGGCTTCGCTATCGCGGCACGCTCGCTCCAGGCCTTTGTCCGCGAGTTGCAGCAGGTAAGGGAAGGTGGCATTCGTAAGACCGTAGGTAGACGTGTGCGGGACCGCGGCGGGCATATTTGAGACGCAGTAGTGCAGGACGCCGTCGACGAAATAGACCGGGTCTGTATGGGTGGTGGCGTGCGATGTTTCAAAGCAGCCACCCTGATCGATGGACACGTCCACCATTACCGCCCCTTTTTTCATCGCGGGCAGCATGTCGCGCCGCACCAGGCGGGGAGCGGAAGCGCCCGGAACCAGCACGGCGCCCACCACCAGATCGGCGATGCGAAGGTTTTCGCGGATGGTCCAGGCGTTGGACGCCATGGTGACCACATGGCTGCTGTAAATATCGTCCAGCTGGCGCAGGCGGTCAAGATTGCGGTCAATGATGATGACGTGCGCGCCCAGACCCACGGCCATCTTGCAGGCGTTGTGGCCTACCACGCCGCCTCCCAGAATCACGACATTGGCCGGGGAGACTCCTGGTATGCCTCCCAGCAGCACGCCACGCCCGCCGTTGGGAGCTTCCAGATATTGCGCACCCACCTGCACGGCCATGCGTCCCGCCACTTCACTCATGGGCGTCAGCAGCGGCAATGATCCGTCGGCTTCGCGGATGGTCTCATAGGCCACCGCATTCACTCGCGCATCCACCAGCTTCTGGGTCAGCTCCGGCAGGGGGGCTAGATGCAGGTAGGTGAACAGGATCAAGCCCGGCCGGAAATACGGATACTCCGACGGCTGGGGCTCTTTCACCTTCACCACCATGTCGGCGCGCGACCAGACCTCCTGCGCCGTGCCCAGAATTTCGGCGCCGGCGTCGCGGTAATCCTGGTCCGGAAAAGAGCTGCCCGCTCCGGCATTGGCCTGCACCAGCACCTGGTGATTGCGTTCTACCAGCCCGGCGATGCTTGCGGGAACCAAACCGACGCGAGTTTCGTGGTCCTTAACTTCCTTGGGGACGCCAATGATCATTTTTGTGGACCGGCGGGAGGGGGAACGCTGGCTGCGGGCGGCTCGCTGGACTGCGCGGCCAGCCGCTTGGGTCCGAGTCCCATCGCAATCAGCGAGAGAGAGCCGAGCTTGCCGTCCGGTTCCAGGCCTTGCTCTTTTTGGAAGCGCTTCAAGGCGTCGACGGAATCGGAGTTCCAGTTGCCGTCGACAGGGCCGTGGAAAAATCCTTTATCGGCGAGCTTTTGCTGGATTTCGCGATAGCGCTCGGGGGTGGGCGCCTGCGGTCCGTGAGAATGCGAAACCGCGCGGCCGTTGGCCTTAGTCTTGGTCTTGCGTCCGGTCTTGGACCGCGAGGATACAGTGGCGTGAGCGGCCTTCTTGCCCTTAGCCGGTTTCCGATGAGTAGCCGCGGACAGGCTGGAGGCGGCCAACAAGGCCGCGCCGAATAAGAGTATTTGTCGCACCAAAACCTATTCTACCCGACTCGCTCTATTGGCGCGGCAGCGTCCCCGAGACGAAGAAGCTGGTCCACTGCAGGTTGTGGCCGCGGCCGCCGGCGGCGGCGTTGGAGCGCATGATGCGGAACGCCACCGGGTCGCCCGGTTTCAAAGACTCCTGCAGCTTGCGGATGTCGTCCACCGACGTCACCGGGTGGCGATTCACCGATACGATCACATCCTTCTCGAGAATGCCAATGTCCTCGGAGAACGACCCTGGATCAACGCCCATCACGAGCACGCCGTTCTTATCCTCCAGGTTCATGCCAGTGCGGTCCGCATCCGTGAGCGCGCGGATCTTCATCCCGAATTTCGCGCTGGATGCTTCGGCCTTGGGCTCTTCCTCGGGCTGGCGGTATTCGGCGTACTGCGGCTTGTCCTTGAACACTTCGGCGCGGTCCAGGATGGTCAGCTTGAAGTCCATGCGCTTGCCGTTGCGGTCCACCGTGATGGTGGCCTGGGAGTTGATAGGCGCTTCGGAAACGCGTCCCACGAGGTCTTCGCCGTCCTTCACCGGTTTGCCGTTCAGCGCCACCACGATATCGTCGCGCTTGATGCCGGCCTTGTCGGCGGGACCGCCTTTTTGGATCTCTTCGATGAGGACGCCTTGATTGGTGCCCAGCGCCTTCAGCAATTCCGGCTTGCTGTTCTTGTTCCAGGTGATGCCGATGGAGCCGCGCGTGACCCGGCCGGTCTTGATGATGTCGTTATACACGCGCGCCACCATATTGATGGGCAGCGCGAAGCCGATCCCCTGATATCCCCCGCTCTGGGTGGCGATCATGGTGTTCACGCCGATTACTTCCCCGCGCAGGTTCATCAGCGGTCCGCCGCTGTTGCCGGGATTGATGGCGGCGTCGGTCTGGATGAATCGCTGTAATTGCAGCGATCCGATGTCGCGGCCCAGCGCACTCACGATGCCGGCGGTCACGGAAGCTTCCAGGCCGAACGGAGAGCCGATGGCCACCGCCCAGTCGCCCACCTGCACCGCGTCGGAATTGCCGACGGTCACGGGAACCAGGGCGCTGTGCGGGTCTATCTTTATCACCGCCAGATCCGTCTCCGGATCAAAGCCCACGATGCGCGCGCGATATTCGGTGCTGTCGTCGGTGTGCAGCCGGACCTTGATGTGGTCCACTTTGCTGACCACATGGTTGTTGGTGATGATGTAGCCGTTCCTGTCGACTATGAAGCCCGTGCCGGACTGTTCCTGCTTGAAATGCGGCTGCTGTTCCAGCGGACTGTGGAAGAAGCGCCGGAACAGATCCGAGCCGCTGTTGTCGTCGCCGCTGTTGTTGTCTTCTTCGTCCTGGTTGCGCTTCTGCGGAGAACGCTGAGCTTTGGGGGCTTCCTTGGGAGTGTAGTCCGCGGTGATGTAAACCACCGACGGTTCCAGCTTCTTGGCCAGCTTGGTGAACTCATTCCCGATCTGGACCGGGTTCGGGATGATCAGCGGCGTGGCATCGGGAGCGGCCGACTGGGACCGGGCAGCCTTTGCCGTGGGGTTCCAGAGCGTGCCAATAATGATGCCGACGCCCAGAGTCGCCAGGATCAGGCTGAGGGAAAGCAGTTTTTGCTGCCGCATTTTTTCTAGGAAGCGCATAAGGGAAGCCTGTACCTATTATAGAAGCAACTCCAACCGGGGGTCACCTCTTTCCGATGCGTACCGCCTTCAACTCGACGCACAAAATGCCCGCTAGAATCAAAAACGCGCCTGCCACGGCGCGACCCGACAGTACTTCGCCCGCCACCAGCCATGCGGTCACCCACGCGAACACCGGCTCCAGCGAGAAAATGATGGCGGTGCGCGTAGGCGACGTGTATTTCTGCGCCCAGGTTTGAATCACGAACGCAAGGGCGGTAGCCAGCAGACTGGTGACGGCGAGCGCGATGCACACCGGGGCAGTCCATTCGATTTTCGGGGTTTCGGCCCACCAGAATGAACCCGCGCCGATAGCAGCGCCGGTGGCAATCTGCGAGAAAGCCAGCAACTGGACGTTGGAAGCGGCGGCGAAATGTCCGAGCACCAGAATGTGTCCGGCATAGACCACCGAGCACGCCACCACTAGCAGATCGCCGTGGTTGATATCGGCGAAGCCGCCCTTCACGGTCATGAGCGCCATGCCCGCGAAGGCCGCCACCACACCCAGCGCTTCGGAGAACTTCGGAAGCTTCCGAAAAACCAGCGCCCCTAGCAGAGGCACCAGCGGGATGTACAAGCCGGTGATGAATCCCGCGTTCGCAGCGGTAGTGTATTTGAGTCCGAAGGTCTGCAGGATGTAGCCGGTGAAGAGGAAGCATCCGGCGATGGCTCCAGCGCGCAGACTGGGAAGAACTGGAGTTCCGGCGCGGAACTGGCGTCGAAAAGCGAGGGCCAGAACGAACGCCGCAATGGCAAAACGCAAGGCCAGGAATAAGAGCGTGGAAACATCGGCCAGCGCGCGCTTCACCAGGACAAAGGTGGCGCCCCAGATCAGCGTCACCAGCACCAAGCTGAGATCCACGCGCCAGCGTGCGGGCGCGCCGGCGGTCATCCTCCATTCCGGGCAGGTTCCCGGACGCGGTCGCCGCTGGCCGGCGTTTGGGAGCGTTCGGCGAGCATGGATGCTTCCGCCGCAGGTTTGGTGGGGGCCGCCAAGTGCCAGTTTAGCAGGCGCTACGGAATGTGAGTCGTCACTGTATTGGCCGGCCCCTGACCACCGTCAACTCAATCCCCGCTTTCCTTTTTCATGCGAGCGACTGTCCCGGCAATGAATCGTAACTTCTCTAGACGAAGCTACTTTGGGTTCATAAGCGGCTGCAGGAAGCTGTGAAGTTGAAAGACGTAATCACATTCCCGGCGGGACCGACGAGCGTCGCGGTGCCGTTGATGCCCAGATGCTTCAGTGACCCATCCAGGGTCATCGGCCCAAAGTAATGGAAGGTTCCCACGAAATTGCCGGCAGGGTCCCAGGTCATCTGGTACGCGTCTTGCGAATACTTCAAGGAAGGCTTATCGCCTCCGGGGTTTTCGTTGTTGTCGGCAGCCTTCCAGGTGCCCACCGTGGGACTTTCCTGCGATGGCGGAGCAGCATTGTCAATTTCCGATTCGGTGCCGCCGACGTGGATATTCTTGATAACGGTGAATTCGGGAGCGCCGCCGGCGGGTGGTATCACGCAACTCCAGGAGCCTACGATTGGATCCGTGACAACCACTCTCCGCTGGAAGTCATTGGTGCCGCTCCGGAGGAAGTGGAGTGGAACGAGCGCTATGATTCCAGCGACTCCGATCATTGCTATCAGCCTTTTGTTGAAATTCTTCAGTTTGTTTGACATCTTCAGTGACTCCTTTGAATTCCGGCGTTTGCCGGTCGTACACAGGTCCCGAGTCTACGTTCGGCCGCTCACCCACGCAACGGAAACAAAGGGAACTGTGGTCTTTGACCGCTTTTTACCGTCTTTGACCGCATCTTGCGGATCGTTATAATGTCACGGACAGGGATATGGGAATTAAATGAAGCCGCTCGAGCCTGATCCGCTTCACGGCCAGTCGGGCGCGGACGAATCCGATGAGCGGTTGGATTCCTGGAAGGCCGTTGCTTCGTACCTGGGCCGTAGCGACAAAACGGTTCGCCGGTGGGAAGAAAAAGAAGGCCTGCCAATTCACCGCCTTCACCACGACAAGCGTGGCTCCGTGTATGCGTATAAACGGGAGCTAGACGCCTGGTGGGAGTTACGCAAGGAAATAATTGAGGTCGACGATCGTTCCCCCGCCGGCTCGGAACCGCCGGCGCCGGTCTCCCGGGGTCCGGCTATGCCGGGTCCCGTTTGGATGGTTGCCGGCATGGTGCTGGCTGTGGTCCTGTTTGCCTGTTTGTGGGGTTGGGTGCGGCCAGGGCCGGCCCGCGCTAGAAATGTCCAGTTCAGCCGGCTCACGGATTTTGTCGGCCTGGAGGATTCTCCGGCGATTTCTCCGGACGGTAAGATGGTAACCTTCATTGCGCGAACAGAAGGCCGGCGGCAGATCTGGGTTCGCCTGCTGGCCGGCGGCGTGCCCCTTCAAGTCACTCGCGATGACGCGGATCACGAGCAGCCACGCTGGGCGCCGGATTCAAGTTCGCTGATTTACTACACACCCTCGCCATCGCCTGGCGAGCAAGGCACAATCTGGGAGATTCCCGCCTTAGGCGGCCCCCCTCGCAGGATAGCCGCCGCCTTGGGAGGCGGCGACTGCAGCCATGATGGCCGGCACATCGCACTGTTTCGCGCCGAGAGCGGCATAACCGAGTTGGTAACAATCTCCCGCCACGGGTCTGCTGTCCAGCGCGTCAGACAGGTGGTCGCTGAGGATCTTAATGCGTATCCGCGGTGGTCACCGGATGATCGCTGGATCGCATTTCAAACCGCGAGCGGCTCCAGCTTCGACGAGCGCATCTTCGTCGTCGCGGCCGCCGGTGGGCAGCCCAGAGAAGTTGCTCGCGGTGAGGATTTGAGAGGAATGTCCTGGATTGGCGACGGCTCGGGACTGGTTTATAGTTCGTCCTCGGGCAGCACAGTTCTTTATCCTCCCATTTTCAATTTGAGGATGGTGCTATCGAACGGTGCGACCGACCGGCAACTCACCTTCGGAGACATCTCGTACGTCGAACCAGATTTGCATCCGTCCGGGAAACTCGTGGTCAGCCGCGTACGAAGCCAGGTGGATATCTGGAAGTTCCCGATCGGCGGACCGCCTGAAGAGAACACGCGCAAAGGCATGCGCATCACCGAACAAACTGGCCAGGTTCAAACGCCATCGGTGAGTCCCGACGGCCGGGAGATGGTTTACTTGTCGGACAGTGGGGGCCACGGAAACCTTTGGATTGCGAAGACGAGTGGCTCGGTCCCTCGCCAGATCACCTTCGAGCGGGATCCAGCCGTCGCCGTGGGCGTGCCAGTCTGGTCACCGGCCGGAAACTACATCGTATTTATTTTGACGAGGACCGGGCGAACCGCGCAGTGGCTGGTTCATCCGGACGGCAGCGGCCTGCGTCAGTTGATTCCGGCGGGCATCTGGGCCTACTGGTCCGCCGACGGTCGCTGGGTATATTACGTCGTGATCCGGAATGGAGCGTACTGTATTGAAAGAGTCCCCATCGACGGGGGAGCGCCAGTTTTGGTGCGATACGATAACGCTGTCGCGCCGGCGGCCGTGGATGGCTCCCAGATGTATTACGCTGTCTTCCTGAAGCGCGAAAACCGCTGGTGGGATTTCGAGGTACGGCGAGCTCGGCCAGAGAATGGAAACTTCGAAGTCTTGACCCGAATCGCCGGCGCCCGCGTTCCTCACGAGCCGTTGAACTTCCATATGATCCTGTCACCGGATGCGAAATGGCTAGCCACGCCGCTGACCGATGGCACCACCACCAATCTATGGCTGCTCCCGGCCGATGGCGGCCCCATGCGTCAGATTACCGATTTTGGAAAAAGAGCGACCCTGATAGTGCGACGCGTTTCTTGGTCGCCGGACAGCAAACAGCTCTATGCTGCTGTTTCGGATTGTGATACGGATATCGTGATGCTTGATGGATTGCTTCCAACGTAGGCCGAACGTGAGGAGCGGCGGTCGCGCCGTCATCCTCCATTCCGGGCAGGTTCCCGGACGGGCGCGACTTCCAGATCCCGCAACAGCAGCATCAACGTGAGCAGGATGCGTTTCAGGCCCAACTCGCGGCCATCGGGATGGAACCACTCCTGCGGGGTATGAGCGCCTCCGCCTTGTCCGCCGGCGCCGATGGAGACCGCCGGAATGCCGAGCGACAGTGGAATATTGGCGTCCGTTGAGGCGCAATCGAGCGTGGCGCGGATCCCGAGGTGGGAGTCGACTGCGCGCAGGTAACCGAGCAGCGGAGCATCGTCGGCCAGCCCTCCGCCGGGGCGCGTACCGATCTCACGGATCTTAGCGGTGACGCGGCCGCTGGCGGCGCGCTCGTTTTCGGTTTCCAGCGCCCGCTCCACGCATTGCGTCAGGAACGCGGCGATCTCATCCATGCGCGCGGCGCTTTCCGAGCGAATGTCCAGCTTCGCGCGCGCCTGCGTTGGAATTGAGTTGATGCCCGAGCCTCCCTCCAGAATGCCGAAGTTGTAGGAAGAGCGCGGGCGCTGATCGGCGATGGGCTGATCGGTAAACATCGCGATGGCGCGGCTGAGGGCGTGTACCGGATTGGCGGTCCCATAGTCGCTCCAGCTATGTCCGCCGGGTCCGCTTACCAGGATTTCAAAGCGGCGGCTGGCCAGCGCTTGCGACGTAATATGGTCCGTGTTGGGACCGTCCAGCACCAGAAAGCTCGCGATGCGCGATCCGGTTCCGGACTGGCGGCAGAGATAGCGCATGCCGCTCAGGTTTCCCTCGCCTTCTTCGCCGACATTGGCCACCAGCAAGAGCGGGCGGCACATGCTGTGCAGGTCCGGCTGCATCGAGATTGCGCGGGCGATGGCGATGAGCGCCGAGAGTCCGGCGCCGTTGTCGGAAACGCCGGGTCCGCGAATGGCGCCGTCGGGTTGAGGCGAAACGTCTTCAGGGAGGCGCGGCGACAGCACCGTGTCCAGGTGGGCTGTCAGCGCGATCAGGGGGCCGTCGCGGCGCTCGGTCAACTGGGCGACTACGTTGCCGGTGCGGTCAATGCGCGCGTTCCAGCCGAGCGACCGCAGCAGGGCCAGCATCCACTCCGCTCGTTTCTGCTCGTGGAAGGTGGGCGCGGGAATGCGGCAGAGCTCCAGATGGCGCTCGTTGATCCACTTTTTCTCGCGTGAAAACCATTGCAAGGTGTCGGCGATGCCGCGCGATTGCAGGATTTCGGTGAGTGCGGATACTTCCGGAGCGAATTTGACTGGTGCCGCCAAATGCCAGTTTAGCAGCCGTGTAACACAGGGCCATGCCCTGTCAGTGGACGTTGACAGGGCATGGCCCTGTGTTACGCGCGGTGGACGTCTACGGGTGGCGAACGGGGATGGTAGCGTTCGCCTGCGTCATCACGCTATTAACGGTGGCGACCACCGCGACATTCCCATCGGGGACGTTCGGTGGAACGCGAACGTTAATCTGGTACAACCCGCTGATGGAGCCCGGAGAAAGTCCCGCATAGAAAACCTCCGCGGGCGAGTTGCCGAAAGTCACCGTCACGGGATTCTTAGTGCTATTCACGCCCGCATCCAATACGCCGGCGGCCAGCGGTATGTCGGTGGGCCCGAATCCGGTTCCGTAGAGCGTGATGATATCGCCGGGCATCGCGGCGTGCGCGCCGGGGACCGGAATCTGTGCCGGATCGGCTACGATAATCGCGGAGTTGGCGAACTGTGCGGCGATGCTGCCGCTGCCGGTACCGCTGAAAGTGAGAAAAGCCGGAGCGAGCGGCTGGATCGCCGTCAGAGTACCCAGGTCGCTGCGAAGCTCATTCGGCAGATCGGGATTCAAGACGATCTGGATATTCACCGGGCCGCTTGCCGGAAGATCCTCGGGCGCTTGCACGTTGATTTGATCGAACTGGACGTAGGTGATGGGAACACGCTTCTTGTTAATCAGTACGGCAACGCAGGCCAGTGTGGTGGGAAACGCTCCATTCACCAGATCGCCCCGGCCGGCGGTGCGTTTCTGGCCCTGAAGCTGCAATCCCGTTCCAAACACCGCCAGCAATGCGTTCGCGGAAAACGGCAGTTGCAAGGACGCGGCGTTCTTGGCGGTCCCCAGCACCGGCCTGTCGGTGAAGTTGCAAGCCCCCACCGATTGAATCGCGCGCGCGGTGGTGTAAGTGTGGTCTCCTGCCGCAGTCTTATCGCCATCCGCCGCCAGCGCGGCGACATAGAAAACGACGTCGCCAACTTCATTGGCCGGAGCGGTCCAGGGTACGTCGA
>JALYHQ010000044.1 GCA_030776455.1 Acidobacteriota bacterium | reverse complement strand
GGCGACAACGTGAGTCTGGAAGTGGAGCTGATCACGCCGGTGGCGATGGACAAGGGGCTGCGTTTCGCGATTCGCGAAGGCGGCCGCACGGTAGGCGCCGGAACCGTCACCGAGATCTTGAAATAGGAGAAGCAACGTGCCACGCGAAATTATTACGTTTCAATGCAGCGAGTGCAAGCGCAAGAACTACTCGAATACCAAGAACAAGAAACTGACCACCGAGCGGATCGAGCTGAAGAAGTTCTGCGCGTTCTGCCGCAAGCACCAGGTCCATAAGGAAATCAAGTAGGATTGAGGGGGGCGCCTTGTGAGGCGGTCCGCCCGATCCAGGGGCATAGGCTAACGGTAAACCAGCGGTCTCCAAAACCGCCTTTGGGGGTTCGAATCCCTCTGCCCCTGCCAGAATCGAGAACATAAATGGCGACATCAGAACCCGCAGACAGCTCGCAGAGCCTCATCGCACGCGCATCCGGATGGCCGGGGCGGACGAAGAACTATTTTGAAGAACTCCAGATGGAGATGCGCCGCGTCACGTGGCCCAGCTGGAAGCAGGTCCGCGCAACTACCACCGTGGTGATTGTGGCGGTGTTCGCATTCGCGGCCTATTTCGCCTTAGTCGACCAGCTGGTCAACGCGGGCATCACCAAGCTGTTTTCCTCGTTGACCCATTAAGATCACAATGCCAGACGAAATTTTTGAAGCAGAGGGGACCGAAGCCGGCGAGCTTCACGAAGAGCACGCCGGGCATGTTGACGGCTCCGAGTCCGCTGAGTCCGCTGAGTCCGCTGAAGTCGAGCACGAAGCTGCCACCGGTGAACCCGCCGCGGAACCGGCGCCCGCCTCGCCTGAGGCCGACAAGCACTGGTACATCATCCACACCTATTCGGGCTTCGAGCAGAAAGTGGCCGATTCACTGCGCAGCCGCGCTCAGGCCTTTGGTTTCGCGCATCAGATCGGCCAGGTACTGATCCCCACTGAGGAAGTGATCGAACTGCGGGGCGGCAAGAAAGTCACCAGCAAGCGCCTGCTTTATCCGGGCTACGTGATGGTGGAAATGGAAATGAACGATCAGCTGTGGCATGAAGTGAAGAACACGCCGCGCGTCACCGGTTTCGTGGGCGGCGGCAACACTCCCGTGCCGCTGACCGCCGATGAAGTGAACCAGATCCTTTACCGCCAAGCCACTTCGGCTGACCGTCCGCGGCCCAAGCTCACCTTCGAGAAGAATGAGACTGTACGCATCAATGAAGGTCCGTTCGCGAACTTCTCGGGTAAGATCGATGAAGTCAATCTGGAGCGCAACACAGTTCGCGTTCTGGTCACAATTTTTGGACGCGCCACTCCGGTGGAGCTCGATTTTCTGCAAGTAGAAAAGATATAGGATTCCGCGACAATGGCAAAGAAAGTAACTGCACAAGTAAAGCTTCAGATCCCGGCCGGCAAGGCCACGCCGGCGCCCCCGGTAGGCACTGCGCTCGGTCCGCAGGGTGTGAACATCATGGAGTTCTGCAAGGCGTTCAACGCCAAGACCTCCGCCAAGGACCAGGAAGGGTTGATCATCCCGGTGGTGATCACAATATTCTCTGACCGCTCCTTCACGTTCATCACCAAGACGCCGCCTGTACCGGTGCTGATCAAGCGCGCCGTTAACATCGCGAAGGGATCGGCTGAGCCGAACAAGAACAAGGTGGGCAAGATTACCGAACAGCAGGTGGCTGAGATCGCCAAGATCAAAATGCCGGATCTGAATTGCTTCGACATCAATGCCGCGATACGCAGCGTTAAGGGCACTGCCCGCAGCATGGGCGTCGAGATCGCTTAATTCAGTTGTGGGGCGGACCCCCTGGTCCGCAGCCGGCCCCCTGGCCGGCTTTGCCTGGAAGCTGTCTCCAGTTCCTCTAAAGACAGGCCAGGAGGCCTGTCCTACTGCACCACGATGGTTGAGGCTTTTGAGGTTTGGCCGCCGATTGCTACCGTTATGGGGTATGTGCCCGGCGTCAGGCTGGTTGGCACTACGGCGTTGATCTGGTAGAGGCCGGGGAACCCTGGAGCTAAGCCCGAGAATGATACCGTAGCCTGCGCGGTGCCGATGGTCACCACCGCGGTCGACTTGGTCTGCGCGAGGGGCGAGGACGGCGCGGGATCGCCGCTGGCCGGCTGGTTTGTCACCGGGCCGAGTCCGTTTCCGAAGAGTTGCACTACCTGCCCGCGCTTCGCGGGGTTCGATGCGCCAATCACCTGGTTGTTCAGATCCAGCGCCGCCACTGCGCCATTTCCAATCTCAAAGAACGCTGGTGAGTAGTTCGACAACGGCAGCGTGTAGACATTTCCGTTCGTCAAATCGATGGTCACCTTCACCTGCGCGGAGGACTGGCCTTGGAGCTCCCACGGCACCTGGAGGTTCACCTGACTGGGGCTGACGAAAACCAGGTGGCCCGGCACGCTGATGCCGGCCGAAGGAACGTCGAAGGTCACGATGGCGAAGTCAATCGCCAAGGGCAGTGGAATCGTAGTTGCAGAATCGGTGAAGTCGCTAAGGTCGGAGCCGAATATGCTGATGTAGGACCCGGGAGCCACCGCGCGTCCGCCCTCGAAGCTGGCGGCGTTGACGATGCCACTCGCCGGGATGGACGGCTTCAACCGTGCATTTCCTTGATAGAGGAAGCTCTGGCCACCCGCTGACGCGCTGAACGTATACGTGCCGGGGTCCGGGCCGAGGATGGCCTGGGCCACGGCGATTCCGTTGGCGTCAGTGGTGGCATCGGCATTTTGGATGGTGCCTCCATCGAGCGCGCTGAAGGTTACCTTTGCGCCGGAAACGGGAACGCCGAAAGTGTCGATCAGCTTGAACGAAATCACTCCGTCCGGAATGATCTCCCCCACGGTCCCGTCGAATCCAAATCCCGTCAGCGGGATCATGTTCGCCGTGACGCCGCTTCCAGCCAGATAGAGATACGGAATGCGCAGCGTGCCCTGGCCTTGAATCAGGATCATGCCCGAGTACGAGCCGGCCGCCGGAGCGCTGCCCGATACCGTCACATTCACCGTGCCGGACGCTCCCGGCGCAAGCGCCAGGCTTTGTTTATCGAGAGCAAGGGTGACTCCGGGCGCCTGCAGCGCGGGCACCACGGACACCGTCAGGTTGGCGGCGCTGGATCCGGTATTGGTCACTGTTAGCTGTTTGGAGGCCGGCAGCGATCCGGACTTGAGCACTCCGAACGAAAGCGTGGCGGGAGCGGAAGTGACGGTAGTCTGAACCGCGGCGCCGGCATCGAGCTTCCCCGCGCCAATCTGTTGCACTCCCACCGGGTTCCCTGAATCGTCGCTGGTGACGTCTTGCGATGCCGAATTGACCAGCGCCGACTTGATCTGCGCCACCGAATAGCCCGGATGCTTCTGCTTCACCAGCGCGGCCGCGCCGGAAACCAGAGGGGTGGAGAAGCTGGTGCCATTGGCGACGCCGTATCCGGTGGGGCTGTATACGTCACCCAGCGGGTCATAGCTTTCAGCCGCCATGTACATGTCGGTTCCCACCGCCACCAGCTCGGGCTTGAGACCGGCGTCGCCGGTGGCCGGTCCGAGCGAGGAAAAGAACACCAGCGTGTTGAAGTCCGGCGTGCTTACTTCAAAAGGTGTGGGATCGATGGTGGCGGCATGATCCACATTGGCATCGATGAAGCTCTTGAGAGCCACGCCGTCGCTGTTGGCGATCATGACGGCTGGGATGGTGGTGCCAATGAGGCCGCCCGGTCCGAAGGGCGAAGTCGAATTGGAATTGTAGAAGATCACCCCGACGGCGCCGGCCTGCTGTGCATTGGTCAGCTTGTCGATAAAGTTGCAACTCCCGCGCTTGATCAACGCCAGGGCCCCGTTCAGCGATCCCGCAGGCAACGCCGAGCAGGCGAGGCCGCTATCGCCAAACCGCGTGACGTCGCGCAGGGGCGCGGTAACCGGACCGGCGGGAACGAATCCGTCACCCAGGAACGCTGCCATCTGCTGCAGGTTGGAAGGCACGCCGGCCCCGGGCACCTTCACGGTCTGGATAAAGAAGTGAGAATTGGTGGTAGCTCCCACAGCGATCGCGGAAGGCGCATCGGCGGGAGAAGAGATGGTGTTGAACGTCGGGGTGACGTTGCCGTCACCACCCGAGTTGCCGGCCGCTACTACTACCGTCATCCCAGCCTTGGTGGCGTTCTCCACGGCTTGCGCCAGCGGGTCGCACGTCACGCCGGTGGGATTGCCGCAGGCCGCGCCCGAATCCAGCGCGCCAACGAACGCGGGGCCACCGGTGGACAGCGACGCGATATCCATGCCGTCGCGCAGGGCGTCTTCAAAAGCCATGATGATGACATCGTCCGTGCTGAAGTCATTGACTTCGGGGGATCCGTAGATCTTGTAATTGCCGAGCCATGCTTTGGGCGCCATTCCGGTGAAGGTAAGCGCGCTGGTGTTGGTGGCGCCGGCCGCGCAGGAAGCCACCGCCGTGCCGTGTCCCGAACGGTCGCGGGCGGAATAATCGTCGGGCCGGGAATCGAGCGCGGGGTTCGCTGAATCACTCCCCGCCGCGAGCTGGTGCACATAACTGCGCGCCACAATTACCTTGTTGTTCGTGAACACGCAGTCTCCCGTGGTGCACTTGGGAAACCCGGCGGGCGCGGACATAGAACTGTCCTGGAACGCCGGATGGTTTTGATCGATGCCGGTATCGATGATGGCAATTTTGATGCCTGTTCCGGCGTTCTGCACTCCGCCCAGCGCGCTCCACGCACCGGGCGCATTCACTAGCTGTGTCGCGCGGTTGAGATCGCGGCGATAGCGGCGCAGCGGCATCACGGCCTTCACGCCTGGCAGGCTCTTCAACTCGTTCTCACGCCCGGCCGGCGCCACCACGAAAACGGCATTCAGCAAGGTGCTGGCGGAACCACTGACGGCGATTTTTCTGGACCCTAACTCGGTGCGCAGGATCTGCTGCCGCGCCTCTACCTGCTGCTGGTAATTGCGGGCGGGAGCGGATTGCACAGTCTGGCGCGAGGCGTAGCGTTCGGAAACCGGAGGGTCCTCGAGGATCAGGGCATAGCGGTTGGATAGGGCGGCGGCAGATGCCATCCCGTAGATAAGAAAAGATAAAACAACGAGTGGCTTCGTATTGCGAAATGGCATAAGTATTGGGACGGATCTAAATGGAGGCTAATTACTTTGGCAGTGTAAAGAAATGTTAATCTGCTATCCCCGCGGCGAGCGGTGAGGATTCATGCGGATGCTGCCAGCGGGTCTAGGCTGGCGGAACGACGGCTTAGCTCTTGAGGCTGCATTGACGCCGGAGCCGGGTCCTACCGGAAGTGTGGCCTCAATGGTTGTGGAGTCGGGTCCGGAGATGTCCACGAAGACGTTTCCCGTGCTGACGCCGGTTGGGACCTGAACATTGATCTGGTACAGCCCGATTAGCTGCGGGGCGAGTCCCACGAAAGATGTAGTGGCCGGCACACCGTCGATAAAAACGGAGATGGTGTTGGTCGCCAGGCTCAGCGGATTTACCGGGCCGGGCGTGCCGTCCGGAACCGCGGGACTTACCGCGCCGAGTCCCGTGACAAATAACAGGATGGTCTCGCCGGGCTGCGCGGGATTGGCGGAAGTCACCAGGGAAAAATCGGCGTGCAGGGCAGCGGCCGATCCGAGCCCGCCCGCGGGTTGCGTGAACACGCCGGGCGCGGTGAAGCCCACGTACTCGGTGACGGTATTGGACGCGACGTTATTGTTGATGACCTGGATGGCTGCAATCAGCTCCGAAGTTCCGAAAGGCACCACCGCCGAGATCTGGTTCGGGCTCACGAAGTAAATGGGCGCCGGGCGGTTGTTCACCAGCACCTGGACACCCGCCAGCGTGGTGGGAAAGCCAGTACCGACTTTCAAGGAGGGAGCGAGGTTGGATCCATAGATGGAGATCAGCTCGCCAGGAGCGATCCCGGCGGTGAACAGCGCGGAACTCGCGGCGTTGACGATGCCGGTGGGGTCAATGAAGACGCCCGTGGGAGTGAAGCTGGGCGCCTGGATGGCCACGCTGATCCCTATCGTGGGTGGAATGCCAATACCCAGGCGGATCGCTCCGCCGGCTCCGAAGATGTAATGATTATTCGTATCGTTGTAGGTTCCATCCGCGTTCAGCGCGTAGGAATCGGTGTAGTTGTAATCGAAAGAGTTGTTGTTGAAGACGGAGAGGAACCGCTGGTGGCCGAGGATGACGCCGGCATTGGCCTTGAACGATCCATACCAGGTCTGGAGATCGGAGAATCCTGTCGCTAACTGGGACTCGTCCTGGTAAGCTGCCGCCTGATAATACAAGCCGCTGAAATTCGGCGTCGCCGTGGGCGACCGGACTCCGACAATCATGTCGAAGCCTGTGGGCGAGCCACCGAATACGAATGAGCCATCAGCTGACAAGTACAGAAACTTAGTACCCGCGACCAGGCTGGACGAAGTGGCGGTTCCAAAGTTCACATTTGCCGCGCCGTTGCTGAAGAAGTAGCGGGCGCTGCCGATGTTCTGGGAAAACTGTGTACTGCCTCCCCCGCCCGCATAGCCCGTAACGCGAACGCCGGGAATATTTCCGTTCCCGTCAGGATTTATTTGGATCTGACTCTCAAGGGTGTCGGCAGGAATGCCGTCGGTAAAATCCAGATCGAACAAAGTGTAGGGACCCTGGAAGGATGCGTTCGTGGGCGCTGGGGAAGCGAGCGGTGCGGCGATAAACAAGTCGTTGAAGCCGGATTCGGTGCTGCTTCCGATAAAGATGCCGCGGGAAACCAGGCCGTACACGGAATCGCCGTTGGAGATAGGGCTGCTCAGGAAACCGTTGCCGCTGGCAGAGATCGAGTACGTGCCGGGAGAGAGGATTTGAAGCCCAGCGTTCCCGCTGTCGGCGAGCTGAGCGCCGCTGATGGTGTAGTTTCCGTTTCCGTCAAAAGTGATGTTGCCGTACAACGCCAGGCCGCGGTTCAGGCCGCCGCTGTTATCGCCCACCACCCAGATGACCTCGCGAAAATAGTAAGTCCCCTTCAACAGGCCGTTGCCGGAGGTGTCCCATTGCGCAGAGGCGTGGGGGGCCAGGGCAGCCGCCAAAACAAACACAAGTCCGGCCAGTTTAGAGAAGCTCACGCTTATTTAGACTCCCCGAAGTTGAAACAGGTTAACATCGAAAGCGGGAAAAACGAGGCGGCCGGGTTCAGAAACCGGCGGGGTGTCCCCAAGCGCCGGAAAAAACGACATCCGAGAGGGGCTTGCGGGTTCGGGGAGCGATTTCGGCGGCTTGGAGCTTGGCAGGAAGACTGGCCGGGTCTCCCCAGTGGCCAATGGCGACGGCCGCGCCGACGTCGTAATCCTCCGGGATGTTAAAGGCCGCCCGGGCTTTGGCATGGTCGAAGCCGGCCATGGCGTGCGCCGCGAGGCCCATGGAAGCGGCCTGCAGCAGGAAATTCGCCAGCGCCATTCCGGTGTCATGCAGAGAGTGGTAATTCGGCTGGCCGGTTTGGGTGAACGTCCGTTTAGCGGCGGTCAGCATCAGCACCGGCGCGTGCTTTGCCCAGACTTGGTTGGCTTCGACGAGGCAATCCAGCAGCTTATTCCATTCAGTCTGATCCGCGCGCGTGCCCACGATGAACCGCCACGGCTGCTCATTGAAACAAGATGCCGCCCACTCGGCTGCCTGGAACAGAATACGCAAATCCTCCGGCGAGACGTCTTGAGCGGAGAATGCCCGCGGGCTCCAGCGCTTGCGGATCAACTCATGGACCCGGGGATCGGCGGGCGCTAACTTGATCTGGGCGATTTCCTCGGCACCAGGCATCTTACATGACGCCTGCGTGGCGCCGCAGGATTTGCTGAAGGTTTTGCGAGAACGCCGAGCGGGCCATCACCATGTTCGCGCCCGCGTCCTGGGCCTTCATCTTCAACTCGCCCTGCACGTGCGAGACGAAGCCGATGATGGGAATGGGTTTCAGGTCCCCGCCTTTCAGGGTCTCGATGAGCTGCACCGGCTCCACCGAATTGGAATTCAGGTCGATGATGATCAGCAATGGCCGGGTTTCACCCACGCTGGCCAGCACGTCCTTTTCCGACTTCATGAAATCCACATCCAGACCTGCTCGCTTGGCAGCGTCGCCTATCTTCACGGTGAACAAGAGGTCATCCACCACGGCTAGGATCTTTTTTCTTGGCATATGAAGCTTGCGCGAGACTCCCGGTTTACCTTGGACTGCTGATTTTATAAAGTACCGTCCCGATGTTTTCGAGCGGCGGTGGAAGGTAAACACCAGTCTAGCATGGCTCGCGGGGCCTCCATGCTATGTTGAAGGCTGATGGCCGCCGGCAACCCTTTCAGCGATCCTTTGCGCTTCGAGCGGCGCGCTCCGCCGTGCGCCATTGTCATCTTCGGAGCCAACGGCGATCTGACCAAACGCAAGCTGATGCCGGCGCTGTACCGGCTGGCTTATGAACGCCGGGTTCCGCCCGAATTCGCGATCATCGGCAATTCGCGCACCGCGCTGACTGACCAGCAGTTTCGCGACCGCATGCGCGAGGAAGTTTCGCACTTCCTGGAGGGCGAGCAGCTGGACGCGAGCGTGTGGGAGACCTTTGCCTCCAGCCTCTATTACATCGCCGGCGATCTGAATGACGCCGGGTTCTACCAGACGCTGGCCGGCAAGCTTAGCGAGGTTGAATCGAAACACCGCACCAGCGGCAACGCGCTGTTCTATTTGTCCACGCAACCCAGTCACTACGCGAGCGTAGTGAAAGGCATCGGCGGGGCGGGGCTTCAGAAGAACCACGGATGGCGGCGTCTGGTAGTGGAGAAACCGTTCGGGCATGACTTTGCCAGCGCACAGGTTCTGGACGATGCCATCCACGAAGTGTTCGCTGAAAAAGAGGTTTACCGGATCGACCATTACCTGGGCAAGGAGACGGTTCAGAATATCCTGGCGTTCCGATTCGGCAACGGCATCTTCGAGCCGGTGTGGAACCGGCGCTACATCAACAATATTCAAATCACGGCCGCTGAGTCCATCGGCGTCGAGGGCCGCGGCAGCTTCTATCAGGAAGCCGGCGCGCTCAGGGATATGATCCAGAGTCATCTGCTGCAGGTGATGGCGACGATCGGCATGGAGCCCGCCGCGGTTTTTGAAGCCAACACGTTGCGCGATGAGCGCGCGAAGTTCCTGCGCTGTGTCCGCATCATGAAGCCGGAACAGGTTCCGCTATACGCCGTGGCGGGTCAATACGGTCCGGCGCGCGTGGGCAGCGAAGACGTGCCGGGCTTTCGCCAGGAGGAAGGCGTGGATCCCAATGCGCAAACCGACACCTACGCCGCGGTGACGTTCTTTGTGGATAACTGGCGCTGGGCGGGCATTCCGTTTTACTTGCGCAGCGGCAAGCGCTTGCCCAAGCGCGTCACCGATATCGCGATCGCGTTCAATGACGCGCCACATTCGCCGTTCGTGCCGCCGGGGCAAGAGAACGAAGACGGCACGCGGCCGAATCTGCTGATTATCCGCATCCAGCCCGAAGAAGGAATTTCACTGCGATTCATGTCCAAGCATCCGGGCAGCGGCATGCACTTGCGGCCGGTGACGATGGATTTCCACTACGGATCGAGCTTCGGAGAGCGCTCGCCATCGGCATACGAGACGCTGCTGCTGGACGCCATGACCGGCGATCCGACGCTCTACACGCGCCAGGACATGGTGGACGCCAGTTGGGCCGCGATCCAGCCGATTTTGAACGACTGGGCCAGCCGGAAGCAGGATTTTCCGAATTATGCCGCGGGCACCTGGGGTCCGAAGGCGGCGGAGGAAATGCTGGCGCGGCAGGGACATGAGTGGAGGATTCCGTGAGCGCCGTAGCGGAAACAGTGGTGCGGCCCGAGAATCTGCTCAAGGATCTGGCGCGGCTATGGGTGGATCTGGGACGCCAAGATAATGGGTCGGGAACGTCCGGGGTGATTCGGGCCTGCGCGATGACGCTGATCGCCGCGGTGGATTGCGAGGATGACGCCAAGGGCGTTACTGGGATTATCGGACAGCTCATGCATGAGCATCCCAGCCGCGCGATTGTCCTGTGCATCGGGCGCGGCAACGCGCCGATTACAGCCCGAGTCTTCGCGCAATGCTGGATGCCATTCGGAGGGCGGCAGCAGATTTGCTGCGAGCAGATTGAGATCGCCGCGGGGATAGACATGCTGCCGGATCTCCCGAAGCTGCTGCTGGGTATCACAGTGCCGGATTTGCCGGTGGTGTTGTGGTCGCGCAGTCCATCGCTGTGTGAAAACACCAGCTTCGTCAAATTGTTTCCGCTGGCGGACAAGGTGATCTTCGACTCCGAGCGGTTTGAGGATAAGGAAGCTGGGCTGGCGCTGGTGAAGAGCTTGCCGAATTCCGCGGATTTGGCCTGGGCGCGGTTGACCACGTGGAGGGAGACCGTGGCTCAGATTTTCGAGAATGTGGAGAACCGGAACCATCTGGCCGGGATTGACCGAGTTGTGATTTCGATGGAGAGCGTGGGAGCGCGATATTTGAAGGCGTGGTTTGGCGGGATTGTGCCAGCCGGGGGGCCGGCAGCGGTCCGGGGGGGCCGCCCCACAAAGATTGAGATGAGTGGCCACGGATTCTCCGCGTCAGTTCGGCTCGTGGAGCCTTCCTCGGCGGAAGTTGTGGTCAACGGGATTGCCAGCCGCACCCAGTTTCCGGCTTCTAGCGAGTACAATCTTATGCGCGAGGAGTTGTCTATTCTGGGGGTTGATGCGGTGTTCCGGAGGTGCTTGCCGTGAGTAGTCGAAGAATTACCAGCGCCGGCCCGCAGGAGGCCTCCGCGGCGTGCGCTAAGAGCATTCTAGAGCTGATCAACACCACCTTGTCGGGTAATTCGCATGCGACGCTGGCGATCTCGGGCGGTTCCACGCCGAAGCTGCTATTCGGCGAGTTCGCCAAGGCCAGTTTCGACTGGGACAAATTGCACCTGTTCTGGGTGGATGAGCGCGGCGTCGCGCCCACGGATTCGCAGAGTAACTACAAGCTTGCGAAGGATCACTGGCTGGACGCCGTGCAGTATCCGGCGCGGAATATCCATCGTGTTCGCGCCGAGCTCCCGCCTGAAGTGGCATCGGAGCAGTATGTCAAGGAGATTCGCGATTTCTTCGGGCTCTCGGAGGGCGAGCTGCCGCACTTCGACATTATTCACCGCGGCATGGGTCCGGATGCGCACACCGCCAGCCTGTTTCCGGGCGAGCCGAAGATCGACGACCGCGAGCACATTGCGGCTCCGGTGTACGTCGAGAAGTTCAAGCAATGGCGCATTACGCTGCTGCCGGGAACGCTGATTGCCGCCCGGAACACGGTGATGCTGGTGGCGGGCGACGACAAAGCCGAGCCGTTGCGCACGGTACTCACGGGCGAATACGATCCCAGGAATTTCCCCTGCCAGATTGGAGTCCGTGAAGGCGGCGGCAGCGTGACATGGTTCTTGGATCAGGCGGCGGCCCGTTTGCTTCAAGAATGACCGGGACGCGGCGCGATTTCTTAGGACTCGCCGGCCTGGGACTGGCCGTTATCCCGACCGAAAGCAACGTCACGATTCCGCCCTCGCTGCCGGTCAACCGGATCCTGTGCGGAGGCGACGTCATGCTGTGCCGGTATATCGGCATCTCCGCCCGCAGGCAGAAGGATCCTGCCGCTCCCTTGCGCGACGTCGCGGCGGAATTCTCCTCCGCCGATATCGCGTTCGTAAATCTGGAATCGCCATTCTCGGATAAGGGCAAGCCGGTGCTGCACGGCATGGTTTTCCGCGCCGAGCCCGAGATGATCGCGACGCTGGAGAACGCTGGAATCGACGTGGTTTCCACTGCCAACAACCATGCGCGAGACTGCGGGAGCTACGGCGTCGAGTTTACGCTGGACTGGCTGGCGCGGCACAAGATCGCCGCTGCGGGAACCGGCGCCAGCGCGGAACAGGCGCATCGTGGAACCGTGCTTGAGCGCAACGGCGTCAGGTTCGGATTCCTGGCGTACACGTATGACCAATCCAACGGCAATCATAAGGATCACGACGATCGAATCGCCGATATGGACGTGGATGCGGTGGCCGCGGACGTAGCCGGCCTGCTGCGGCGCGCCGATGTCGTGATGGTTTCGATGCACGGCGGCGATGAATACCAGCCACATCCGAATCAGGAGCAGCGCGACTTTGCCCGCGCCGCTATTGAAGCCGGCGCGCAGGTGGTGATTGGGCATCATCCGCATGTGACGCAGCCGGAGGAAGCCTGGAAGGGCGGGGTGATTTTTTATTCGCTGGGCAACCTGGTGTTTGATCAGTTCCAGCGCAAGGAAACCCAGCACGGGCTGTTGGCCGAATTGTTCTTCGTCGGCCGCAAACTGGTGCGCCACAACTTGATTCCGGTGGACCTTGTGCACGGCTTTCCGCGTATACGACAGCAGAAGTCATGAAAACGGCGCTGGTGCTATCGGCGGGCGGGATGTTCGGCGCATGGCAGGCCGGAGCGTGGAAGGCGATTGCCGGTTCATTCGAGCCCGATCTGGTAGTGGGCGCTTCCATCGGCGCGGTGAATGGATGGGCCATCGCCGGCGGCTGCCCGCCGGACGAACTGATCGACGCGTGGCTGAACCTGGAAGCGGCTGGAACGTTCCGGTGGCAGGTGCCGCGCCGGCCGCACCACGGGGTGCTGGATTCCGAGCCGTTGATTCAGGTGATCCGCGGGATTCACGCGGCATATCGCCCGCGCACCGAATTTGCGCTGGTAGTAACGGATCTAATGAAGCTGCGGCCGCGGATCGTGAAGCATCCGGAGGTTACCTGGGAGCATCTGGCGGCGTCCACTGCGCTGGTGGGAATCTTCGATCAGATCCGGCTGGAAGGACGGCTGTATTCAGATGGCGGATTGCTTTCGGCGCTCCCCATTTGGGCCGCGGCGGAGTTGGGGGCGACTCGGATCGTGGCGCTGGATGTGCTGCCGCAGTCTCCCGGTCTGGTGGCGAAGACTTTCGTGCGAACCATGCGGATGATCGCGCCGTTCCGGCCGGTGGTGCCGGAGGGTATCGAGGTGATCCGGCTGTCGCCGCCGAAGCTGCTGGGGTCGGCGCTGGAGGCTTTGAAGTGGAAGCGCGAGAACGCCGAGGCGTGGGTAAGGCAGGGCGAGCGGGACGCGGCCACATTAAAACATTTGCTTCTGAATTGTTTTGAGCGACAATAGACTCTAGCCATGCCTGCTTACCAGATCCATCGGTTGAAGGAATCGCACCGGCAGAGTTTTCGCTGGGCGCCGCACACTTCGGGGGTAACTACGGTTAAGCCTAAGGATTACGAGCCAGGGACTATGGTGGAGGCCCCCAGTCCGTATGCGCTGTGGCTGGAACTGCGCGAATCGGACGACGCCCTCCAAGTGGGCGATCTGCTGGAATCCGATGGCGCGGAGCTGCGCATTTTCAAATACGTCGGGTTCGAGGAGGCACGCTGGCTGGCGCCGGAAATCCCGGCGGCCGCGCCTGAACTGGTCAGCGAGGTAAGATAAAGGCAGTTATGAGTAGTGATCCGAACGGTTTGGATCGGATCAATTCGTATGCAATCGTAGCCTACATCCCCCAGCCTCTGGCGGGTTATTTAGATCGACTGCGGCAGGAATTGGTACCGAACTGTTTTCTGCGCGCGCATATCACGGTCCTTCCTCCTCGTCCCATCAGCTCTACGCCGGAGAGCGCCTGGAATCAAGTGCGGATGCTGGCGCGGCGCTTCCTCCCTTTTAAGATTGAGCTCACCGGGGTGGAAGTGTTCCGGGCTTCGGACGTCATCCATGTTTCGGTTGGCGCCGGATTCGTTTCGCTGGAACAAATGCATGAAGCCATGAACACAGGCGGGCTGAAATTCAAGGAACCCCACGGATATCACCCGCATGTAACGCTGGCGCAGGATTTGAAGTCCGACGAAGTGGATGAACTGGTGGATGTGGCGCGCCACCGCTGGGCGGAGTTCGGGTTCGAGCGCAGTTTCCAGGTGGAGACGATTACCTTCGTGCAGGCTACCAGGTGGAAGCAGTGGATCGATCTGGGGGAGTGCAATTTGGGTCGGGACGATGCGCGGCTGGTGGGGGATCTGGCGGCGAGTAGAGCTTAGGTTTACCGGAGAGCGGGGCCAGGGGCCCCGCGCGGACCTGGGGGTCCGCCCCACAATTTATTCGGGGGCGGTGGCTTTCCAGGTGCCCTCGTCTACGGCTGAGCCATCGGCGGCGGCTTTGGTGCTGTAAGCGCCCTCCATGGTGCGGCCTTTGACCTCGCCGGTTACGGTGGATTCGAGGATGTTGCCCTGGAGATCGAACGTGTAGACGATCTTCACCTTGTTGCCGTCCACTTTCACGGAGGTGACCTTGGTCTGGACCTCGCTGCCGTCGAAGGTGAAAGTGACGGTGGACTTCCACTCGCCGCCTTCGCCGGGCTGAAGTGAGATGCGGATATCGCCGCTGCCTCCTCCGGACCAGGTACCTTTGTAGTTGCCCGCGACGCCCGCGAACAATACAATGGCCGTGACGAGAGAGAGAATCAAGGTGCGCATGACGCTCAAGATACCATTTCTATTGCTCGCGGTGGGCTGTCTGGCCGCGCAGGCCCAGTTTAGTCCAACGACTCAGCCGTTTGTTTCGGTGGATGCGCCGGTGGTGGCGCTGACGCACGTGCGCGTAATCGATGGAACCGGATCGGCGCCGGTAGCCGATCAAACCGTCGTGATTGCCGGCGGGAAGATCCAATCGATAGGAGGCGCGGTGCCGGACGGCGCGCGGGTGATGGATCTCACGGGGCACACCGTGATCCCGGGACTGATCGGGATGCATCAGCATCTTTTTTATCCCTCGGGCGGGGGCGTTCCCATATATAACGAACACGCATTCAGCTTTCCACGGCTCTATCTGGCGTGTGGCATCACTACCATGCGCACGGCGGGAAGCCTCGAACCGTATACCGATCTGAATCTGAAAGCGCTGATCGACGCGGGGCGCATGCCGGGTCCGAAGATGCTGGTGACAGGTCCGTACCTGGAGGGCGCGGGCGCGTTCACGCCGCAGATGCATGAGTTGAAGGATGCGGAAGACGCCCGGCGCACGGTGGAATATTGGGTGGCCGAGGGCGTCACGTCGTTCAAAGCATACATGCACATCACGCGCGCGGAACTGGCGGCTGCGATCAAGGCGGCGCACGAGCATGGGGTTAAGGTGACGGGGCATCTCTGTTCCATCGGATTTCGCGAAGCCGCCGAGCTGGGGATCGACAATCTGGAGCATGGACTAGTGGTGGATACCGAGTTTATGGCGGGCAAGAAGCCCGATCAATGTCCAGCGCAGGTGCAAACGCTGGCTGCGTTTCGCAATCTGGATGTGAGCGGCGCCGCGGTGCAAGACACCATTCGTGAACTGGTACGACGTGGAGTGGCGATCACGTCTACTTTATCGGTGTTCGAGGCGATCTCTTCGGATCGGCCGCCGCTGGGCCAGCGCGTGCTGGACGCGATGACTCACGAGGCGGCAGTAAGTTACCTGAGTTCACGAGCGCGAGGCGCGACCACCGAAAGACTCGGATTGCTTCGTAAAGAAATGGAGTTCGAGCGGGCGTTCGTCAAGGCGGGTGGACTGCTGATAGCGGGCGCGGATCCAACCGGGAACGGAGGGGCGCTGGCCGGGTTCGGGGATCAACGTAATCTCGAGTTGCTGGTGGAAGCGGGGTTCACGCCGGTCGAGGCGATTCAGATTTACACCTCGAACGCTGCCCGGTTTCTGGGGGATGCGGGAATCGGAGTGATTGCGGCGGGGAAGCAGGCGGATCTGGTGGTGATTCACGGGGACCCGTCCGTGACGATTGAGGATGTGGAGAAGGTGACTATTGTGTTCAAGGATGGTGTGGGATATGACTCGGCGAAGCTGATTGAATCGGCGCGGGGGGCGGTGGGGTTGCATTGATCGTTGTGGGGCCGGCCTGGGTCCGCTGCTCGAGCAAAGAACAAGGCAGGCCAGGAGGCCCGTTCTACAACGGCTTGACGAGGTGGAGTGGGGTTCGATAGCGTTAAATATTCAAACTATGTCATCTATCGATGTTCCGCTGGAGCGCGGCCGCTTCGGACAGACAGCGCGGCGCGACTTGTGGTGGGTGCAGCCCCTGATCGTCTTCCTCGGATTCGGAACTTTTATCGTTTACTCGACATGGGCGGCGATGCAAGGGAAGAATTACGAGTATCAGTCCTATCTGTCACCGTTCTACTCGCCGCTGCTATTCAGCGATAACGGTGTCGGGACGTGGTTCGGGACCAGGCCCGCGTGGCTGCCTGGATTCGTATCGGCCGCGATGCTGATCTTGTGGGCTCCGGGAGGGTTCCGGTTCACCTGCTATTACTATCGCGGGGCCTACTACAAAGCCTTCTGGGCCGATCCGCCGAATTGCACGGTGGGCGAGCCGCGCAAGAAATATCTGGGCGAGCGAACTTTTCCGCTGATCATTCAGAACATCCATCGCTATTTTTTGTACCTGGCGCTGGGGTTTATCGTGCTGCTGGCGTACGACGTGTGGAAGGCGTTCTGGTTTGAAGGCAAGTTCGGCATTGGAGTGGGGACGCTGGTGCTGGCCGTCAACGTGGTCCTGCTCGGTGGATATACGCTGGGCTGCCATTCGTTCCGGCACTTGATCGGCGGCGGGATTGACCGGCTGGCGGGCCGGCCCGTCCGCAAGACAGCTTATGACTGTGTGAGCTGTCTCAACCGGCGGCATATGGTGTGGGCCTGGTGCAGCCTTTTCTCGGTGGGATTCTCCGATCTGTACATCCGGATGTGCGCGATGAACATCTGGACGGATTGGAGAATTCTCTGATGCCGGAATACCAGACCATCGAACATGACGTTTTGATCATCGGCGCGGGCGGTGCGGGCCTGCGTGCGGCCATCGAAGCTTCGGCGGCGGGGGTTTCGGTGGGCGTGGTTTCAAAGTCGCTGCTGGGCAAAGCGCATACGGTGATGGCGGAAGGCGGCGTCGCGGCTGCCATGGGCAATGTGGACGATCGGGATAGCTGGCGCGTCCACTTCGCGGACACCATGCGCGGCGGGCAATATCTGAATCATCCCCGCATGGCGCAACTGCACGCTCAGGAAGCTCCGGATCGCGTGCGCGAGCTGGAGGCGTGGGGCGCCCTGTTCGACCGCACGCAGGACGGACGCATCCTGCAGCGCAATTTTGGCGGGCACAAATATCCGCGGCTGGCACACGTTGGCGACCGCACGGGTCTGGAGATGATCCGGACGCTGCAGGACCACGGCATTCATCAAGGGATCGGCTTCCATATGGAAACCACCATGCTGACGCTGCTGAAGGATGGCGACCGCATCGTGGGAGCGTTCGGATATGAGCGCGAGCGGGGCCGCTTCAAGCTGTTTCGCGCGAAAGCGGTGGTGCTGGCGACCGGGGGAATCGGGCGCGCGTTCAAGATCACCAGCAACAGCTGGGAATACACCGGCGACGGACACTCGCTGGCGTATCATGCGGGAGCGTCCCTGATGGATATGGAGTTCGTGCAGTTCCATCCCACGGGAATGGTTTGGCCGCCGAGCGTGCGCGGGCTTCTGGTCACCGAGGGTGTGCGCGGCGAAGGCGGCGTGCTGCGCAACAACCAGGGCAAGCGGTTCATGTTCGACGATATTCCAGCGAACTATAAGACGCAGACTGCAGACACTCCGGAAGAAGGCTGGAGATACACTCAGGGCGACAAGAATGCGCGGCGGCCGCCAGAGCTGCTGACCCGCGACCACGTGGCGCGCTGCATCGTGCGCGAAGTGCGCGAGGGGCGGGGCAGCCCGCATGGAGGTGTGTATCTGGACATTGCCTGGATTAAGGAGAAACTTCCCAACGCGGCCGAGCACATCAAGAAGAAGCTGCCAAGTATGTATCACCAGTTCAAGCAACTCGGCGATATCGACATCACGAAGGATGCCATGGAAATCGGCCCCACCACGCATTACATGATGGGTGGCGTGAAAGTGAATCCCGATACGCAGATGTCGGATGTTGCAGGTCTGTTCGCGGCGGGCGAGTGTGGCGCGGGTCTGCATGGCGCGAACCGGCTGGGCGGCAATTCGCTTTCGGATTTGCTGGTGTTTGGGAAACGCGCGGGCGAGTTCGCGGCGAAGTTCGCCAAAGAGACCGCTGCGGGTCAGGTCAATTTGGATCAAGTAAATCAGGCGGCCCGCCAGGCGCTGGAGCCTTTCGAGAGGAAGGCAAATGAAGGACCGTATCAAGTACAACGCGACTTGCAGGACATGATGCAGGATCTGGTGGGAATCGTGCGCCGGCAAGAAGAGATGGAGCGGGCGCTGGAAGGGATCGGCGGGCTGCGGAAGAGAGCGGAGCAGGCCAGTGTGGACGGCAACGTGGAGTACAACCCCGGATGGCACACGGCCCTCGATCTGACAAATTTATTGACCGTGTCTGAGGCGGTTACGCGAGCGGCGATTGAGCGCCGAGAGAGCCGGGGCGCGCATTTTCGCGATGATTTTCCCGGCAAGGACGAGAATTACGGGACGTTCAACATTGTGATCACAAAGGCGCCGGATGGAAGCATGCAAGTGAAGCGCGAGCCGTTGCCGGAGATGGCGACTGAGCTGCGGGGAATCATCGAGGAGATGAAGTGATGGCGGATACCGCGACATTCCGCATCTGGCGAGGCGACCGCAACGGCGGAAAGTTTCAGGACTACCAGGCCGAAGTCTCGGAGGGCATGGTGGTACTGGACGCCATCCATCACATCCAGGCCGAACACGCGAACGATCTGGCAGTGCGCTGGAACTGCAAGGCGGGGAAGTGCGGGTCCTGTTCGGCGGAGATCAACGGGATGCCGCGGCTGATGTGCATGACGCGCCTCAATGAACTCGCGCTGGATGAGCCGGTGACGGTGCAACCGATGAAGGCGTTCCCGCTCATCAAGGATCTGGTGACTGATGTCTCCTGGAATTTCCGCGTGAAGCAGGGCATTCCGAAATTCAAGCCGCGCACGCCGGACGCGCCCGACGGCACCTGGCGCATCGCGCAGGAAGATGCCGACCGAGTGCAGGAGTTTCGTAAGTGCATCGAGTGCTTCCTGTGCCAGGATGTCTGCCATGTGTTGCGCGACCATCACATGCACGCTGAGTTCATCGGGCCGCGGTACTTCGTATATGCCGCGGCGCTGGAGATGCATCCCCTGGATACGGCCGATCGGGTGCCGGATTTGAGGAAGGCGAACGGCATCGGATTGTGCAACATCACTAAGTGCTGCACCAAGGTTTGTCCGGAAGGCATTACCATCACCGATAATGCGATCATTCCCTTGAAGGAACGTGTGGTGGACCGGTACTTCGATCCTTTGGGCAAGCTGTTCCGGATCTTCCGCAACTCGGAGTAGACGGAGGCGGGCAATGGATTTCGAGCTGAAGCCGATTTCGCACCAGGGTATCGCCGAGGCGCTGGAGAAGGTGGAGCGCTACCGCCTGCTGAATGAGCCATCGCTGGCGGAGAGCATCTGCCTGGATGTGCTGCGCGTTGAGCCGGGCAATCAGCGGGCGCTGGTGATGCTGCTGCTGTCGCTGACGGATCAGTTCGGCCATGGCGTGCCCCCGGCGCGCGCGCGGGAGATTCTACCCAAGCTGAAGAACGACTACGAGCGCGCCTATTACGAAGCGATTATCCATGAGCGCCAGGCGTATGCGCTGCTGCGGCAAGGGTCGCCCAATTCGAGTTTCAGCGCGCATGACGCGTTTCGGAAGGCAATGGCGTGTTATGAGCAGGCGGAGCATTTGAGGCCGACGCGCAATGACGATGCCATTTTGAGGTGGAATACGTGCGCGCGCGTGCTGATGCGGAATCCGAATTTGCGGGCGAGGCCGGACGAGGAGCGCGAGGTAGTGCAAGGGGAGTGAGGGGACGTCACACCAATTGTTTTTTCCAGGCGCCGCGGCGGAACCACAGAATTCCCAGCACAGCGAGGAGCGAGTCGGCCACTACCACGGCGATATACACGCCCTTAGGTCCCAACCCAAGTGGCAGGGCTAGCGTGTAGGCCAGCGGGATCTGGCAGGCCCAGAAGCAAATCAGATTGAGCACGGTCGGCGTGAAGGTGTCGCCCGCTCCGTTGAAGGATTGCGAGATCACCATGCCATACGCGTAGGAAATGTAACCGTAGCTGAGGTAGCGCAGGCCCGTAACCGCGATGGGCGCCACGGCCGGATCATGCGTGAAGAGCCCAATGATGCGCTCGGCGAACGCAATGAAGATCAGGCCCACGGCGCCGAGAAACAGCATGTTGTAGAAGCCGGTGCGCCAGACGGCGCGCTCGGCGCGGTCGGGCCGATGCGCGCCTAGATTCTGGCCGACTAGCGTGGCGGCGGCGTTGCTCATGCCCCAGCTGGGCAGGATCGCGAAGATGATGATGCGTATGGCCAGCGTGTTGGCGGCCACCGCGGCGCTTCCGAACGTGGCGACGATGCGCACAATGGCGATCCAGCTGGCCATTTGCACCATGTACTGAAACATGCCGCCGAGCGACAGGCGAATCATGCGCAGCATCAGCACCGGGTCCAGCCGGATTTGCGGCCAGCGGACCACGATGCGTCCGCGGCCGGAAGACAGGCACCAGAGCTGATAGAGGACGCCGACGCCGCGCCCGATGGTGGTGCCCACTGCCGATCCGGTGACGCCCAGATGCGGAAAGAAACCGAGACCGAAGATGAGGCAGGGGTTGAGCGCGATGTTGACGATGTTCGCGATCCAAAGGGCGCGCATGGCCGTAGCCGCGTCGCCGGCGCCGCGGAACACGGCATTGATAAGAAAAAGTTGAAAGATGGTGACGCAGCCGCCGAAGATGACGCGTGTATAGCCGGCTCCGGTGCGGATCAGCTCTTCTGACGCGCCCATGAGGCGCAGCAGCTCAGGAGCGAAATACGCTCCTAGAGCGCCAACCAGCGTGGAAACCACTACACCGATTACGATGGCCTGGACGGCGGCGATACTGGCGGCTTCGGGATCCTTCTCGCCGATGCGCCGCGCCACAATAGCGGTAGCCGCCATGGACAGGCCGAGCGCGATGGCGAAGACCACGGTGAGGCACGTTTCCGTGAGGCCCACGGTCGCAATGGCATTATCGCCCAGGTGCGCAACCCAGAACACATCCACGATTCCGAACAGCGACTCCATGCACATCTCCAGAACCATGGGCACGGAAAGCAGGATGATGGCTCGCTCAATGCTGCCCGAGGTGTAATCCTGGTGCGAACCGCCGATCGCTTCGCGCAGCGACGACCAGAGGCCGTGTGAAGGCACGGTTGTGGCTTTAGGAGTCATGCGAGGAGAAACTCCAGTTTAGTACGCGGGGGGAGCCGGATTTACGGCAGCGTGACGGCGATGATGCGCTTGGGAATTTTGCCAACGGGGATGCGGGCGAGTTCCTTGCGGGTGGCTACGTCGATGGCGGAGACCGAATCGGCGCCGGCGTTGGAGACGTAGACGCGCTTGCCATCGGGGGTGAACGCCATCCAGTCGGGGCCGCGGCCCACTTCCACGGTTCCAAGCAGCTTGCGCGAGGGCAGCGAGTAGACTGAGACTGCGTTATTCAGCATGCTAGTGACCCAGAGAGTTGTGCCGTCGGGCGATACGGCGATGCCGTGGCTGTACGTGTGCGGGATCAAGGGCTGGGCGTCGGGCGGGGCGGCGGGCAACAGGATTTTATCGATCACTTCTCGCTTCGCGAAGTCGATGACGATGAAGCCGTGCAGATCGGAAAGCTGTACATATAGATTCGCCGGCCCAGCGTCCATGGCGACCGGGCGTGGGACGCCGGGAATCGCGATTGTGTACTTAGGCTCCTCGCTGGCAACGTCGATGGCGGTGAGCTTCTTGTCGCCGAGTGAAGTGGCGATCATCCATTTACCGTCGGGCGTGTTGTAGACATTGTGCGGGTAGCGGCCCACGGGGACATGCTTCACGAGTTCGAGTGACGCGGTGTCGACTACGCCCACCCAGTCCTCCTGGCGGATGCAGACGTACACGCGCTTTCCGTCCGGAGTGATGGCGAGATTGTTGGGACGAGGTCCGAGCGGAATGCGGCGGATCACCTTCGCGGAAGCGCGATCCACCACGTCCAGGACATTGTCGCCCTCGCTCGAAACGTAAAAGCGCTTCTTATCGGGCGATGCGACGATGCCATGCGGGTTATTGGAAACTTTGATCTCGCCGGCAGTTCTATTGGTAACGGGGTCGATGATGGTGATATTGTCCCCGTCGCTATTAGCTACGTAGATACGGACGGTGCCGGCGGAGAGGGGGATCGCCAGCAAAGCAAGCAGGAGTGCGAGGAGGCGCATATCGGGGATCATCATAGCGCAGGTAAGATGGACAGAGTGAATCGCGTACGTTATCTCGAGATCATGGGCCGCGCGGCGGGCAAGAAGATCCTGGTGGTGGGCGACCTGATGCTCGACGAATTTTTGTGGGGCAAGGTGTCGCGAATCTCGCCCGAAGCGCCGGTACCGGTGGTGCAAGTGACCGGGGAATCCTGCTATCCGGGAGGGGCGGCGAACGTGGCGCGAAATCTGCGCGAGTTCACACTGCACGTATCGGTAATGGGGATCACAGGCGACGACGAACATGGGAGGCGCTTGCTGGGGCTGCTGTCCGAGTGCGGCATTGATGTGGTGCTGGTGGAGCGCGCGCCTGGCCGTCCGACGACGCGCAAGACGCGCGTGATCGCAAGGCAGCAACAGATGGTGCGGGTGGATCGCGAGCAGGTGGGCCCTCTCGAAGGGGATGCGCAGCAGCGCTTCCTGCAGAAGCTGGACGTCGCGGTGCAGGAATCGGATGCGGTGATTGTGGCCGACTACGGCAAGGGAGTGGTGGCGCAGGTTGTCGCGGATGAATTGTGCCGGCTGGCGCGCGAACACGAGCGCATTCTTACGGTGGATCCGAATCCGACTAATCCGCTGAAGTGGGCCGGCGTGACGGCCATCAAGCCGAATCGTCTGGAGGCATTCCAAGCCGCGGGGCGTCATTCCGACAGCGATGGAGATGCGCGGGCGGTGCGCGAGACGGGCGAATTTCTGCTGGGGCATTGGAATGCGTCGATGCTGGTGCTCACGCTGGGCGAGCAGGGAATGCTGCTGTTCCAGGCGGGCGCGGAGCCCTATCCCACGCCGGCGCGCGCCAAGGAGATATTCGACGTGTCGGGCGCCGGCGATACGGCCATCGCGCTGCTGACGCTGGCGCTGGCGGCGGGCGCGTCTCCCGAGGAAGCTACTGAGATCGCCAATCGCGCGAGCGGCGTGGTGGTGGGGAAACTGGGGACGGCCACTGTCACGGAAGCGGAGCTGGCCGATTGCTTTGACTAACGCCGCGGTTTTTTTCGATCGAGACGGGACGCTGATGGAGGAAGCCGGATACTGCTCGGATCCCGCGCTGGTCCGCGTGTATCCGGGGGTTCCCGAGGCGCTTGGTCGGTTGCGCGAGGCTGGGTTCCGGCTGATTCTGGTGACCAACCAGAGCGGGATCGCGCGCGGATATTTCACCGAGCGGGAGTATCGGGCGGTGGAAGCGGAGTTTCTGCGGCAGATCGCGCCGGCTTGGCTGGACGCTTCGTATTTCTGCGCGGATGGTCCGGGGGCGGCAAGGAGGAAGCCGGAACCCGCGATGGTTCTGGAAGCGGCGGAGGAATTTGGGATCGATCTGGCATCGTCATATTTCGTTGGTGACAAGGCGTCTGACATCGAGTGCGGCCGGCGCGCCGGAGTGACCACGGTGCTGGTGAAGACGGGATACGGTTCGCGCGCTGTCTGTGAGCCAGACTTCACGGCAGAGAACTTAGTGTCGGCAGTGGAGTTGATTCTGGGAATGGTGGGGATGGTGGGGCAGGCGGTTTCGCCTGCCAGCTAACGCTGGACCATGGCCAGAGCTCGGGTGAACTTACCAGCCCCGCTGCCACTGGATTCCTTTCGATGTATCCGATGATTCTGGTCCGCTCATCCGGATTACGTGCGTAGTGGTCATAAGATTCGTCTTGCCAGAATGGCTGACCGGTTCGCCCGAGGAGCCGATTCGCACCGTTCGCGGTTGATCCTTTCAACCACCGCATGACGACCGGCCCCGGGACATTCGGCAGGATTAGCAAGTGCACATGATTTGGCATAACTACCCAGGCAGACAGTTCGTAGAAGTTTCTCTCGCGATGTCCGATCTCGATAGCGTTGCCACCAGATCGGCGATGAGAGGTTCCTTGAGCCAACGAGGGCCTGAGCTCTGGCGCTCCAGGGCTCGGTCTTGCGCTACGAAGGCGTGGCCGGCGGTCGGAGTCGGAGGGAATGTCACTGTTGCGGGGAGCGAACCGAACAGGCGCCACGTAAGGAATACGTGAGCATCGGCCGGGTGGAAGTGGGGGAGTCTTCTGCGGTAATCGGGCATGTTTTGGCTGGCAGGCGAAACCGCCTGCCCCACCTGCTCCTCAAGATTATTTGTGCAGGTGAATGGGAATGGTTCTCAGGAAATCGGAGACTAGTGCAATTCCCACTTCAGGCCGATGCGCCAGAGCCGGGGGGAGCCGATGGTGGGGGTGGGGCTGAAGCCTGTGAGGTACTGGCGGTCGAGTAGATTCTCGAACGAGGCGCGGGCGGTCAGGGTGGGGAGCAAGCGCTGGTCCACTGCCACCTGCAGCGTGGCGAAGCCGGGGAGCAGGAACTGGTTGATGTCGTCCTCGAACTGGGCGCTGTAGCCGCGGATGCCGGCCGACGCGAGTGTTCCCTTGCGGTGATAAGCCACCTGGGCGGTGCCTTGATTGCGCGGGACCTGGGGAATGCGCGGGCCGGTAGAGTAGCGCGAATCGGCGAACAAGTACGCGGCTTGCGCCTGCCAAGGGCCCCAATCGCGGCGGATGCTGGCTTCAATGCCGCGCGCCAGCGCGCCGGCCGCGTTGCGGCGCTGCCGGATGATTTGCGTGGGACTGGTGCTCAGGGTGACGTTGGTGATCAGGTCATTCAAAGAATTGCGATAGAACGTCACGCTGGCGCGGGTAGATTCGCCGACCAGGTCGAATCCGGCTTCGGCGCCGAACATGGTCTCGGGGCGCAGTGCGGAGTTGGCTTGAGTGACAGCGTTGCCCACGCGAAATTCGCGGAACAATTCATTCAGCGTGGGGGATCGGAAGGCGCGATATACCGAGCCGCGCGCGCGCAAGCGGTGTTTCCCGACCACGAATCCGCCGCTGGGGCTGAAGAAGGTCCGGTCTTGTCCGGTGAACTGATGACGCGCGCCGAGGAAGAACGTCGCGGGACCTGCGCGCAGGTCGAGCTGTCCGAAAATCCCGTGCTCGGTGAGCGTCCCGCCGCCCACGCGCTGGCCGCTGGGAAACAAGTGATCCGTCGATACGCCGTGCACCTGTTGCGCATCGGCGCCGGCGACGAAATGCAGCGTGCCTTGCTGATGGTCCCAGAATCCCGCGCCGCCGGTGGCGTTGGAGGGAACCGACTGCAGCGACGTTAGGCGCTCAGTGTTGCGGCTGTTCGTTACGGACGAAAAACTGGCGTGAAAGCCTTCTTCGGTGTGCCAGCCAAGCACGTTGACGCGGTCGTGCGTCCATTCATGCGAATAGCTCGCGGCGATATAGCCCAGGCTGGTGGCGTTGGTGGTGAGTGCGGTTCCATTCTCGCGATGCTCGGCGAGGGTGTCCAAGCGTACGAAGAATCGGTCGGATGGAGTGAACCAGTCTAGCCGTATGTTTCCGGCCACGAAGTCAACGGAAGCGCGGCGGTCGGCGGCGCCGCGCAGCCTGCTGGGGACGATGAAGTATCCATCGGTGGTGAACGCCCGCACAAATGCCGATGCAGCGAAGTGACGCCACACGTGCGAGACACCGCCGCCCAGCTCATGGGTGTTCTCGTTGCCGCCCTCGTAATAGAGCTCGAAGTGATGCGCGGTGGCGGGGCGCGAGAATAGGCCGATGGCGCCCCCCAGGGCCAAATCACCGAAGATGCTGGTGGATGCGCCGCGGGAGATTTCGATGCACTCCAGTTGATCCGGCGCGAAGCGATCCCAGTAGACCCAGCCGCCGAAAGGATCGTTCTCGGGCAGGCCGTCCCACAGCAGCAGGGTGCGGCTGGCGCCGGTGGATCCGATACCGCGCAACGAGACACCTTGAGTAGTGGGATTCGCCACCAGACTGGAGGATCGCCGGAATAGCGTGAAACCGGGGACGCTGCGGAGGCGGTCATCGATATTCACGCCGGGGATTTCCTCGAGAAGCTGGTGGTCGATCACCGAAATAGAGGCCGGCACGTCGGTGGAGATGGCGCCGGTAACGGTGATGGATGTCTTGACGGGATCGATCTTAGGAGGCGGCTGCGGGGGATCACACTGTGGGAATGCGGCGGTCGCGATCAGGGCTAAGGACGCGAACGGCGCCTTCCTCCAGATCCCAGCCGTCCTTCTCAAGACGTGCCGGAGCGGCGCTGAAGACGATCTGAAATGTGTCGCGATCATGCGGGGCCGGGAGCGATTTGCCGATAGCTGGTTCCACCAAAGCCAGATATCTCAGGATAGTATAGACGTCCACTTCCTCCGGAAGTCTCCAGTCGACGTCCTGGGTGATGAAGCGCAGCCGGGAGCCGCGCCGCGCCATGTTCCAGGCGAGGAAAGCGCAGCAGTCGATAGCGTTCTCGAACCAGTCATGGCAATCGAGGGGGACCTCGAGATCGAGGAAGAAGCAGACGGCGAGTTCCTGTTCGCGGGCGAATTCGCGAACCTGCAGCGCGCCGGTGTGGGCCGTGGCCTTCCAGTCGACGTGGCGGGCGCTTTCGAGGGCTTCGTACGGACGGATGCGGTAGAAATCGTGGCCGGTGCCGCGATAGAAGGATTCGATGTCGCCGGTGATGGACAGCAGCAGATCGTCAAAGCCAGGTTTGGGATCGATGGAGGGATAAACCAGGACCTCGCGCCGGAGCAGGACATTGATGCGGCGCTCGGTGAAGCCGAAGGGGAAGCGGGTGGAGAATCGGAAGCTGTTTTCGCGGTAAGAGCCGCGGCGCGAGAAGAACAACTCCACCGGTTCTTCCAGTCGCGCGCCGCCGGGGATGACGGGGAAGTAAATGGGTGCGCGCAGGCCGCTGTCAGGAGGCGCCGCCAAGTGAATGGAGAAGGATGGCATCCAGCTCTTTTCATTGCGGACCACGATGCGTCCGGTGAGCGTACGGCCGGCAGCAAGATGCTCGGGAAGCAGAAATTCCATTTCGAGGCCGGCGAGCGAAAGGCGGCTGATGAACCCGGACACCATCAGGGTGGCGAGCATGGCGGCCAGGATGAGGAAGAGCAGATTGTTGGCCGAGGCGAAGGCGGCGAGTCCGACAATCAGACAGGCGAGGGTGAACCAGAGGCCCAGGCGAGTAACTTGCTGGCGGGAGCCGAGTTCGAGACGGGAGTGGAGTTTGGCCCAGCGCTTCACATCTTCAGGTTAGCCTGACGGAACCGGACTACAGCGGGGATTAAAGGGGGCTCAGGTCTAATGCTGTCTGATGGGGGTGTTGCGGGCGGCCGATAACGTTACTGATGCTATCAGTTGTCAGCGAATTACTGAACCTCGCGGCCTTGCTGTCGTTCGTAATGTTCTTGCTATGCGGAGCCTTCTATTTCCGGCGCAATCAGAGGGTGCGGCTGTGGCGCCGGCAACTGGCCGCAAGGTTCCGGTGGTAAAAGTGGTACGCCCGGTAAGATTCGAACTTACGACCTTTTGCTCCGGAGGCAAACGCTCTATCCAGACTGAGCTACGGGCGCGCTACGGATCATTATAGCTTTTTCGCCCTGGCGGTGGTGTGCTGCGCGGCTGTTTTGCGGACAATCGGGCCCGGTTCCTTAAGCAGCGTCTCGATCATTTCGCGCCAGTAGGGTTCCTCGAGCAGCTTTTGCTCGCCCAGCGGGGGTGTCTGGGAACGGATGTTGCCTTTTTTATCAATCCAGACGATCTGAGGCACCACGAAGCGCTCCATCACGGATATACCCAGGAAATCGAGCACCTTTTCGCGGTCGGCGAAGCCAACCGGATGGGTGAGGTTCTGGTTCTTGATAAACTCGGGGACCAGCATGGCGGGCATGTCATTGAAAGCGACGCCCAGCGGCTGAAAACCTTGCGAACCGTACTCATTGAAGAGCTTGCCGAATACCTGGGAGGCGTGCTGGCAATGGGGGCAAGTGGTGTAAAGGAACTCGATGCAGACAACCTTGCCGCGATAGCTGCTGAGCAGCTTCTGGTCGCCGCCGGGGAACTGGATCACGAACTCAGGGGCGGGGCGGGGAACTGGCGGCGTCACGGCCAACAAGAGCGGCGCGATGAGCAGGCTGGCGGCCGCCGTCGAGAAAAGGCGCATCGGAATCTCCTGTTCCTAGTGTATCGAACCCGCCGGGAGGCCTTCCACCACGTCCACGCGGGCGCCGGTAAGGCGGACCTGGAAACGGCCGCTGTCGCCACGGCCGGTGAGGTTATCGGGGGTCTTCTCTGTGACTGCGTACGTTTTCCATTTCGCTTGCAGGATCCTGGCGTACCGGTCGAAGAATTCGCGGGCGGCGCCGGGCGATTTCCAGGTGACGGCGAAAGCCAGAACGGGGAAGTGTTCGTGTTTGTGCTCCAGCAGCGTGAAGAATCCGCCGTCCAGTTGCGGGCTCAGCTCCGCGGCGATTTCCTTGCCCGCGTACTGTTCCAGCAGGACGCGAATATCGAATTCGCCGAGCGCGCCGTCGGTGAGGCGGCGAAAGCGTTTGTGGTCTTCGATGGCGGGAACGGGCGGGATCGCCTGTGTCTGGTGCGCAAAATAGTCGTCGGGATGCAGGATCTGCCGCGTGCTGGAAGGCGGGCGTCGAAACACTTCGGCGAAGCCTTCGCGCCCCAGCTTGTCGAAGACGGCGTTCTGGAAAAGCATTCCTTCGCGATAGGGGAACATCAGCGACTCGCGAATATAGAGCGGCGCACCGGCGAAGACGGGGTAGCGGTCGGGCCCAATTCGAGTGAATTGGATGCAAACAACTTCAGGGCCTCGGGCGGGGGCACATCCGCGCCGCCGCCGCGGCGTGAGGCCCATGCCGCCATCAGCCAGGACGCCTGGCCTTCCATCACAGTGAGGCGCGCGGTGGAAGAATCGTCGTTCTCCGTGCCGCCCCGGATGAACCGGTCCAGCCGGAAATTCTGATCCGCCAGGGCATGGGCCAACTCATGCGCCAGCGAGACGCGCTCTTCGGGACCTGAATTGCCTTCCAGCAGAAACATCTTCTTCTTGTGATAGTCGTAAAAGGCCGCGGCCTGTTCGGTGAGCAAGTCGATGGTGGCGCTCCGCAGCGAGTAATGCTGGGGCACCAGGCCGAACATCTTCAGAGCAAGCTCTTCGGCGCGCAGATCCGCGGGCTTCACCGATTTTTGGATTTGGCGGTCCAGAGTGCGGCGCAGTTCGTCGCGGCCGATGCGCTTTATGGGGACGGGGCGATTAAAGCGGAGACCGGTGATGGCGCTGAGATCGGCTTGGATTGCTGCGATTTCGGGGTCCGGTTTCGCGGCGAAGACGAGGGCGCTGAAAAGCAGGACGGTGGAGAGGCGCTTCAAGTCCGCCAGTATACTGGTTCGCATGGCTTCGACGATTGCCGCGGCGCTCTCCGATATTGTTCTGCCGGATTCGGATCGGCGCGAAATCCGGCTGGGGTCGCTTTGGGAAAAGGCGCCGGCGGTGGTGGTTTTCTTGCGCCATTATGGCTGAATCTTCTGCCGCGAGCAGGTCGCGCAGTTGCGCGAGAACGAAGACGCGATTCGGGCAAGAGGCGGGGGGCTGGCCGTGATCGGGCTGGGCGATGCAGCGTACGCGCGGGCCTTTCGGGAGGAGACGGGAATCGCGTTTCCGCTGCTGATTGACGACCGGAAGCGGGCTTATCGGGCAGTCGGGTTAAAGAAGGCGAACCTGCTGCACTTGTTGAAGAAGGATAACGCGGTGGCGCGGAGGCGGGCCCAGGCGGGCGGGCACCGGCAGCAGCGGCTGGGGAAGGATCCGTTTCAGCTTGGCGGGAGTTTTGTGTTTGGTCCGGGGGATGTGGATTTATTTGCTTACGTGAGTGGGACGTTTGGGGACAATGCGGGAGTGGAGCGGTTGATAGAGGCAGTTGCGGGCCCGGGGGGGCCCGCGCGGACCAGGGGGTCCGCCCCACAGAGAGAAGGTTATTCGTAACGGAGGGCGATTAAGGGATTCACTCTGGTGGCGCGGAGGGCCGGGAGGTAGCTGGCGAACAGGGCAACGGCGGCCAGGATCGCTGTAGCGGCTCCGAGGACCAGCGGGTCATGGCCGGTGACGCCGAATAATTGGGAGCCGATCAGGCGGCCGACGCCGATGGACGCCAGGAGTGCGACCACGATTCCGCCGCCGGCCAGCAGTGCGGCCTCGCGGAGCACCAGGCGCAACACCCGGGCGCGATCGGCTCCTAACGCCACGCGGATGCCGATCTCGCGCGTACGTCCGATTACCATGTACGCCATAACACCGTACAATCCCACGGCGGCGAGTATGGTCGCAAGCACGCCGAACATCACCGAGAGCGCGGCCACCAGGCGGTCGGTGAAGATGGATTCATCAATTTGGCCGGTTAATGTCTTCACACCGAAGATGGGCAGATTCGGATCCACTCCATGGATCGCTTGCCGCAGGGCTAAGACCGTTGCCAGCGGATCCTGGGTGGTGCGGCAATAGAATGTCGCATGATTGGCCTTGTGTTGAGCGTAGGCGAAATACACGAAAGCGAGCTTTTCCTCACGCAGGCCGGTATATTTGGCATTGCGCACCACGCCGGCGATCTGGATCTCACCGGTGGCCATTCGAAAACTCAGGCGCCGTCCGAGGGGATTCTCATGGCCGAAGTACTTCCGGGCCATGGCTTCATTGATAATCGCCACAAGCGGGGCGCCGGGAATGTCGGCGTCGGAAAAATCACGCCCGGCAAGCAGGGGTATTCCCATGGTGGCGAAATAGCCGGGACCCACCATGTTGACGTTGACGCTCATGTTCTCGTCTTCGCGGGGCTGATAGCCCGTAATGTCGAAGGCCGCGATGTCGACATCGCCCGAGAGTACCGGCTCCTGGGCCAGTGAAACAGCGCGCACTCCAGGAAGCGATGCAAGGCTCTGGCGCATGCGATCGAGCAAAGCGTGCATCGCGGGCTGCGTGTAGCCATTCAGTTCCGGCGCCACGGAGAACGAAATCAAATGATCCGTGGGAAATCCGGCGTCGATGTTCTTCACGTTCCATAAGCTGCGAGCGAACAGGCCGGCCGTAACCAGCAGCACCAGGGAAAGCGTCACCTGCGCGGCCACCAGCATTTTCCGCAGGCGCGCATGGCTCAATCCACCCATGGCCGTGGAAGCCTGCTCCTTGAGATTGTTCGCAAGGTCCGGGCGCGTACTCTGGAGCGCGGGAACAAGTCCGAAGAGAACGCCGGTGAACAGCGAGAGCGCGACCGCGAAGAGCAGAACACGCAGGTCGGTATGCGCCGATAAGCCCGCGCTGGTGGGATCCTCGGGCAGGAAGCGCAGCAGCAAGTCGCCCGTCCAGGTAGCGGCCAGAATTCCGAGCGTGCCGCCGCCGATCGCCAGCAGCAAACTTTCCACCAGCAGCTGCCGCACGATTCGAAAACGGCTGGCGCCGAGCGCCAGGCGTATGCCAGTCTCCTTCTGCCGGGCGGTAGCGCGTGCGATCAGGAGATTGGCGACATTCGCGCACGCGATTAGCAGTAGGACCCCCACCATGCCCATCAGCACCAGCATGGCCGCGCTGAATCCGGGCGGCGCTGAGGAGATGCCTTTGCCTCCGGGCAGCAGAGTAATATGGCGTTCCTGGAATCGCTTTCGGCTGGCCTGAGACACCCGTGCCGGCAAAGCTTTCGCTTCCTCTTCGAGCAACGGACGCCAGAGTGTATTCATCGCCGTTTCGGCCTGCTGCGGCGACACCCCGGGCTTGAGGCGGGCGAAAATATTCAGCCACATCGAGCGGCGGTTCTCAAGATCGGCCCGGCCCACGGACATATCGGCGCGCATGGCCATCGGCACGAAGACTTCGGGCGCTTCACCGGTACCCACTCCGTGAAAGCCTTTGCGCGTCACACCGACAATCGTCATGCGATGGCCGTTGAGTATGACGTTCTGATTGAGAATGGCCGGGTCCGCTCCGAACCGCCGCTGCCAGAAGCTATAGCTGAGCACCGCGACTGGATGGGCGCCGGGGAGGCCATCGTCATCGGGCGACAGAGTGCGACCCGCGGCGGCCTGCACTCCCAGAACCTCGAAGTAGTTTCCCGACACCAGGTCGCCGTACACGCGCTCGGTCTGATCTTGCGAGGTGAAACTGAAGGATATGGGAAAGCGGGCCAGCACGCCGCTGAATACCTGGTTCCGGTCGCGGAAGTCGCGATACATGGGATAGGAAAAAGTGTACTGGTCTCCGTAGCTGGTGTCGACGTTTCCGCTGCGCGGGCCGTTGGCGCTGAGCAGCACGAGTTGGCTGGGATTTCGCACCGGCAGAGAGCGCAACAGAGCCTGATCCATCAGGCTGAAGATCGCCGTGTTCGCGCCGATGCCCAGTCCTAAAGACAGCAGCGACACGATGGTGAAGGTGGGGGTTTTGGCGAGGCTCCTGACCGAGTAGCGAATATCCTGCGCAAGTGTCATGGCGGGCTTATGAGCATTCGAGGTTCCAGAGTAAGCCATTGAAAATGCACCGCTCACGATCTGTTCCGCGTTCGCTTCCGGGATTTTTGGTACATTATGTTCGCAACCGCGTCTAAGCCGGGCAAGGAGAGGTTCGTGGGAAGCAGTCTGTTTCCGAGGGCATTGCTTACCGCAACGCTGGGCTGCGCGATTTTTCTAGCGCTGCGAACCACCGCTCAGCCACCCGCAAGTTCGCCGGTCTTGCGGAGTTTTGACCGGTTCATCCCGCTCGAACGCTCGGGCGACCACTCCGCCGCTATCAGCCTGGGCGATGTCAACGGCGACGGGAATCTCGACATCGTGCTCTCGACCGGACGGCACTGGGCTTCGCCGATCCGGCTATACCTGAACGACGGCAAGGGAAATTTCCCGGCATTCACAAACGTCGGGGATCGCGGATACAAGAGCTATGGCGTGCCGCTGGCGGATCTCAACGGAGACGGGTTCCTGGATATCGCCGCTGGAACGGATTCGCCCGACGATAAGCCGGTGTTCTTTAACGATGGCCGCGGGCATTTTAAGCTGGCGGGAACGGTGGGCGATCCGAAGATGCCGACCCGCAACATCGCCGTTGCGGACCTGAATGGCGACGGGTATCCCGACATCGTGCTGGCCAATCGCGGGGTCCAGAGCTATGTGTACTTGAACGATGGCAAGGGTGGTTTCGGTACACGCAGAGCTTTCGGCGGCGCGGACGATTCCAGTGTTACGGTGGTGGTGGCCGACGTGGATGGAGATGGAAAGCCCGATTTGGTGGTAGCCAAACGCGACGGCCAGCAAAGCGTCGCCTATATCAACGACGGTGCCGGCAACTTTGGGGATCCCCGGCTCTTTGGGCCGGAACGGGGTGACACGCGCGCGGTGGCGGCGGGCGATTTAAACGGCGACGGCTTCGTGGACATCGTCGCCTGCGATCTGAACTCGGGTACGTACATTTACTGGAATGACGGCCATGGCCATTTCTCACGGGCCACTCCTCTTGCGCCTAAGCTGGATCAACTTTATTCGCTCGCGATAGCGGATATGAATCGCGACGGGAGGCTGGATATCATCGCTGGGAACGTGGAGCAGGCGAACGCGGTCTACTTCAACCTGGGGCCCGGCGGCGCGTTTCGCAAAGTGCCGTTCGGGGAGGCGAAAGCGGATCTGGCGTCGTACGGGCTGGCGATCGGAGACGTGAACAAGGACGGATACCCGGATATCGCGATTGCGAGGACCGGCGGGCCGAGTGGGATATTTATGAGCGCGCCGTTTCACGGGAAATGATGCGAGCGCTGGTGGCGATGGCCGCTGTCCTGGTGAATCTGGCGGCGCAAGAATTGCCCGCTGGGCGAGTGATCGATCGAGTAGCCGCCCAGAGGGATGGACAACAGAGCTACGCGCTCTATCTGCCTTCTACTTACACGTCTGCCCGCTCGTGGCCGATTCTGTACTGCCTGGATCCTGGGGCGCGTGGGCGCGTGCCGGTGGAGCGATTCGCGGAGGCGGCGGAGAAGTTCGGATTCATCGTCGCCGGATCAAACAATTCGCGCAACGGACCGCTTGCGCCGGTGCAGGAAGCGATCCAGGCGTTAGTGGAGGACACTACCGCGCGGTTCTCCATCGATCCGAAGCGTGTCTTCGCGGCGGGACTCTCGGGAGGCGCGCGAGTAGCGCTGGCATGGGCCGAAAACGGAAAGATCGCGGGCGTGGTGGCGTGCAGCGCCGGCTTTGGAAAGCCGGAGTTGCCTCGCAACATTCCATTTACGGTTTTCGCCGCGGCGGGCTTCGACGATTTCAATTATCACGAGGTCTATGCAATGAGCCGCGATTTGGCGAAACGCGGGGTGTCGAACCGGTTTGCTGCATTTGAGGGCGGCCATGAGTGGCTGCCGGCATCGGTGGCCGCTGCAGCGCTGGCGTTCTTCAGCGGAGAGCTGGCTCCGGATCCAGCTAAGGACTCCAAGGAAGAACGCAGGCAGGCGGATCGCTTTGTTCGTTTGTCGCGGGAACTGGCGAGCGCGGAGGGTCTGGACAAGCGATCCCAGTTGGAACTGTTGCGGAAGGACACCGGGAAAACGGAAGACTCGGCGGACCGCAGGCTGGCACGGCAGGTGCTGGGGAACGCTTTCATCGGCGCGATGGAGCAGGGTCGCGGTTTGATGGAAGCAGGGCGCTATAGGGATGCGGCGGGCGTGTGGGAGACGGCGGTGCTGGTGCGGCCGGAAAATGGGAATGCGTGGTATTCACTGGCGGTGGCGCAAGCCGGCGCGGGCAATAAGAAGCGGGCGCTGGAAGCACTGGAACATGCGGTGGCGAACGGGTTCCAGGATCGGGAGAGAGTGGAACGGGAGCCGCTGCTGGAGGGGGTTCGGAGAGAGGGGAGGTATGGGGTGGTGTGGGGGAGGTAGGGGAAGTTGGGAAGCGGGACCGGGGGGGCCCGCGCGGACCAGGGGGTCCGCCCTACAAGGGAGATGCCTGGTCAGGGGAGTGGGATTCTGAATGGGATCAGCGGCTTGAAAATGCGGGAATTTACCCATAGACAAGCAAGCAAGAATAAGTTCATACTTACTAACGACTGAGCGCTTCTGCCCACTCGACAGTATCGTTTGAACTAAGTCTGACGATCTGACTTACCTTTCTTAGCCAACCACCAACCCTGGGAGGTTGCATGTCTATTCGAAATACATTTAAAGCAATTGGAATCGCCGGAATCGGCGTGGGACTGTTGTATGGAGGCGAGAGCGCGGCCAGCCGGTTGAAGACGTCGGCGGAAGTTCTCACCGAAGTGATGGCGGCGCCGGACAAAGGCATTCCGCAGGAACTGCTGGAGAGGGCCGAATGCATCGTGATTGTGCCGGGCGTGAAGAAGGCCGCGTTCATTGTAGGTGGCAGCTATGGCCGTGGATTCATTTCATGCCGCCAGCGTCCCGCCAGGGGCTGGTCGGCGCCCGCCGCGGTGAAGGCAGAGGGTGGGAGTTTCGGCTTCCAGATCGGCGGTTCGGAGACGGACGCGATCATGCTCGTGATGAACCGAAAGGGCGCGGAAAAGCTTATGTCCAGCAAATTCACGCTGGGCGCGGACGCTTCGGTAGCGGCCGGTCCCGTGGGGCGGACATCTTCAGCTGGCACCGATCTCAAAATGCAGGCGGAGATTCTCACGTACTCGCGCGCTCGCGGCGTGTTTGCCGGAATTGCGTTGGACGGATCCACCCTGCGACCGGATAAGGAAGCGAATCGCGAGCTCTACAATAACGAGCTGACGAATCAGGAAATCGTCATGGGCGATACCAAAGCTCCCGTGGCCGCGGCCGAATTGATGGCCTACTTGAACCGGTATTCGGCTCGCAAGGAATAGGTCCAGCAGCGGGAGGCCGGCCGTTACGGCGGCCTCCCGCATTTTTCCCGAAAGGAATCGTATATGAAGAGCCTTTTTCTACTCTGCATTGTAACGTCGCTGGCCGGAGCCCAGGTAACAATCATTGACGCGGGCGCGAGCATCTCCGTCCGGACGAATCAGACCATTGATGCCCGCCAGAGCGACGGGCGTGTGTTCACTGGCGTGGTGGATCAGGACGTGAGGGATTCGAACGGCAACATCGCCATCTCGCGCGGCGCCGAAGTGGAACTGATTGTGAGAAGCGTTTCGAGCAATGATGTCGTGCTGGATCTGGAATCGGTTACCACCGGCGGCCGGCGATACAGTTTGGCGGCGGATGCCGACATTGGCAGCGGACAGAGGAACGGCCTGGGACGGAACGCGCGGACCGGAGAATATGTCGGAGGCGGCGCGCTGCTGGGCACCATCATCGGCGCCATCGCCGGCGGTGGCCGCGGGGCGGCCATTGGCGCCGGAGCGGGAGCGGCGGCCGGAGCCGGCACGCAAGTCCTGACTCGCGGCGGATATGTGAACATACCGGCTGAGTCCGTAGTGACGTTCCGTTTGGAGCAGCCGCTCCAATTGACGTCGGTCCACAACGGATACGACCGCGGGGGGCAGCATTACCACGGGGAAGACCAGAGCAATCGTTCCCAGACCATCACGTGCTCGTCAAACAACGGGCGCCGGGTGCACTGCAACGCGGACACGCGGGGCGGCGTCCAGATGGTCCGACAGCTGAGCGGCTCGCGCTGCAGCGAAGGGTCAAGTTGGGGATCGGATGCGCAAGGCGTCTGGGTGGATCGCGGTTGCCGCGCCGAATTTCAGACCGGGACCAACAATGCGGACCGGAATCGGGATCGCTCGGGCACCTCCACGGTCACCTGCTCGTCCGACAACGGACAGCGCGTTTATTGCAACGCGGGCAATCAAGGCGGAGTCCGGCTTGTTCGCCAGTTGAGCGGATCCGCTTGCACTGAAGGCGCCACCTGGGGCTACGACGCGCGCGGAATCTGGGTGGACCGCGGCTGCCGGGCGGAGTTTGAAGTTCGATAAGGAGCAGCTATGACACAGTCACTGACAACGGGGCAAATGTCGATACTGGCCTGGATCGTTCTGGGGCTGGTGGCGGGTTATATCGGCAGCAAGATTGTCAACAAATCGGGCGAGGGCATCATACTCGACGTCGTGCTCGGAGTCCTGGGCGCGATCGCGGGCGGGTATCTGTTCAATAAAATGGGCGCGCACGGAGTCACTGGGCTGAACTTGTACAGCTTGTTTGTGGCGGTAGTGGGGTCGGTGTTGTTGTTAGTGCTTTATCACGCGCTGTTTCGGCGGCGGCGTTCCTGGATAAGATAATTCCGCCGCAGCGGGGCGTGCGCGCGCTACATCTTATACTGAAAACTTGCTGCTTTCGATTCTGATTCCGGTATACAACGAGCGCACGGTGGTGGAACGCTCGCTGGCGCAAGTGCTTTCGGCGCCGCTGCCGGAAAATATGGACCGCGAGCTGGTTATCGTGGACGATTGTTCCACGGATGGCACCTCTGAGATCCTCACTCGACTGGCCGAGCGCGAACCCTCCATCCGGCTTTATCGACAGTCCGTAAACCAAGGCAAGGGCGCGGCCGTTCGGGCGGCCATTCAGTATGCCAAGGGTGATTTCTGCATCGTGCAGGATGCCGATCTCGAATACGATCCATCGGAATATCCCAAACTGCTGAAGCCCCTGCTGGACGGCCACGCCGACGCCGTGTTCGGGTCGCGCTATCTGGCCGGCGAACAGACCCGCATCCTGCCCTTCTGGCATTCCATGATCAACAAGTTTCTGACGCTCTCGTCGAACATGTTCTGCAATCTGAACCTCACCGACATGGAGACCTGCTACAAGGTTTTTCGCACTGATCTTCTGAAGAGCATTCCCATCCGGTCAGACCGCTTCGGCTTCGAGCCCGAGATCACCATGAAGAGCTCGAAGCGCAAGCTGCGTATTTACGAAGTTCCCATTTCCTATCACGGGCGCACCTATGAAGAGGGCAAGAAGATCGGCTGGAAGGATGGGGTGAAGGCGCTGCTGGTGATTCTGCATTTCTGGCTGATTGACGACCTCTATATTGAGCCGTACGGGCGCGCGTTCCTGAACAATCTTACCGGCACTCCGCAATACCTGAGCTGGCTGGCGCGCACGTTGCGTCCCTACCTGGGCGACACGGTCCTCGAAATCGGCGCGGGTATCGGAAACATCGCGGGACGGCTGATGAGCCGCCGGCTTCATTATGTCGCGGCTGAGCGCGATCCGATGTACCTGCACGCACTCCGCAATCGCTTTCTGCGCACGCCCAACGTCACCGTGCTCCCGCTGGATCCGGAAGAGCGCGAGGATTTTACGGTCATCGGCGGGCCCTTTGATACCGTGCTCTGCGTCAACGTGCTGGAATACGTCGCCGATCCGGGCGCCGTGCTGGATTCGGCACGCTCAGTGGTGAATCCGGGAGGAACGCTGGTGATCCTGGTGCCGCAGAGCCAGTCGCTTTATGGCAGCATCGACCAGACGCTGGGACACCGGCGGCGTTTCGATAAGAACACCTTGCAGTCTCTGCTGGCGGAGCACGGGCTGGAAGTGGTGCGCCTGGTGCACTTGAATAAGATCGGCAAGCCGGCGTGGTGGCTGTACGGGAAAGTTCTGAGGCGGAAGCATATTGGGAAGCTCACGCTGAAGCTGTTCGACAAATCGGTGTGGTTCTGGCGCCGCGTGGATACGCTGCTGCCCTGGGACGGTCTTTCTCTGGTGGCCGTAACGCGTCGAGTAAACTGAAATCTCAGGATGCCACACCCCTTCCGACAGGCTGTCTGCAATGAGTTATTCGAGCAACGTCCGCTCCAAGAGGTGTGCCGCGCGGTCCGGAGGATTGGATACGACGGAATTGAAATCGCTCCGTTTACTCTTGGGGAGAAGCCATCGGACATCTCCGCCGTATCGCGACGCGAAACACGGAGGGTCATCGCGGAGGAAGGGCTGGCCTTCGTCGGACTTCACTGGCTGATGGTTTCGCCCGCGGGACTGCACGTCACCACGCCGGACCGGGCGCTGCGCCAGAAGAGCTGGGCGCATATCCGCGATCTGATCGGCTTGTGCGCCGATCTGGGCGACAACGGCGTGATGGTGTTTGGCTCGCCCAAGCAGCGTGGGACCACGGCGGGGCTCAGTCCCGCCGAAGCGCGCGCTAATTACATCGAAGGTTTGGCATCGGTTGCCACGGATGCCGCGGAACACGGAGTAACTATTCTGGTGGAGGCGCTGCCGCTAAATCAGTGCGACGTAATCACAACGCTCGCCGATGCGGTTGCGGTGGTGAATGCAATCGACAGCCCCTCAGTCCGCACTATGTTTGACAGCCACAACGCGGTGGATGAGACCGAGCAGCATGCCGCGCTCATTGACCGCTACTTCGAATACATCCGGCACGTCCACGTGAATGAGACCGACGGCCGCCATCCCGGCACCGGCGACTACGATTTCAAGCCGGTATTCGACATTCTTCGCCGGCGGAGATACGCACACTGGGTGTCGCTAGAGGCATTTGACTTCACGCCTGGGGCCGAACAAGTGGCCGCCGAGTCGCTGCGCTACCTGGAAACTCAGATGGACGCGGTGGCCGCATGAAGAAATACGTAGTCACGGGAGGAGCGGGTTTCATCGGCTCGGCGCTGGTGCGGGCGCTCATCGCGAAGAACGACGGAGAGGTTCATGTTATCGATAACCTCCTCACCGGGCGATTGAAAAACCTGGACGAGGTCCGTTCGGCCCTGGGTTTCCATCAACTCGACATTCGCGACTACGCGGGAATCGCGCCGGTGATTGCGGCCGCCGATACCATTTTTCATCTCGCGGCTATTCCTTCGGTTCCGCGCTCCATCGACGATCCGGCGCCTTCGCACGAGGTCAATATCGACGGGACGTTCAACGTTCTGCGGGCCGCCGCCGAGGGCAAGGCTCGGCGTGTAGTGTATTCCGCATCGTCTTCCGCCTATGGCGATACGGAAGTGCTGCCTAAGGTGGAATCGATGCTGCCGCATCCCAAGTCCCCCTACGCGGTACAGAAGCTGATGGGCGAGTATTACGCCAGCGCGTTCCACGAGTGCTTTGGACTCGAGACCGTCGCCTTGCGCTTCTTCAATGTGTACGGCGAGCGGCAGGATCCGGGAAGCCCATACTCGGGAATCATTTCGCTTTTCATGACGGCGCTGCTCGAGCGCCGGGCGCCCACCATTCACGGCGACGGCGGCCAGTCGCGAGATTTCACGTATGTCGAGGATGTAGTGGCGCTGGTTCTGAAAGCCTCGCAAGCATCCGGCGTGCTCGGGAATGTCTACAACGCCGGAAACGGGGATCGCTTCACACTGCTGCAGGTCTGGAAAACCCTTCAAGATATAGAGGGAGTAGACATACATCCGAACTTCGCGCCGCCACGCGCGGGCGATGTGCGCGATTCGCAGGCGGACACCACGGCGGCATGTCGCGATCTGAAGCACCAGCCGCAATTTACGTTGGAGCAGGGGCTCCGGCGCACGCTGGAGTGGTATCGCAACTCGCGCTGACTGCGAGCAATCGCAGGCCCACTTCAAGCCAGTCCACACTCGTTACTTTCTTCTTACGACTCCAACAAAAAATGCGTACGCAGCGTGAAACGGATTGACATTATCCGTCACTTTGATATTCTGAGGTCGCTGCTTTTATCGACGACCTTTCCTGCGGCGACGGCTAGTCGCTGGGCCGCATCCTGCTGTTAAACCGCGCCTACTGCCGGGCGCGCCGATCCTGAGAAGGAGAACCTCATGGCGGACGATAAATCCTTGAAACATGACGCATTAGTAGGCCGGATCGTTGGCGATCCAGCGAAACCAGCCGACACCATCTGGCTTACCGGATTCCTGGGGTCCTCCTCGGAAGATGGCCACACCCGCGTCTATTCAGACCCTTCCTTTGAAAGTTACGTGGATGTACCCACGGACGCAATCATACATACCGAGCCTTTGCCGAAAGATCAGTCGCCACTGGGCGGCAGTTATGTCTGGCTCAAGAAGGACGCTGAAGTACTGCACGGGAAGGTTGGAACGGAAAGAAAAAAGGCGAAGTTCCTGGAAGGCCCGATCCAGGCGGCGTTCGCAGGAACCGGAAGCGGGGCGGCAGCGCCCGCGGTCGGACCGGGAGGAGGGGTGGGGATTCTTCCCACCGATAACCCCGGCTGTCCGCACACTCAATTTCCACCTCAGTGCGGGCCGATCAGCGATTTCGTGGCGTGCAATTCGCCGAATCTATGGGGCTGCCATTCGCCGCTGCCATTCTGCCACTCCGCGATCGACGCATGCCCCACTCGGATTCCGCAATTTTGCCCGACGCACTTTCCGCAGTTCTGCCCGTCGCATTTGCGGCCGTGTCCCACGCAGCATCCACACCCGTGCCCGTCATTCGCGCCGAGCCCGTGCCCGCCTTCGCCGCCACCGCTGCTGTGCCCGCACACGCCGTGGCCGCATCTCTGCCCCCCGACGCCTCTCTGTCAAACGGTGATTCTGCAGCAGTGTATCCATCCTCCCATCACGGTCAATAACCAGGAGTGCGTCGCATCCGGCGGCGGTGTGGGTTGTCCGGTAACGCCGGGAATAACGCCGCAAACGCCGCAAGTACATCCTGGCGGAGCGCCCATCCAGGCGTTCGGCGCGGGCGGAGGTGCGCCGCAGCCTCCCAGCGTGGCTCCACAAGCCTGCGTCTCCGTGGGGCATGTGTGCGTGACCGGAATCCAGTGCTTCCCATCCCCGCAGTGCCCGCCGACGCCATTGCATGCGGGCTGCGTCTCGCCGTTCCCCCACCAGTGCTTCACACCGCAGTGCCCGCCGACGCCGCTGCATGGGCCGTGCATCTCGCCGTTCCCACACCAGTGCTTCACGCCGGCCTGCTTCACGCCGCATTGTCCGCCGACGCCGCAGCACGGGCCGTGCGTCTCCGCCGGGCATGTATGCTTTACGCCGCTCTGCTTCACGCCGCAGTGCCCGCCCACGCCGCAGCACGCGCCGTGCCCGCCGTCACCGGCGCCGCACCTGTGCTTTTCGCCGCTGCCCCAGTGCCAGCACGTGACGCCGTTCTGTCCGGTTAGCCCACAGTGTCCAATTTCGCCGGGCTGCCCCACGCTGAACTGCCCCGTTTCGCCTAACTGTCCCCCGGCAACCGGCGGTTGTCCCTTCGGTCCGGGCGGCGGAGGCGGACCGCAATTCTGACTTGACCGGTAACTGCTGAACCCCAAGGGAAGATCCGCATCGCGCGGGATCTTCCCAGCGGGGATCTCCGTCTCTCTCGGGTAGCTTACAATTCCACCAGTGGTCCTCACCTCCACCAACGCCGTCCACTATTTGATGGAGCGCGGCCTGCTTGATCCCGCCTCGGTTGTCGACGGCGATATCATTATTCTGGAAGCTCCCCGGCGGAACCGGAACTTCAAGGTGATTCGCCGCAAGCAGCCCGGTTTTTTCCTCAAGCAGGTCAAGAAATGGGACCATGCATCGATGGCCACCCTGCAGGTGGAAGCGCACTGCTATCAACTGGCCGCCTCGCATCCGGACTTTGCAGCGCTGGGCGGCATCATGCCCCGCTTTTACGCCTATGATGCCTCGCGGTCCATTCTGGTAACCGAACTTGTCTCCGATTCCGAAAGCGTGTCGGAGCATCAGCTTCGGTCCGGTGCGTTTCCGGTAGAGATCGGCGCGCGGCTGGGCGAGGCGTTCGGGCTGTATCATCGCGAGACGCGCAACAAGACCTACGACGCTTCGGTGAATGCCGCCTTTCCGCGGCGGGCACCCTGGATCCTCTCCTATCATCAGACCACCGCGCCATACATGGCACAGCTCAGCGGCGGCAACGTCCAGCTTTTGAATTTGCTGCAAAGCTATCCGGCCTTCGCCGAACAGTTGGATCGCATCCGTACCGAATGGCGTCCCAGCACGCTGATTCATGGCGACATCAAGTGGGACAATTGCATCCTGCATCCCAATGGCGGCGGTCAGTACGCGGTAAAGGTGGTGGACTGGGAGCTCGCCGATTGGGGAGATCCCTGCTGGGACGTCGCCGCCATCTTCAGCCAGTATCTTTCGCAGTGGATCCACTCACTTCCTCTGCATACAGGGCTGCCGCCCAGCCAACTGGTGGAGATGACGCAGCTTCCCATGGGAAAACTGCAGCCGTCGCTGCAGGCGTTCTGGCTGGCCTATTCCAAATCGCTGGATCTGGATTCGAAGGCCGCCCGCACGCTGCTCGAGCGGTCCATGCGCTACACCGGAGCGCGCATGATCCAGACCGCGTACGAGTATATGCAATCCCAGCAGCAGCTGACGCCAACCACGCCGATACTCCTGCAGGCCTGCCTGAACATCCTGGGCGATCCCAAGGAAGCGATCACCGAGTTGCTGGGGCTTTGATCATGCAGCCGGCACTCGCCTCCGAACTCGGGCCCGTCGTCGAAGCCGTACGCTTTTCTTCCGACGATGCGTTCGTTTTTGCGGGTTTGCCTTCGACGCCGCTGGGTCCCATTCCGCCGGCGAATACGCAAGACAGCGGGCTGCCGCCGCTGCTGGCGCAGCTCCAGACGTTCCTCTACGGATACGCGTACTGCCGGCGCTTCACCGGAGTAGGGGATCAAACGCCCCCGCCCGCCGTTCCCGCCGATGGATTCTCCGCCGGCCTCTCGCGCGCTAATAGCACTCAGGAGCGCTGGGACGCAGGCTGGCAAATCGCGCATCAGCTGCCGTCGGGCCAGTTTCTGGCGCAGAAGCACGGCCTTTACCGGGCCGTCTGGCCTGGAGAATTCATGAATGTGGAAGGCTACGGGCGCGCGCCCCAACAAGGCGCGAACGTCTCGCTCTACTTTCCGCGCGAGTCACGGACGCTGCAGCCGGGATTCTACTTCGTGTTCGGCGACACTCCCAGTGATCAGATGGACGATTACGCCGTGGTTCGCTTTTACTGGCATGTGAGCGCCGCGGGCGCAGCCGGTCTGATCACGGCGCTCACGCAGCAGATCAATCGCTTTCAGGTGCCGTTCCGATTCAAGACGCTGGATCAGGCGCAGTCTTATTTCCGGCGGGATGCGGCAGTTTTATATGTCTCCCGGCGTTATTATCGCGCTGCCGCGGAGGCCGTGGCGGCCATCCACAGCGCCGTGCGTCCGCTGCTGGGCCAGGATGCGCCGCTATTCTCACGGCAGCTCGCACCGGGCCTGGGCTTCGCGGAGGATCCTGGAAATCAGGAGAGCTTCGGCATGGCGCGCTGCCGGGTGCTCGCTCAAGGCATCTGGAATGCATATAAATCCGGCGCCTCCACGCCCGAGCAGCGCCTCGGCATCGTACTGCGAGAATTTGAAACCAACGGCGTTTCGGTGGAGCGCCCTTATCTAAATCCCGGTTCCGAGGACCGTTACCCGTTCCCATGAGCACGCGCAACGAACAGTTCCTCGCAGCCGCGCACTCCATCGGCATGCGCCTGTGCCGCGATGCCATCTGGGCGAGCGACCGCTGCAACTGGATTGGCGCTTCCATGGAGTACGTCGCCAACAACTGGCAGACCGTGCAGAAAGCGTTCGGGTCCGAGCTGTATGCGGGGACTTCCGGCATCGGCTTGTTCCTCGCCGAGTTGGACGCCGTCGCGCCCGAATCCATTTTCCGCAAGACCGCGCAAGCGGCGTTCGCTACGGCATTGTCACGTGCAACTGAGCTGCCGGTGGAGATGGGCATCGGCTTCTACAGCGGCCACACCGGGATCGGTTATGCGCTGGTTCGCGCGGGTGAACTGCTGGACCGCGCCGATTACACATCCAGCGGCCTGGAAATGTTGGAACGGCTGCGCGAGGATACGCTGGAACGCCAGGGCACCGACGTAGTTAGCGGGTTCGCCGGCGCCATTCCCGCCTTCCTGACTATGTCGCACAAGTTTCAGCGAGAGGATTTGGCGGCGCTGGCGGTCCGCTGCGGGGACCGTCTGATTGCGACTGCTCACCCGGCCGAAGCGGGCTGGTCCTGGGACACGCTCGGGCCCGCCAGCCCGCCTGGCCAGAAGCATCTGTGCGGGTTCTCGCATGGCACCGGGGGCATCGGCTGGGCCTTCCTCGAACTGGGGCGGGTGACGTCTGAGAAACGCTTCCGCGACGCGGCCGATCGAGCATTCGCTTATGAGCGCCACTGGTACAACCCAACTTATGAAAACTGGCCCGATTTCCGTTCCGCCACGCCGGGACAGCCCAGTGCGACGCCCAGTTACGCGGCTGCATGGTGTCACGGCGCGCCGGGCATTGGACTCTCACGAGTGCGCGCGTTCGAGCTCACGGGCGAGGCTGCGTTCCGCGTGGAGGCCGAAGCCGCGCTGCGCACCACCGAGCGCGGTTTGCAAGCTGCACTGACCACCAATCACGCGAACTACAGCCTGTGCCACGGCAATTTCGGAAACGCCGAGTTGTGCCTGCAAGCGGCGCGCGTCTTCGGCAAGCCAGAGCATCGGACGCTGGCCGAAGACGTCGCATTGCACGCCATTGGGATTTACGGACCCGGGCTGGCCCCGTGGCCGTGCGGCGTCCTCAACGCGGGCGAGACTCCAAACCTGATGCTTGGTACCGCGGGCATCGGCCATTTCCTGCTGCGCTTGCATGATCCGGAGCGAACGCCGGCAGTAATGATCATCCTGCCTGAGTCCGCTCCCTCGGTCGCCGATTCAGAGCCGCGACCATAGGGAGCGGTCCGCCCGCTGATGCGCGTGTCCATGCCAAGCGAGGAACGCACCGCCGCGTTGGGGGTTAGCAACAGGTAGCAACCTGCGGCGAATTCCGGCAGGCGAAACCGCCTGCCTCACCAGCATGACCAATTCCGTTCCTCAAGAGCGGTCCGCCCGCTGATGCGCGTGTCCATGCCAGGCGAGGAACGCACCGCCGAGTGGGGCAACCTGCGGCCGATAAGTAATCGGACTGTACGGGTTTTTCCGCGACCTTGCGTTCCTCAGCAGGCAGGCCGGGAGGCCTGCCCCACACTAGAATGAATCATGGGTCCTGCTACTGGCGATTTCTATCGCATCCGGAAACTGCCTCCGTACGTCTTCGCAGTCATCAATGAGCTGAAAGCCAAAGCTCGCGCGGCGCAGCTCGACGTGATCGATCTCGGCATGGGCAATCCGGATGGGGCCACGCCCAAAGCCATCGTCGCCAAGTTAGCCGAAGCGTCGCGCAACCCGCGCAACCACCGCTATTCCATGTCGCGCGGCATTCCGCACCTGCGCCAGGAAATCGCGAATCGATACCAGCGCAACTATGGCGTCTCCATCGATCCGGAAACGGAGGCCATCGTCACCATCGGCGCGAAGGAAGCGCTGGCGCACTTGCTGTTCGCCATCATCGGACCCGGCGACCCGGTGGTTGCGCCCAATCCCGCGTACCCGATTCACCAGTACGGCGTCATGATGGCGGAAGGCCACGCCTGCATGCTCCCGATGCCCTCGCCCGCCGAGTTTCTCAACCGCCTGGAGGACTTGTATCGCACCTCGTCGGTGCCGCCCAAGGTGATCCTCATCTCGTTTCCACACAACCCCACCACGCAGTGCGTGGATCTCGATTTCTTCGAGGCGATTGTCGCGCTCGCCGCTCGCCACGGAACCTGGATCATCCACGATTTTGCGTACGCCGACATCTGCTTTGACGATTACAAGGCGCCTAGCATTCTCGAAGTGGATGGCGCCAAGGAAATAGCAGTCGAAATCTTCTCGCTGTCAAAGAGCTACAACATGGCCGGCTGGCGTGTTGGCTTCTGCCTGGGCAATGCGAAGCTGATCGCGGCGCTAGCGCGCATCAAGAGCTATCTGGATTACGGCGTCTTCCAGCCGATTCAGATCGCTTCGATTATCGCGCTGCGCGAATGCGAGGAGGACACGAAGCACATCGCCGCCACCTACAAGCGCCGCCGCGACGCCCTGGTTTACGGTCTGAACCGGGCGGGCTGGCCCGTGGAACCGCCGCGTGGATCGATGTTCCTGTGGGCTCCCATCCCGGAACCCTACGGGCATCTGGGATCGCTGGAATTTTCCAAACGGCTGATCGATCAGGCGCTGGTGGCCGTGTCACCGGGCATAGGTTTCGGACCGCATGGAGAAGGTCATGTGCGTTTCGCGCTGGTGGAGAACGATCAGCGCATCCGGCAGGCCGTGGCGGGAATCAAGAATTTTCTGAAGGCTGGGAATTCGGCCGCCACGCCGGTATGATCTGCTGGACGGGCTGGTTACTTCTGTTTCGCTTGAAAGGTCAGCTCAACGGATACCCGGTGATCCATGAACTTGTATGCGGGCGGTAGCGATCCGTACTGGTGCTTTACCGTAATGCCGGTGAAGTCAGTAAGCATAAAAGCAATATTGTTCTCAACATAGTGCCGGGCCAAGCGATTGAAGAACGGCACCGGGTCGTCGGTATGGCCCCGGGTCTCCAGGAAGAGCTCATCGCGAGCAAGCAACCGCACCTGATATTTTCCAGTCAGGATGATGCGGTTTAAGAACGTATCGGTCGGAATCGTAAGATACGCCGTCCCGCCTGGGACTCCGCGAAAGATAAATCCGCTGCTCTCCTTCTTCGTGTTCACGGCGGAAAACGTGTTCTTCAGATTGGCTCCAGTTTCGGCGCCCAGTTCCAGATCCAACCCGATTGTGGCCTTTGGTTTTTTCCCTTCTTCCGGATCCGCTGGATGGGTATAGAAGGTCCGGCTGATTGGCTTTAGCAGTTTCCCTGCCGTAATGAAGTTCATGGCTCGGCCGGTGCGATCAAATTCCATGCCCGCGATATCCCAGCGACGGTTGAATCCGCTCGCTGGTACCTGACGCCAGGTGAAATTCCATTTGAAGCTGTCCGGATCAGCTCTCTTGCTGTTATCGGTTTTTATCTCCCCGGCAACCGACAATGTCGAATCGCCGTTGTGTCCGAATCGCTTCAACAAATAACTCAAGGTCGAGTCGATGTTGTACTTCGGACCCGACCCGACGCCCGGAATGATAGATCCGCTCAAATAGATATCCGCGTCGTCGCGCTTGTCGACAGCTTCTATGGGAAGGTGAAACCCCGACTCCGTTGGAGGCGCAGGTTTGGGGACATACGCAGCTGAAGGAAAATTTTGAGCCACGTAAGTCACGGCAATCCTTTTGGCATCGGCTGGAATTGGCCTGTCCACGGTCAGGGTAACCAGGCGCGTGCCTTTGAAGGGGGACTTCGGCGCTGCCGAAACCACGTTAAACGTGTCCGGAGGAGCGCTTTCTCTTGAGAATATTGAAACGCTCCAATGGGCGGCATTACCGGCATCATCCACCGACGGGACTGTGCCTGAGAAGGTAACAAACAACCGCGAACTTCCTGGGCTGCCACGGCTGACCGAGGTCAGCGTAAGATCCTCTCCCAGCAACATGGCGGATACCGTCAGGGTTAGGATTGCAAGGCCAAACCTCAGCATGGCCCGCTCAACAGGAAATGGCATCCACTACGTCCTTTAATGTAGTGTCGCCTCCGCAAGGTATCTTCCCGCGGTTCACACCGGAACTGTCCGCAACACATTGACAGAACTGCCCGCGCTTTTCTTGAGATGGAAACAAATCCTTGAGTTTGGTTTCGAGGTCCAAGCCGGTTTCGCCCACGCAGCCTTCGACGACATCGATGGCGTCGGGAGGTTCAAGGCAATCCGCCGCCTCGCTCATTCCTTGCTCATGGGGCTTGCCGAGGGCGCTTCCGGAGTTGGGGGTTTGCTTTGCGCCGCCAGCCTTCGTTTTGCGGGTCATGGGGAATCTTTCTGATCGCCGCGTAAGCCTGTATTAATAAAGATAATAACGGCAAATTTCGGAGCATGTCAAGTGTTTTTTAGGGCACCCTAAAACAAGCTGGCGAGGCAACGCGGTGCAGGGTGAAATGGACAGTACGCGCATCACCCGGGACATTCGGCCCGGCCATGACCGCTGCTATAATCGCCGGTGCGAAGACACATCCCATGAACAATACCTTCCGCAGGTTCTGTCTTGCTAGTCTGTTGCTGTTGCTAGCCGGCATCGCGAGCGCTCAGTCGCGTTTGAATTTCATGGGAGCGCCATGCGTAACGCCTCCAGTCCTCCACTGTCCCGACAAGGATTGCCCAGCCGACCGCATCATCAATCCCGGGCCGGTGGTCGAAATGAAGAGCCGGCGCACTTATTTTCTCGATTATCCGTGCGATCTTAAGCAAGGGGAGAAGGTCACGTTCATCCTGAGCCTGCACGGTGCGGGCTCCTACGCGAACTGGCAGCGCCATTACTTCCCGATTCTGGACTATGCCGATAATTACCGGCTGGTGATCGCGACTCCCAGCTCGCCGACTCACGTTTGGTCGGGGGCGGACGACGAGTATTTGCAGAATATCGTGGAGTCGGTGGTGGGCCAGATTGGTAAGGAGAATGTCAAGGCATTCTGGCTAGTGGGCCACTCGCAGGGCGGCATGACTTCGAATCGAATCGTGCGCACGGACTTCTTTAAGGATCGAGTGGACGGCTGGCTGAGCCTCTCCGGCGGGCGTCTGGGTGGGAGTCCCGGGCGCGCTTCCAGTTTCGGTCCGCCCAGGACCGCGGCCGCTACGCCGGCTACACCTCCGGCGGGGATGGCGGCGGCCATGGCAGCCTTGCGCGAACCTCCTGCCAGCAATTTTTCGTTTATCTTCGAAACGGGCCAGCGCGAAATGGACGACAAGGGGATGCCCGAAACGTCCGCCTGGGCCGCGAAACTCGGGTGCGGCGCGCGGCGCAGCGCGGAGGAGATCGTCGATAGCAAGCCCGGCTACGTTTACGACAGCACGCGGCAGAATCCGCCGAATCCGGCCTGGGGACTGCTGCCCGGGCCTGGCAAGGCCCAGATGTACGCATATTCCGATTGCAAGGACGGCATGGTGGTGGCCGACGTGGTGCGCGTCGATAAGGGACACACGGAAGGGCTGGAGCCGAAGATAACGGAGGAACTGGTCAAGCTGATGCTTTCGGCGAAGGGCGGAAAGATCGCGGGGACGCGTTAGGCGTTTCCCGGACGCATGTCGAGGCGGCGCAATGTCATAGTTGGCGTGTTTTTGCTTGTGGTTCTGGCGGCCGCAATTGTCACGCTCAACGCTCCAGCCAAACAAGCGTTGCTGGATGTTCCAATGCCACCGCAAGCCTTCTGTGCCGGCGACCATCCAGCTTTTGACAATCCTTTCGCTGGGCCCTACTGGAACGGCTGGGGAGTCGATCTCAATAATCGGAGATCGCAGCCGGACAGCATGGCCGGTCTGCCCGGGGAACAGGTCCAGCGTCTCAAGCTCAAATGGGCGTTCGGCGTTCCCGGCGCCAGTGGGATGTTTGCTCAGCCCACGGTGATTGGAGGCCGCCTCTTCTTCGGTACCAGCGTGGGGAAAGTGTACTCCATTGATGCGGCCTCAGGGTGCATCTATTGGTCCTTTGAGACGGGTGCATTGGTGCGCACTGCGATTACCATCGGGCCGGCCGGCGATCGCTGGGCGGCTTACTTCGGCGATAACGGCGCCCGCGGAGCTCACGCTTACGCCGTGGATGCAGGTACCGGCAGGCTTATCTGGAAAGTCACGGTCGACGATTCGCGATTCGCCCACATCACCGGCGCTCCCATTCTGGCGTCGGGCAAGCTTTATGTGCCGGTGACGGGCGATGAAGACGCGGCGGCCGGAGATCCTGGATTTCAATGCTGCACGTTCCGCGGCAGCCTCGTGGCTTTGGACGCCGGCACCGGCAGGCAGATCTGGAAGAGCTACACGATCGCGGAAGCATCCCGCCCCGTTCGCAAGAATTCACACAATGTCCAGCAATGGGGACCCTCTGGCGCCGGCATCTGGTCGGCGCCCACGGTTGACCTGGATAAGCGTGCGATCTATGCCACGACTGGCGACTCTCATTCGAATCCAGCCGCATTAACCAGCGATGCCGTTCTGGCGTTCGATATGGATACCGGCGCGATGCTCTGGTCGCGGCAGATGACGCCGGGCGACGCCTGGAACAGCGCCTGCGCGGACGGCGACCCGGCGAACTGTCCTGAAGCGCATGGGCTCGATCTGGACTTCGGCTCTTCCCCCATACTCGTCGATTTGCAAGGCGCTGGCCGCGCTCTGATCGCAGGTCAAAAGTCCGGCTTGATGTATGCTCTGGATCCCGACTGTCAGGGCAAGATGCTTTGGCAGACTCGAATCGGAAAGGGCGGCCCCGCGGGAGGAATCCAATGGGGACCCGCGGTGGACGCGCAAAACGTGTACGTCGCGTTGTCGGACATGCCGGATACGTTTTCCCGTTCGTCGGTGTTCGAATCGATTTGGTTCCGGGTCAAGCGACGTCTGGTATCCGATGGCGGCGGAGGCACGTTCGCCCTGCGCCTGTCCTCAGGCGAGCGCGTCTGGTATACACCGCCGCAATGCGAAGGGCCGGGGATTTGCCGTCCTGCCCAGCTGGCCGCGGTGACGCACATTCCCGGAGTTGTATTCTCAGGCTCTATGGATGGCCATCTGCGCGCCTATTCCACCGCGGGTGGGCGCGTTCTTTGGAGCGTCGATACGGCACGCGACTTCGTCACCGTCAACGGGGTTAAGGCGCACGGAGGCGCGATTTGCGGTCCCGGACCAGTGGTGGTTGGCGGAGTGCTGTACGCGAATTCAGGTTACCCCGCGCCGCGCGGATTGCCTGGCAACGTGCTGCTGGCGTTTTCGATCGATGGAAAGTAGATCCGGCGCCAGCTTACGGAACGCGGCTCAGTTTCTGCGCGAACAGCCATGCAGCGAATTCCGGATCGTTGTAAGCCTTGTCCCAGGAGTTATGGCCCACGCCCGGATATTCGCTGTACTTGGGCGTGTTTCCGGCCGCCTTCAATGCCGCCGCCATCTTGCGCGATTCCGTTACCGGCACGGCCGGGTCGGCATCCCCGTGGAATATCCAGACCGGCGCATTACCCACCTTTTTCGCCGCGTCGGCGTAAGGATCTTCTGAGGTGTTCACGGAAACATTCTTGACGTTCGGGGGAGGTACGATTCCGCCGCACACCGGCGCCACGGCCGCCCAGCGTCCCGGATACTTCGCGGCCAGGCTCCAGGTTCCATAGCCGCCCATGGAAAGGCCCGTTAAATAAGTGCGGCTGGGGTCGCCGTGAAACTCTTTGGCAGCCGCATCCAGCGCAGCGAGCGCCTGGGACTCCATGGCCGGCTCCTGCCACCAGACATTTTTGTGGCACTGTGGAATCACCACCACCGCGGGGAACCGCTCCACATGCATCCGAATCGCGCCCGGCAAGCCCACCTGCGTCTGCAGCAATCCGTCATCGCCGCGCTCGCCCGCGCCATGCAGGAACAGGATCACGGGCCATTGCCGATCCGGCGTCCAGTCGGCGGGAACGTACACTTCATAACGATATGTCGAGCCGTCCACCGTCACGGTTCGATTCAAGAAGCCCGTTTCGGGACGCTGGGCGAATACAGGGCCGGCGAGAACGAACAATATCGCCAGCAGCGATGCGGGAATGAATCTGATCTTCACGAAGTACCTCCTTGTCATGCGATTCTCAGTTTACACCGCGCCGCGAATGCCGTACCTCGCTGATCTGCCCTGTCACCCATTCTGCCGCATCTTTGGGCGGCAGGAAGTCGTCCGTATTGAAGACCCGCCAGTCTGCCCCGGGAGCGCCGACCCGCAGCACCAGCGCCACTTCAAACCGCGGTCCCTGGAAGTAACCCACCCGCAGCGCGTGGATCCCACGCGACAGAAATGCGCTGGCGCTCAACGCCAGCGCGGCGTGAACGCCGTCATTGTCAATCAGCTCCTGGCCGTCGATGCTGAACCGGGATCCGTCATCCGACAGAAGATTGAAGCGATACTCCCCCGGCTCTTCCACCCAGAACCGCCCGGTGTAATCGATGGCGAACCACTCAAAGCGATCCGTGATCCCAGGGAACCCATCTTCAAACCGCCGCAGCGGAACGTTCAACGTGTTGGTATAGACAGTGCCGGCGGACTTCATCTTATCGAAACGCGGAAGCTTGTTGGCGTTGTGTTTCAAGAAATAGATGCGGCCCTGCAAACCCGAAGTGCTCACCACGGTGGTCCCAAACGTGTATTGAGGCTCTTGAGCCAGCAGGCTCGCCGACGCTAAGAGAATGACCAGAGGGCGCATGCTGGAAAAACTTTCTCCTCCAGGATACGTCCTGCTTGAACGCGATATGCGCCAGTTCCCAATTGGGTGTAGTGTATGTTCATGGCGGCACTCTCGGATTCGCATCCGGCGCGGCTGGTGGAACTGCGCCAGCTTGCGGCCGGGGCTTCCGACTGCAAGGATGGCTGGGCTCACTGGGGATAACGAAGTAGGCGATGCTTAAAGACCGCATCAAAATACTGTTTGAGCTGAAGAGGGGCGAAGACGGTTACCCGCCCGCTGATATTGAACAGTTGTGGGCACTGCCGTTGGGCAACAATCTCTTCAAGATCGATAACATCCCTTTTTTTGTTACGGGCATCAGTTGTGAGGACGTCGTTGAAGCCTCAGCAGATTCCGAAGGAGAACTTCGTTACAAGTCTCTTGTCACGTCATCTCCACACAACACGCTTCGGGTCATCTTGTTCCGCGAGAGCCCAGATACTCGGCCGCTTGCAGACCGCGTGTCGGATCTCAGGAGTCAACTAGCTCGGATTGGCTGTTCCACCGAACTCAGTCATATGCCTGGGCTAGTAGCAGTTGATGCGGACCCGGCATCAATCAACAACGTGATTGGAGTGCTCCAGTCCGGGGAGAAAGCAAACCTCTGGGAATACGAAGAGGCGGCACTTCGGACCTGAGTCGGTACCCATCCGCAATCCCAGAGGGATCAGTAGGCTATTTGTCATTGTTGCCAGCCCAGGAAAAGCGGCTGCCATTCCAATAGATGAGCGCTATGCCGTCCTCCCAGATCATGCCAACCGCTTCACCGGCAGTATTCGGCACTGGGTTGGGAACATTTGTGTCGAATTGTCTTAGATCGGCTATATCAGCCTTTCTGAAGACTTCCCAGTTTGGAGCTACGAAGTTGTCGTCGGGCATATTGGAAAACGGAGGGCGAAGAGGCTGATCGGCGCCGACGACATGCACGTTTTTGTTCCCCATGCAGAATAGAACTCCGTTTCTCTTTGTCTTTGGCCCTCGCACGGCGACAGCGTAATCAGGCTTGCCATCCCCATCGAAATCGCCACGGAGATAGAAGGGATTAGCATAAAAGACAATTCTGGCAATTGATCGTATAGCGGGCTTTTTCAAGCAGCCCTCGATGACTGGCGGCACGTATGGTGTCTCACCATCGGCGCGACCGACTGCGGTAAATGATGCGAGCAAGAGCGGCAGCAGTGCGACCTCGAGCTTCATGTCAGATCTCTTCTTTCTCTTTCCGGAGTTTACCGATCATGGTACTGCAAGGTTCCGTTCAGGGGAGGTCACTCTTAAGACATAATCCCTTCTGCTGTTTCCGGAAAGTGGCCACGTTGTACCCGAGCGGATTCGCAGCATCCATGCCCTCTGCCTGCACTCGCTCCCAATTGGGTGTAGTGTATGGTCATGGCGGCACTCTCGGATTCGCATCCGGCGCGGCTGGTGGAACTGCGCCAGCTTGCGGCCGGGGATCTGAATCCGTTGCTGGATGAAGAGACCGTCACCTGGCGGCAATCGCTGGACTGGGACTTCCAGGCCTCAGCCGGCCTGGTGCGCCGCTTTCTCGACATGCAGGCGCTGAACGGCTTCTCACTGCTTATCGACGGACAGCCGGTGGGTTATTCGTACTACGTGTGCGAGGAACGCAAGGGCTTGATCGGCGATCTTTACGTGATGCGGCAGTTTGCAAGCCCTGACAATGAAGCCAAGCTGCTGAGCGCCGTTCTGGACGCGATGGTTCACACTCCCTCAGTCCGTCGCATTGAATCTCAGTTGATGATGCTGCGCTCCGGACCGCGCATGCCGCTGCCCTACTGGCGCTATCTGCGGGCTCACTCGCGCAATTTCATGGAGCTGGATTTGGCCGGCGTCGAGCGGCTTCCCGCCAGCCGCGCTTCCCAGATCGCCGCGATCGATTCCTGGTCTGATCGCAAGCAGGACGAAGCCGCCGGCCTGATCGCTTCCGCGTACCAGGGCCACGTGGATAGCGAGATTAACGATCAGTACCGCTCACCCGCGGGCGCACGCCGGTTTCTGCTGAACATCGTCCAGTATCCCGGCTGCGGCAGTTTCTTCCCGGTTGGATCTTGTCTGGCCATCGACACGCGCACGCATCAGTTGTGCGGCATCAGCCTCGCCAGCCTGGTGGCGGAGGACGTCGGACACATCACCCAGATCTGCGTTTCGAAAGCGGTTCGCGGAGAAGCCGTGGGCTATGAATTGTTGCGCCGCTCGCTTCAGGCGCTGGCTCGCCACGGATGCCGCAAGGCGAGTCTGACCGTGACTGCCGCGAATACCGAGGCTATCCGCTTGTATGAGCGCGTGGGCTTTCGAACTCATCGGGAGTTTGCAGCCTGCGTGTGGGAAGGTTTCTGATAGCCAGATTGGCCAGGAAGATCAAAATAAAGATGGGCGCGGCCGCGGCCCACGGTTTTCCCGCCAGCGTCATTAGAAAAGGAATCGGCGTGGCTAGCGCCGTAGCCGCCAGTCTTGTTCCCAGGTCCGTCGCGTTGTAAATTGCCAGCCATACGGGCAGCAGCAGCATGCCGGCATCGTAGCCATAGACATGCGGCGCGATTAACAATGATCCGGCTGTGGCCGCTGCAAACCAGCGCCACAACGGCGCGCGCCAGGACGCCCATGCGGCCAGCGCCACCACGGCCGCCACCAGCAGACCTCGCACCAGCAGGCTCTCGGTCCCGAAGTTGAGCGCCAGCGCGTGCACGTCGATCATGCGTTCGGGAGAGGGATTCAAGTGCTCGAGATCCTTCCTTCGGAGCAGCGCGATGTAGTTCGCGATGCCGCTGGGCCCTGCCAGCAGCAGCGATAATCCGATCTCGCCAGCTACCACCGCCGCGAATCCGGCCAGCATGCGCCAGCGCCGTTGGACCAGGAATATCACCGGCCACAGGAGGAACAGATGAAACTTGATCATTCCTAGCGCGAGTACGGCGCCGGCTGGCAAGTCGCGCTCCCGCTCTGCCAGCACGTAAGCCCCGATCAGGATCGCGAGCATCATCACGCAGTCCTGCCCGCTCGCGATTCCCAGCGCCGTCGGCAAATACAGCGCTCCAAAGATCAGCGCGTCCGGCCCCCAGCGGCGGTAAGCCCAGTACCAGCAGCCCACCAGCAGCGCCGACTGCAGCCCTACCCACACCCAGAACGCCGTCACATACGGCATCAGCGCGAGCGGCGCCAGCACCAAGGCGTAAAAGTGCGGGCGCACGAAGGGCAGCCACGCATCCAGCGACGGAACAAATTCGCGCTCGCGTGCGAACAGGATATCCGGCTTCTGCAGATCCGCGAACCGCCCTTCCAGCGCAAAAGATGCGCCCGCGTACAGGTGCAGAAAATCGTGCTTGCGCGCGCCGCCCACGATCTGCGAACCGAGCGCGATCCAGAGCGCGCAGCAGACCAGCACGGTAACGACAGTCTGTAAGGGAAGCCTTCTCCGCTTCACCATTTACCGGTAACCGTAGTAGTTCGATACCTGCTCGGCAATGCGGCCAATCGCGTCTTCCAGCTGCGGCCCCAGCCCGTAATGATGCGCCGTGAACACCGACAGGATCACCTTGCGATCGGTACTTTCCAGAACGCCAACGTCGTTTCCGATGTAGGGCAGAAAGTCGCCGGTCTTGTGCCCGACGCGGAATCCCGTGACGTATTTCGGCAGTCGCGAGCTATAAACCTGCCGACGCAGCATGTCCAGCATCAGCGCGCTGGCGCTCTTGCTGACAGCCTCGCCGCGCTCCATCATTTCCAGCAGCTTGCCGATTTCGCGGGGCGACGCCAGACCGAACGGCGTCTTCCCCTCGCGGTGAAACTGCTCGGCCGACGGCGCCGCGCGCAACGCTTTGAACCACGTATCGCCCGTGCCCGTGGCTTTGATCGTTTTAAGCCCCAGCGATTGCATCGCCTGGTTCACGGCTTCCGGACCGCCGACTTTCTCGTACATCAAGTCCGTCGCGGTATTGTCGCTGACGATGATCATCAGCATCAGCAGATCCTTAATGGTTACCGAGGCCCCCGGATCCAGTGACCGCAGCACCCCGGTGCCCGGCCGCATGTCGGATTCCTTCACCACCACTCGATCGGTGAGCGCAAACCGCCCGGCATCTATCTGCCGCAACGCCTCCACCATCAGAGGGATCTTGATTACCGACATCGTATCCATCGGCTGATCCGCATTGATCGCAATCTCTTCGCCGGTTTCCAGGCACTTCATGTAAATGCCCCAGTCCGCATTGAGCGAGCGCGTGATGCGCTCAATATTCACCTGCAGCCGTTTCAACTGCGGCGACGGCTCCGCATAAAGCACCTCGGGCGCCCCCCCAACCACCGCCCAAACCATCCCCCAAACCACCGCACCAAACAGAGCCGCGACCGTCAGGGAGCGGTCTCCCCTACGCCGTTTGAAAACACCAATTTGCATAGCGTAATCCCGAAGACCGAAGATAGCATGCAAGGGACGCGATGATTCTCGACCCAGGATATTCAATAGAACCGGCCGTTCTGACGACGTCGGATTGCGATCACCTCATCGCTTCTCTCTGTCACACAAAACGAGGGCGCCCGGGAGTACGGCATCTGCTGCAGAATACGAGTGTCGTCGCGCTGGCTTCAGATTCCCGTCTTCTTTCAATCGCGAAAGTAGTCCTCGGACCGCATGCCGTCCCATTCCGCGCGACGCTGTTCGAGAAATCGGGGCGAATGAACTGGCTCATCGCGTGGCACCAGGACACGGCCCTGCCTCTTGCATCGCGATTTGACGCGCCGGAGTGGGGTCCATGGTCTCGCAAGGCCGGTGTTCTCTGCGCACACGCGCCTGCCTGGGCATTGTCGTGAGTTCTTGCGCTTCGCGTGCATCTGGATGCGTCGACCACCGAAAATGGGCCACTTCGGGTGATTCCCGGGTCGCAACGGTACGGCGTGCTGAGCGATATCGAGGTTTCAATGTGCGTGAAGTCGCACGATGGCATCGAATGCACCGTGGCGCGTGGCGGCGTGCTGGCCATGCGTCCGCTGTTAATTCACGCGTCTTCAAAGGCACGGGTCGAGGATCCACGGCGCGTGCTCCATATCGAGTACTCGGATAGTCTCGATCTTGCGCCAGGTATCCGTCTGACAGTTGCCTGACCAAACCGTGAGATATTCGTCGTGAGGAGGCCGTGATGTACCGGACGCTGCTGGTTGCCGCCGCCGTCGTCACACTCCTGGCGCAGCAGGTCCGCATACAGCCGCGCGAGAAGAAGGGCGCGAAGGCGCGTGCGGACACGGAAGCCTCGCCCACCCTGCGCGTGGAAACCAACCTGGTGCAGGTTCCAGTGACTGTAACCGACCTGCTGGGCCGAACGGTAATGGGCCTCGAGAAGGACAACTTCCGCGTGCTCGATAACAAAGTGGAGCAGACCATCACTCGTTTCACGATGGACGATGAACCGGTGGCGGTGGGTTTCGTGTTCGATATCAGCGGCAGCATCGGCGGCATGCTGAGGCAGTACCAGCAGGCCGCTCACGAATTCTTCAAGACCGCGAACGACCGGGACGAATTCTGCCTGGTGGAATTTGAAAGCGCTCCCAAACTGGTAGTGCCCCTGACGCAGCGCGGCAGCGAAATCGAATACCAGATCATGATGACCCGCTCCAAGGGCAGTACCGCGTTGCTTGACGCGGTGTATCTGGCTACCAATGAAATCCGAAAGTCGAAGCTGAACAAGAAAGCGCTGATCCTCATTTCCGACGGCGGCGAAAACCACAGCCGTTACAGCTTTTCCGAGGTCAAGAATCTCCTGCGCGAGTCTGACGCGCTGCTCTACTCCATCGGACCATCACCCGACAATCGCAGCGGCGACAACAATGGCTGGCTATTGAAGCAGCTTTCCGAGCTCACCGGCGGCCGTCTGATCGTGATTGGCGGGCACAACTGGACCGATCTGGCACAGAAGATCATCATCGATCTGCGAAACCGGTACGTGCTGTATTACTCTCCCGCGGACAAGGCGCGCGACGGCCGTTATCACAATATTCATGTGCGGATGATCCCGCCGCGCGGGCTCGGCAAGCTCACCGCGCACTGGCGAACCGGCTATTACGCCCCCGGCGAGTGACAACCCACGGCATGTAATCTGAGGGGAGATGCAGAGCGCGCTCTTCGCCGAAACGCCCGAGCAGATATTTCTCCGCGTCTTCTCCGAGCTGAAACCGCGCACGCAGCCTCCCCGAATTGCGGTCGAGTTTCGGCCGTTCGCCAACGCGAACAGCTTTATCCGAATTGAGGAAGGAAGCCTGCGGGTGCGCCTCTCCGATGTCCTTCAGGGCGTCCCGGCCGCAGTGCTGGAGGCGCTGGCCTGGATCCTGCTTTCCAAACTGTATCGCCGGCCGGTTCCGAAAGCGCATATGGCCAGCTACCGCCGCTACCTGAACCGCAAGGAGATGCGGCGAACGCTCCAGCTTTTGCGCCAGAGCCGCGGCCGCAAGCTCGCGCTGCCTCCGGCCGGAAGGCATTACGATCTGGAGGCGATCTTCGAGGAATTGAACGCCGCCTACTTCCACGGATTAATGGCGCGCCCGCTGCTGGGGTGGACGCGCCGGCCCTCGCGCACCACGTTGGGCCACTTCGATCCGTCGCACAACACCATCGTTATCAACAGCGTCCTGGATAATCCGGCGATACCACGGATCGCCCTGGAGTTCGTGCTTTTTCACGAAATGCTGCATTTGCGTTATCCGGTGGATCACCGCGGGGCCCGGCGCTGCGTCCACACGGCGGAGTTCAAGCTGGCCGAAAAACAGTTTCAGTACTGGAAAGAGGCCAGAGACTTGTTGAAACGCTTGTAAATGGGTGTATGATGAACCCTGCTCAGTTCGACGCTGGGCGGATGCGATTCAGATCAAGGAGACACTCCAATGATGATCATTCCGGCATTGCTGGTGCAGAGCGACAACACAGCGGCGACTGTGGGGGCCGCCATCGGGGGCATGATGGTGCTGGGGATTTGTCTGGTGATCGCGGCGATCATGATCGCCGGCCTCTGGAAGGTGTTTGTGAAGGCCGGCCAGCCCGGATGGCCTGTCTGGTCCCGATCTACAACGTATACACTCTGGTACTCATTGCCGGCAAGCCTGGCTGGTGGACCCTGCTGTATTTTGTTCCCTTCGTCAATATCGTAGTGGGAGTGCTGGTGGCTATCAGCGTAGCGAAGTCGTTCGGACGAAGCGCGGCCTTTGGAGTGTTTCTGCTGTTCTTCCTGGGCATCGGCTACCTGATCATCGGTTTCGGTGGCGACCGCTACCTGGGCCCCGAGGGCGCCACGCCTGGTGTAATGGCCGCAAGAGCCTGACACGCTCGCTCATCGCTCTTGAACTCGCTATAATAGCTCCATACAATTATTTGGTCCCATATGGGGCCGACGAAGTTTAGCATCGAAAACGCCGCTTGAAGGTCATAGTTATGTTCCAACGCATCACTCTTACTGCAATACTCCTGCTTTGTGCCGCTGTCGCTCCTCTGAATGCACAGTCTTTCCCCGATGCCACCGTTGGCGTTCCGTACTCCTTCGATTTCGGGGAGTTCTTCGGTCTGAGTGGCCTTCCCGCCACCCCCGGAGTAGACTTCTCCTTCAGCTTTACCCTCGCGGGAGGCAGTTTGCCGCCCGGCATCTCCTTGACTTCCACCGGACTCTTGAGCGGGACGCCTACCACGGCGGGTCCTTTTCAATTCACGATTAACTTGCACTTCCATGAAGCTGCTGATGGCCAGACATTCGATTTCGATATCCCGTTTCCCTTCGGCCTCATCGTCAATGGGCTGCCCACGGGCATGTCCGCGGTATCGGTGCAACCCTCCGGGCTTACGTTTAGCTTCGTTGCAGGCGCCGGCGGGACGGCGACCCAAAGTCTGTCTATCCAGAATCGTTCGCAGACTCCCCGGACGTATAGCGTCAGCTCTACCGCCGGATGGCTTAGTATTGGGCAATCGAGCGGCGCCGTGCCGGCTTTCGGCTCCGCGTCCGTGGCCATCACTGCCAGGCCCCCCAGCGCCGTCGCCGGTACCTACGTAGGCGTGGTCACGGTTTCCCTGGCCCCGACGGGCGAGAGCTTTGATGTGGTGGTTACCGGCACCGTCAGCGGGAGCCAGTCCGAGTTGAATCTTTCCCAGAGCGGCCTGCGATTCCAGGGTGTGACCGGCGGCGTGGCCCCCGCGCCTCAGACGATTTCGGTGTTAAACGGATCGGGAGGCGCCATCAACTGGACTGCCTCCGCTTCCACCACCTCCGGCGGCTCCAGTTGGCTGTCAATCTCCCCCGCCAGCGGCCGCAGTACGTCGTCATCCACATCGTCCACCACCGTAACCGTGGATCCCAAAGGCCTCCAGCCGGGAGAATATTATGGACTCATCCAGTTCTCCGCTGATGGCGCCAGCAATTCGCCGCAATCGGCGCAAGTAGTGTTTTCGGTCTTCCCATCCGATACTGCTGTGCCCGCGGTAGTGCAACCCGCTGGCGTCGTGCTTGTGGGCGTCGCCGGGGCCGCGAATCCGGCCGCGCGCACCATCAGCATCTCTAATTCTTCTAACAAGCCGCTGACCTTCAGCACGGCCATATCCTTCATGAACGGAACCAACTGGTTTACCGTCCAGCCCGCCGGAGGATCCGTCGCGGCGGGACAAACCGCACAGTTCTCGATCCAGCCCGCTATCACCGCCCTGCCCGTCGGCGTATATCGGGGCGAAGTGACGGTTCGTTTCGTGGAGGACAGCACCATCCGCCGCATCGCCGTGCTGGCGGTAGTGGTGGCATCCGCTCCCACTGGCAGTGCGTCGCCGGGCAACGCTCCCAGTCCTCAGGCCGGCTGCACGGCGACTCAACTACTGCCCATTTCCACTCAACTGGGCGCGGGCTTCTCCACACCCGCATCCTGGCCGGCTGCAATTGAAGCTCTGGTAGTGGATGACTGCGGCAACCTGATGCAGTCCGGTTCAGTGGTGACGTCATTCTCGTCCGGCGATGCGCCCGTAGTGCTCACTTCCCTGCACGACGGCCGCTGGTCCGGCACCTGGGTTCCGCACTCCGTGGTCCCCCAAGTTACCGTCACCATAGCAGCGCAGGAAACGGCGCCGGCCATTCAGGGCACGCTGCAGATCGGCGGCGCATCACTGGCGAATCCAACGGTGCCGGTAGTCTCCTCGGGAGGCGCTGTTAGCGCGGCCAGCTTTGCAGGAAATCAGCCGCTGGCGCCCGGCAGCTTCGCCGCCATCTTCGGATCGAATCTAAGCTTGGGCACCAATGTGGCTCCCACGCTGCCGTTTCTTCCCAAACTTGGCAGCACCCAGGTTTTCCTGGGCGGCCGCCCGCTCGCGATGTACTACACCCGCGACGACGTGGTGATCGCCGTGGTTCCCTATGATGTGCCGGTGAATACCAGCCAGCAGCTGGTGATTCAGCAAGGCAGCAGCCTCTCTACTCCGGAGCGGGTGAACATTGCCCCCGCCCAACCGGCTATCTTCACTACCAACTCGAGTGGCAAAGGTCCTGGCGCCATCACGAACGCTCAAAATATGCTGGTCACCGCGGGCAATCCCGTCCACAGCGGCGACGTCGTGGTGATCTATTGCGCCGGTCTGGGCGCGCTCGATTCGCCCATAACCGCCGGCATGGCTGCGCCCCTTGACAAGCTCTTGAACGCAGTCAATCCGGTAACGGCGACTATCGGCGGGAAACCGGCGACGGTCCTGTTCGGCGGTCTGACACCCGGTTCGGCCGGTTTGTACCAGGTAAATGCAATCGTACCCAACGGGCTGTCGGCGGATCCGAATACGCCTGTGTTCGTCACCGCCGCGGGCCAGCAGAGCAACACCGTAACCATGGCGGTCGCTAAGTAACCCGCTTCCATGGCTGTCCGCTGGAGTCTGCTCATCGCCGCGGTCCTGATTATGGGAACGGCGTGCCGCCGTTCGCCCCAGAAAGTGATCGGCGTGGTTCCCAAGTCCACGTCGCATCTTTTTTTCGTGTCGGTGCATGCCGGTGTTGACCAGGCGGCGCGCGATTTCAACGTGAACGTCATCTGGAACGGTCCCAGCGAAGAAACCGACTTCACTCGCCAGATTCAGATTGTGGACGCATTTGTGGCGCGCCATGTCGACGCGCTGGCCATTTCCGCAACCGATGAACGCGCACTCGCCGGCTCGGTGGAGCGTGCGATTCAAGCCGGCATCCCCGTAAGCGTCTTCGATTCCGGAGTGAACGTGGAGGATTACGTCACCTTCGTGGCCACCGACAACTATGGCGCCGGTTGCACCGCCGCGCGGCAGCTGGCCGCGTTGATCGGCGGCAAGGGAAAAGTCGGCATGGTAATGCACAAGCCCGGCGGCACGTCCACGCTGCTGCGCGAGCAATGTTTCGAGGAAACCATGCACAAGGAATTTCCCGGCATCACCATCGCCGCGCGGCAGTACGGCATGGCGGATCCCGCGCGGTCGCGCAATGCTGCTGAAAATATCCTTACCGCCGTTCCCGATCTGGCCGGTATCTTCGCCACCAGCGAGCCGAGTTCCCTCGGCACCATTCAGGCCATTCAGAGCCGCGGCTTATCGGGAAAGCTGAAGCTGATCACTTTCGATTTCAGTGACGCCCATGTGGAGGCGCTGAAGAACGGCACCATCGACGTGATGCTGGTGCAGGATCCGTTCCGGATCGGCTATGAGGCCGTCAAGTCCCTGGCGGAAAAGCTGAAGGGGGGAACGCCTTTGCATCGCATGGATCTGCCGGCGCGAATCATTACCAAAGGTGATCTGGAGAAGCCGGAAGTGAAAGCGCTGCTATTTCCGGACTGGCTCAAGAAAAAGTAAATTAGTGGTTCGCCGGCATGGCCTGCTTGGCGCCGGCTTCCATTTCTTCCGGCGAGAGATCCTTCACGTGCGTTCCAATCGACCAGCGATGGCCGAACGGATCTTTCAGCTGCGCATACCGGTCGCCCCAGAACATGTCCACTGGCGGCATAACGGCGGTTGCCCCAGCGGCCACCGCGCGCTGGAACATTCCGTCGGTGTCAGCGGTATAAATGTGAATCATCACCGGCGATGTCGCCGTCGGGTCCTGCGGCAAGTGCGACCCCCATTCGGGAAAATCGTCGGCGAGCATAATCATGGAATCGCCGATCTTTATCGTCGCATGCATAAGTTTGTCGCTATGGGGGGCGGGCATCGCGCCAAGCGACTGAGCGCCAAACGCTTGCTTGTAAAATTCAATGGCCTTGGCCGCGCCGCGCACAGTTAAGTGCGGCGTAATGGCATGGAAACCGTTGGGTACGGGATTGACTGGCATTCCTGTGCTCCTCTTTCAAATTGTATACTTCGGGTACACCAATGAAACTGCGCCTTCTTCTGCTGATTCCGGTCCTCGCCGCCGCGCAGGATACGCCGCTCACCACGTTCCCGTACGCCCAGCCTGGATCCCGCGGCGATGGATCGCTCGGTGAATCCGTGCGTTGATTTCTATAAATACGCGTGCGGATCGTGGATCAAGAACAACCCCATGCCCCCCGACCAGTCGTCCTGGGATGTCTACGCGAAGCTCGGCGATGAGAACCAGCGTTTCCTCTGGGGAATCCTGGAGCAGGCGGCGAAGCCGGCGCTCTCGCACAGCTCCGTGGAGCGCCAGATCGGCGATTATTTCGCGGCGTGCATGGATGAGGCTGCCGTCGAAAAGCTGGGCGCCAAGCCGCTGGATCCGTGGCTGCGCGAGATCGCCACGCTCCGCTCCGTGAAGGATCTGCCCGCGTTGCTGGCCCGTGAGCATCTGGCCACTCAGGGGGGCAGCCTGCTCTTCGGCTTCGGCTCCAACCAGGATTTCGCAGATTCCACCAGCGTCATCGGCTTCGCGGACGCAGGCGGCCTGGGACTCCCCGATCGCGATTATTACGTCAAGACCGACGCCAAGTCCGAAGAGATCCGCCGCAAGTATTTGGACCACGTGCGCAAGATGTTCGTGCTGCTGGGCGATTCGGCGCAAGCGGCTGAAGCCAACGCGCATACGGTGATGGATATAGAAACCGCGCTCGCCAAGGCGTCGCTCACGCGCGTCGACCGCCGCGATCCCTACAAGCTTTATCACAAGTTGACCCGCGCCCAGGTGCAGGAGTTGACGCCCTCGTTCAATTGGACCGTGTACCTGACGGCGTCCGGAGTCCCCCGGCTTCAGACGCTCAACGTCACTGAACCCGAGTTCTTCAAAGCCGTGGAGGTGGGGCTGAAAACGGTGAGCCTCGCGAACTGGAAAACGTATCTGCGCTGGCATCTGACGAACCTGGCTGCATCCAGTCTCTCCAAGAGCTTCGTCGATGAGAGCTTCGATTTTTACGGCCGCACCTTGCGCGGCACACCCGAGAACCAGCCGCGCTGGAAACGCTGCGTCCGATCCGTTGACCATAATCTGGGTGAAGCTTTGGGGCAGGTGTTTGTCGCGAAAACTTTCGGGCCTCACGTCAAGAAGCGCACTCTCGACATGACAAAGCAGATTGAGGCTGCCATGGAATCCGAGATCAAGACCCTCTCGTGGATGAGCCCCGCAACCAAGGAAAAGGCGCTCGAAAAGCTGCATGGCATGGTGAACAAGATCGGCTACCCTGACCGCTGGCGCGATTATCGGACGGTCCGCATCGAGCGCACCGATTATCTGGGCAACGTGATCCGCGCCACCGAGTTCGAATCGCGCCGCGATCTGGCAAAGATCGGCAAGCCGGTGGACCGGGGCGAATGGGGCATGACGCCGCCCACCGTTAACGCCTACTACAATCCGCAGCTGAACGACATCAACTTCCCCGCCGGCGTGCTGCAGCCTCCGCTGTTCGATTTCAAACTCGATGACGCGCCCAATTACGGCAACACCGGCGCCACCATCGGGCACGAGCTCACCCACGGCTTCGACGATGAAGGCCGCCAGTTCGACGCCCAGGGCAATCTCAAGGACTGGTGGACCTCCGAGGACGGCAAGGCGTTCGAAGAGCGCGCCAAATGCGTATCGGATCAGTATTCGCAGTACACCATCGTCGACGACATCAAGATTAACGGCAAGCTGACGCTGGGCGAAGACGTGGCCGATCTCGGAGGCACCCTGCTGGCGTATATCGCCTGGAAAAATGCAACCAAGGACCAGAAACTGCAGCCCGTCGGCGGCTTCACGCCCGGCCAGCGCTTCTGGATCGGCATGGCGCAGTGGGCTTGCGGGGATGAGCGTCCCGAAAACAAGCGCCTGAATGCCGCCGTAAACCCGCATTCCCCCGGTGAATTCCGCATCAACGGCGTGGTGTCGAACTTGCCGCAGTTCGCTGAGGCATTCGCTTGCAAACCCGGCCAGCCCATGGTCCGGCCAAAGGCCTGCCGCATCTGGTAGCGCACACCTGTATCAATCCTTCACTGAAAGGATTCCCTTTCCCACGGCATTCGTGTAGTGAGCAGCTCCGGCCAGCAACCTGCAAGGCCGGGTATTCATTGAGTTTGCCGCGGCCTCACGGCCCAGAAGGAGTCCACCATGAAACAACTAAGCGTCAGCATCTACGCAGCCGCCGCGGCTGCCGTATTGCTCGGAGTCCAAACTCCGAAAGCATTTTCCGGACCTGCCTCCCCTCGCGCCAACGATGCGATCTCAGCGTCGGTGCAGAAGGGCGTGAAATGGCTCGTCTCCGTTCAGGGCAAAGACGGCGGCTGGGGACAGGACGGGGGAGAGACATCCTACGTCCGCCAGGGCGAGCGCCTGGAATCGAGCGGCAATGATGTCGCGAATACGGCGGTAGCCGCCAGCGCGCTCTTGCATGCGGGCAACACTCCTACCAGCGGCGAGTATCAGGAATCCTTGCGGCGCGCCATCGATTTCATCGAACGCCACGTCGAGCAAAGTCCCGGCGAGGGTTTAACGGTCACCACCGTCAACGGCACCCAAATCCAGCGGAAGCTCGGACCATACATCGACACATTCCTGACCTCCAAACTGCTCGCCGAACTGGATGGCAATATGGGCAGCGCCCAGGCTAACGCGCGCGTGCGACAGAATCTGCAAAAGTGCGTCGCCAAGATTGAGAAGAATCAGTTGAAGGACGGAAGCTGGAATGTCGCCGGCGGCTGGGCGCCGATTCTGGGAACATCCATGGCCTCCCGAAGTTTGTATGACGCTAAGAGCAAGGGAGTGGCCGTCTCGGCGCAAGCCATGGACCGGATCGAAATGTACACAGTGAACTCCGGCAAGAATACCGGCGTCGGAGGGGGCGTCGGCGGAGGCTACGCGGCCGCGGCGCCCGCATCCGCTGGGGTGTCGCTCTACAAGGGGGCCCAGGAGCTGGAACAGCTCACTCGCACCGACAAGGATCGCGCCAAGAACGCCAAACAGATCGACGGCATTACCAAGGAGCTCTCCAACGCGCAGTTCGTGAATGGATTCGGATCCATCGGCGGCGAGGAGTTCTTCTCGTATCTGAATATCAGCGACAGCTTGCATCGCGCCGGTGGACCCGAATGGGAAAAATGGAACAGCGGCATGCAGGCGAAGGTGCTCAAGCTCCAGAACGAGGACGGCACCTGGGCGGGACACCACTGCATCACCGGCCGCGTGGCGGTAACCAGCGCGGCCATGTTGCTTCTGGTGGCGGATCGTGATGTAGTTGTAGCCGACACCCGCTCGAAGAAGAATTGATGCTCAGATCCGCCGCCGCGGTCTTCCTGCTGCTCACGCAAGCAAGCTGTTTCCATACTCGGCCATCGTCCCCGGTGGGGCGAGCCGCCGAATACTTGTGGAAGCAGCAGGCGGACGACGGCGGATGGCACAGCCACACGTACGGACTGCTGCGGTCCGGACAATCGCTCACACCTTTCGTGCTGATAGCCCTTCTTCAGGTACCGGTGAGCGATCACCCTCTGCCCGCGGCGCAAGTGGAGCGCGCCGTCGCTTTCATCAAACACAACACCAAGCCCGACGGCACGGCCGGCATGATGGATCCCGACATTCCCGATTACCCGAATTATTCCACCGCGCTATCGATCAGCGCGCTGGTTATGGCCCATCGCGACCCAGGACCCATGGTGGAGAGTCTGCGCAAGCAGCAGTTCGCCGAACAGAACGGATGGAAGCGTGCCGATCCCGCTTATGGGGCGTGGGGTATGGGAGGCTCGCCGCGCACTCCGCCCGATACGGGCCACGTCGACTTGTCGATGACGCGCTATGTGATCGATGCCCTGCGTGCCGCCGGCGTGCCCGCATCCGATCCTGTATTCGAACGCGCCCGCGTCTTCGTCGAGCGCTGCCAGAACTTCGATCCGTCGAATCCCGATCGCGCCGATGGCGGCTTCTTCTTTTCAACCACCGAGTTTGACACTAACAAGGCCGGCCACGATGGCACTCACTTCCGAAGCTACGGCACCACCACCGCGGACGGCGTCCTTGCGCTCCTGGCGCTCGGAAGCTCGCTCTCCGACGTTCGCGTTCGCGCCGCCGCCCGCTGGCTAACCGATCATCATCGCGATATGGATGTCCCCGGCTTCATAGGCGAAGCGTACCAGCGCTGGCCCCGCGGCTTGGCGTTCTACTACGCTGCATCCAGCACCCAAGCCTTTCGATCCCTGCGGAAAGACCCAGGCTCGTCCGTATCGGCCGGATTGCTAAAAACACAACGCCCCGACGGCAGCTGGTCAAACAGCGAGAATCTCGTCAAGGAAGACGACCCCTTAATCGCCACCCCCTTCGCGATCCGCGCCCTGATCCATTAACGTGGTGGGGCGGGCCCCCTGGCCCGCAAGCGACCCCCCGCTCGCTTATGTCGCTGCCCGCGATCAGTCCACCCAAAGCTATACTCCTCTCATGCCCCCCCTCACTCGCCGCGAGCTTCTGATTGCCGCCGCCCTTGCGCCGCTTGCCGCAGCCCCCCTCTCCGACATCAAGCTAGGCGTCACCACTGACGAAATCGACGAAGACTTACTCACCGCTGTCCGATTTCTGAAAAGCTTCGGCCTAAAATACGCCGAGATCCGGTCCATCTGGGGCAAGTACAACACAGCGCAGCCGCTCGACAAAATCCGCGAAGCACGCAAGATCTGCGACGAGTACGGCATTCACGTCTCCATCGAAGGCACGGCGTTCTTCAAGGTTCCCCTGCCGCCGGATCACAAGGCTCTCGACGAACAATGGGCGCTCTTGGATGCATCCATCGAACGGGCCAAGACCTTCGGAACCGGCAAGATCCGCGTGTTCGCATTCACCACCAACCAGCCCGGAGAGAAAAAAGACTACGCGCGGATTTACGAACTGGTCCGCGAGGCCGCGCAGCGGGCGCGCAAAGCCGGGCTTCGTCTCGCACTCGAAAACGTCGGCGGCAGCTATGTGGCCACCGGCGCGCAGGCGGCCGAGCTTCTCAAGAACGTCAAGGAAGACAATCTTGGGCTCACCTGGGATCCCAACAACGCCGCCGCTTCTGGCGAGCGCCCATTCCCCGACGGCTATCGTTTACTCGATCCGGCGCGCATCTTCCACGTACACCTGCGCGACTTCCGCCATCTTCCCAGCGGCAAAATGGAGTGGACCGCCGTGGGAGAGGGCGAATTCGATAACCTCGGCCAGATCCGCGCCCTCCGCAAGGACGGCTACCAGGAAACATTCACGCTCGAAACACATTGGCGCAGCCCGAAAGGAAAAGTTTTCGCTACCTCAACATCGCTGAAAGCTCTGCTCCAGGTAATTCAAGGTATCTAGCGCCGGACCAGCGTCCGCTGGCGCTCATCCCACGCATACGACAACGGCCGCAGTCCCGGAACCTTCGCGCCCGCCGTCTGCTCCTCAATTCGCCGGCGCAGTTCGTCGCCAAAATAGAACACGCCGTTCGCATCGTCGGGAGCTCCCGTTACCTGGATCACTGCTGGATGGCCCTCGCGCTCCCAATCCCAAGCCACTCTCTCCGCGATGCTCTCCGCCCGCTGGAACATGTCGCGCTGCACCCACAAGTTGTAATTCAGCGCCGCGATATTCACGGCGATCCACGCGCAGGTGACCAGCCGTCGTTTCCCGCATTGCGCCAGCGCCGCGGCCACCAGCAGGCTCATCCACAACCCAGCCAGATAGACATGCCGGCTATGCAGTAATGACGGCCTGATCCAGCCGATCACGTTCACCGCCGGCGCCGCGCTGAGCACGCACAACAGTGCCAGCGCGAGCATGCGTCCGCGCTGCCCGCCGCGGTACAGCACCGCAGCCGCCGTCATCACCGCGGCGAACGCAATGAGGATGCCGCACTCGATCAATGATCCATCCACGCTGGTATTGATCCCGAACATAGACAGAGTCAGCGCATTCACCAGCAGCGAGTAGACTGACTTCCACGTGATTGCCAGATCCACCGTCGCATATCCGCCCAGATCGCCGTAAACGCAATATCGTACGGCAATCAATCCTGCTGTCAGAACCGTGAGCGACACCTTAAGCAAGGTCGCCCGCATCCGCTCGCGCCCCCACATCCGATGAGTAAACAGCAGCGCGGCCGCGATCAAGACGAATGCGTATCCCGTTTCCTTGTTCAGCACCGCGGCAGTGAAGGCAGCTAGCGTCGCGGCGAGCCAGCCGGATCGTCCTGTGTCCCAATAGTTCAAGAAACACAGCAGTGCCAGCATGACGAAGCATGCCGCCAGCAGATCGAACCGGGCAGCGGGCCACAGCACCGCTTCAAATTCAATCGCTCCCAGGCCGAACAGGGCCGCGGCGGTCCATGCCGTTCCGCGAGTGAATCCGAGCCGGATTCCGACCTTCGCCAGCAACAACGCAGTCACTGCGTGCAACAGAACGCTCTGGATGTGATAACCCCACAACTTCGGGCCGAAGATGAGGTAATCCACCCAGTACGATACGAATCCCAACGGACGGTACATACCATCGGCCTGCCGCGTGGTGAACAAATGGGCGAAAGCCGTCGCGCTGGTGAGCGACGCGCTGATGTGGCGATGGGTCCAGTCGTGATGCTGGAAGTTTACGAAAAAACTCTGTCCGTATGCCGCCGCGATAGCAACCGCGAGCAGCGCCGCAAACCAGATACCGCCGGCGTCTTCAAGCCGGTCTTCCACGGGTCCCTTGACGGCCAGAAAGAGCACGACCATCGCGCCCTCCAGCCACAGCATCGGTTTGTATGGACTGCGCGCCGTCAGCCCCAGCGCGGCCAGCGCGAGATTCAGCGCGCCTGCGCACACTAGCGCGGCCAGCAGTTTCTTCACTCGGATGGAAACTCCGGATGCGCCTTCAACTCGCCGATGTGCCGTGAATGAGTCTCGGAGTGAACCGCGTTGGCCAGCATCCACTGGTATCCGTCCATCGGTCCAAAAATCGGATGCGGGGCGAAATGCAGACGCAGCGGATCCTGCGTTTCTTCGGCGTACCGCAGAGTGCGCGCGCGGCCCTGCTCGAAGTGCGCCACCGCTTCTTCAATGCTGCCGAAGCGCGCTTGCGGCCGCATGTGCTCCGGCGCCTGATTCACTCCGCGAGGCAGCGAGCGCCCCGGTTTCCGCATCCTCTCATCCATCGCAGCGGCTTTCTCCATCAACTCCGGCTGCGCCGGCGCGGCCAGCAGTCTCTTCACCAGATCCATCAGCGCTCCTTCGCTTACGGCCACATGCTCGGCGTATTCGAGCACCGACCAGCGATCCTCAGCGTGAAACACAGCCTGCGTTTTCGAAACACCCGCCAGCGCGTCCAGAAATACCCCCCGGCTGCTATTCAAACGCTCGATTGCGTACTCGCGTTCCGGCTGCGTCAACTTTCCGTCCGGTATTGCCATGGTTGTCTCCCAATATACAATCAACTTCATGGACCGACGAACCTTCCTCGCCGGCAGTATGTCCGCTGCCGCCGCGCTGGCCTCAGCCGCGCCAGCCACCTTTCCCGTTGAAGAAGCCACTATCGACTCACTGCGCCAGGGCTTGGCGAGCAAGCAACTTACCGCGCATTCCCTTACGAAGATTTATCTCTCTCGGATCGCGACTCTCGACAAACAGCTTCGTTCCGTGATTGAAATCAATCCCGACGCCCTGAACATCGCCTCCGCGCTCGATCGCGAGCCGCCGCGCGGCCCTCTGCACGGCATCCCCATTCTCATCAAGGACAACATCGATACCGCCGACCGTATGCAGACCACCGCCGGTTCTCTCGCCCTGCTGGGATCGAAACCCGCGCGCGATGCGGGCTTGGTAGAGCGTCTGCGCAAGGCCGGCGCCGTCCTGCTGGGCAAGACCAATCTCAGCGAGTGGGCTAACTTCCGATCCACTCATTCCACCAGCGGCTGGAGCGGCCGCGGCGGCCAGACTCGCAATCCGTACGCGCTCGATCGCAATCCTTGCGGCTCCAGCTCCGGAACCGGCGCAGCTGTCTCCGCGAATTTGTGCGCCATCGGAATCGGCACCGAAACCGACGGCTCCGTCGTATGCCCGTCCTCCATGAACGGACTGGTGGGCATCAAGCCCACCGTCGGATTGATCAGCGGCGCCGGTATCGTCCCCATTTCTCACACGCAGGACACCGCCGGACCCATGACCCGCACCGTCCGCGACGCCGCTGTTCTGCTCTCGATCCTCGCGGAAAAAGGCGACACCGATTACACAAAGTTCCTCGATCCCAACGGTCTCCGCGGCGCGCGCATCGGTGTCGCCCGCAAATTCTTCGGCATCACCGCCGATACGGATCGCGTGATGGAGAATTGCCTCGCCGAGCTCAAGCGTCAGGGCGCTGAGGTCATTGACCCGGCCGACATCCCCACGCATGGGCAGTTCAGCGACCCCGAATTCGAGCTGCTGCTCTGGGAGTTCAAGACCGATCTGAACAAGTACTTCGCCTCGCGCCCGGACAACCCCGTCCACTCCCTGGCCGAGCTGATCGCGTTCAATGAAAAACATCGCGCCGACGAGATGCCCCACTTCGAACAAGAAATCCTGATCAAAGCCGAGGCCAAAGGTCCGCTCACTGACAAGACTTATATCGATCTGGCCGAAAAGCTCCGCCGCCTCTCGCGCACCGAAGGGATTGACGCCATCGTCGCGAAACACAAGCTCGACGCCATCGTCGGTCCCACCGCTGGGCCGGCGTGGGTCATTGACTGGATCAACGGCGATCATGACACCGGCGGCTGCTCCACGCCCGCCGCCGTGGCCGGTTACCCTCACATCACCGTACCCGCGGGCTTCGTTCAGGGCCTTCCCGTAGGCCTGTCTTTCTTCGGCCCCGCATGGAGCGAGGGAACCCTCCTCAAGCTCGCGTACGGCTTCGAACAAGCCACCAAAGCCCGGCGTCCACCAAAGCCCGGCGTCCACCTAAGCGCCGCTTAGAAACCGCTCGTCAATCGCAACTTGATAACCGCTAGCCAGCCGGTTGGTCTCATTCGCCATTCCGACCACTGCCATCACCTCGGCGAACATCGCATCGGTCATCCCCGCCTTGCGCGCCGCCACTGTATGCGATGCAATGCAGTATCCGCACTGATTGGTGGCGCTCAGGTCCGCCGCAGCGTCGCCGGATCGTGCGCCAGCGCCTTCCAGAAGTTATTGATCCAGTCCGTGCGCCGCGTCGCCATAATATCGTCGTAAACCGCCCGGACTTCCGGTGCTGCATCCGAATACTCAATCATGATTACCAGTATCCTGCAGGGCAGGCGCCCGCCCTACAAAATACCTCGCACCACTCCGCCTTCCACCCGCAACGCGGCGCCATTGGTCCCCGACGACAGCGGACTCGCCAGAAACACGGCTGCCGCCGCGACTTCATCGGTGCTCTCGAACCGCCGCAGCAGCGACGAAGGCCGCACGCTCCGGAAGAAATCCTTCTCCACCTGATCCGCCGTAACGCCTTGCTGCTTCGCGGCGCCCTCCACAAAATCCGCCAGTCCCTCGGACAATGTAGGTCCGGGCAGAATCGAGTTCACCGTAACCGCCGTTCCCGCCGTGGTCTCCGCCAGTCCGCGCGCCAGCGACACTTGCATGGTCTTGGTCACTCCATAGTGAATCATCTCCTTGGGAATCTGCACCGCAGATTCACTCGATACGAAAATGATCCTTCCCCAGCCCGCGGCCTTCATCCGGGGAAGCCAGTGCCGGCTCAGCCGCACGCCGCTCAGGAAGTTTGTCTCAATCATTGCCAGCCAGTCCTGATCTGTAATCTCCTCGAACGCCTTCACCGCGTATACCCCGAGATTATTCACCAGAATGTCGAGCTCGACGATGCGTACTGTCGCTGTTTCCACGCCCTCGACGGTAGCCAGATCCGCCGCGAGGCCCTCCAAACGCGCGTTCGGATGCTCCCTCCGAATCAGCTCCATCGCTTGCAGAACCCGAGCTTCGGTTCGTCCATTGATGTACACCCGCGCGCCTTCGGCCGCCAGCCCCTTCGCAATTGCCAACCCGATTCCCCCGGTGGATCCGGTCACCAGCGCCGTTTTGTTATCGAGCTTCAAGTCCATATGCTCTTAGAGATGCGGGCGTCCAGCGCCTGGATTGCCATTATTTCCTTGACAAGGCCGTTCGCGAGGAATAAAATTCCCCACAATACATTCTGTGCCGACTCCGCCGTTGGGGGCAGATTGTCAGCCATTGATAGTTCAGGGAGGGGAATGACATGAATTCGGGCTACCGGCTCGCGGCTACAAGTGTTTCTTCTGTTTCCGTTTGGTTGATGGTGCTGCTGCTTTCACTTAGCACCACGCTGGCCTGGGGGCAAACAACCTCCACCGGCACCGTCTCCGGCCAAGTGACGGACCAGCAGAATGCGATCGTGGCCGGCGCCGAGATCAAAATGGCTGACCCCAGCACCAACGTCACCCTGACCACCACCAGCAATGAAGCGGGTCGATATATTCTCGTGAACGTCCAGCCCGGCTCTTACAACGTCACCATCAACCATCCCGGCTTCGCGCAGGCTCGCGTCCAAGGACAGAAAGTGGACGTAGGTTCCACTCTAACTTTGAATTTCACCCTGCAGGTGGGCTCTACATCCACCACGGTGGAAGTGAAAGTCACCGCCGCCGCCGAACTCCAGACCACCAACGCAGCTGTAGGCACCACGCTCACCAGTGAAGCGCTGATGGTGCTTCCCAACATGGGGCGCGATGTCTCCACGCTGATGGTTCTTCAGCCCGGTGTCACTCCCGGCGGCTTCACTGCCGGCGCGTATGCGGATCAGAACACTTTCACACTGGACGGCGGGAACAACAGCGATGACATGGCCGGCAATAATACCAGCTACGTCACGAACTTCACCGGCCAGGGCGGCACCCAAACCAACGGCAACCCCTCGGGCGTGCTGCCGACCCCGGTAGAGAGCATTGAGGAGTTCAGAGTCACCACCTTCAACCAGACGGCCGACTTCAATAGCTCCATCGGTGGCGAAGTCCAGATGGTGACCAAGCGCGGCACCAACCAATGGCATGGCTCCGGATACGGGTATTACTTCGCCACCAACATCGGCGCCGCCAATACCTGGGTGAATAACCATACGCCATCCGCTCTCGCCGGTACTCCCTACACTCCGCTGCCTTCCAATCACCGCGACCGCTTCGGCGCTACTCTCGGTGGTCCCATCGGGCCCCGCTTCCTCGGCGGCAAGACCTACTTCTTCTTCAACTACGAAGGCCTCCGCTTCCCGAACGTCTCGACTTACGAACGGCCCGTGCCCTCAGCCCTGATGCGTCTGGGAGTGATTCAGGTCCCGGACAGCTCGGGCGTGTACCGGCCCTACAACTTGAACCCCTTCGCGGTAACCGGACCCGACGGCACCATCTATCAACCGGCGCAATGCGGCGGGCAAAACTGCGACCCGCGAGGCATCGGAATCAACCCGATCGTCTCAAAAATCTTCAATACGCAAATGCCCCTGCCGAACGACCCCATCTACCAAAGCAACGGCGCCGACCGGTTCAATGTCCAGGGCTTTCTCTCCACCGTCCGCGCGCCGCTCACCTCCGATTCCTACGTCGGCAGAATCGATCACGACTTCGGCGACAAATGGCGCTTCATGAGCAGCTACCGCTTTCTGCGGCTGGTCAGCTTGACCACTAACCAGGTGGATATTGGCGGCGTGCTCCCCGGCGACAAACTGGGACAGCCGGCCGCCGTGGCCCCGCGCGATCAGGTTCCCGGATTTTTTGTAGCCGGCCTTACGACCACCATCAATCCCACCACCACCAATAACTTCGTCTTCAACTACACTCGCAACTTCTGGCAGTGGGGCAGCGCCAACGCTCCTCCGCAGCTCCCCGGACTGGGCGGCGCGGTCGAGATCGCCAGCGGCGCAACCAACTCCATCGCGGAAAGCAGCACCGCGGCTAACATTCTCATCCCATACAACATCAATACACAGAGCGTGCGGCAACGGTTCTGGGATGGCCAGGACAAGCTTTTCCGGGATGACGTCAGCATGATCAAGGGCACGCACCTGTTCCAGTTCGGCGGCTTGTACCAGCGCAATTACGATTACCACAGCCGCACGGATAACGGCGCCGGCGTCAACAACCAGATCGTGTACCAGATTGGGAGTGCAGGAATTAACTTCACCAATTCGCCGTACATTCCGTCCACGGTGCCCAGCAGCCAGTTCTCCGCCTACCAGAATCTCTATTCGGAAGTGCTGGGACTGGTCAACCAGCCGCAGGTGGCTTACACCCGCGCTGGTAAGGATCTCACTCTGCAGCCAATCGGCAGCTCTGCATTCGACCAGAGCCTGATTCCCACTTACAACGTGTATTTCAGCGATACCTGGCACGTGAAGCCCACCTTCACCCTGACTTACGGAATCTCATACACCCTCGAAATGCCGCCTTACGAGAAGAATGGCAAACAGGTAGAGGTGGTGGGTCCCGATGGCAATATCTTCAGCACGGCGGATTACCTGGCAGCGCGCAAGAAAGCCGCACTCGCCGGACAAGTCTATCAGCCGAACCTGGGTTTCGCCACGGTCAACCACGTCGGCTCGAACGGCATCAAGTACCCCTACGATCCTTTCTACGGCGGCGTCAGCCCGCGTGTCGCGGCGGCCTGGAATCCCCGCTTCAGCGACGGTATTCTCGGCCATATCCTGGGCGACGGCAAGACCGTCATTCGCGGCGGCTACGGCCGTATATTCGGACGGCTGAACGGCGTCAATTTGGTTCTGGTTCCCTTGCTTGGCCCCGGATTATTGCAGTCAGTCAGTTGTTCGGGCGCCAGCCGGAGCGGGCAATGCCTGGGTTCGAATAACGTCGATCCCAGCAATGCGTTCCGCATCGGCACCGACGGCCTCTCGGCGCCCCTCCCGGCGGCCTCGCAGACGCTGCCTCAGCCCTTCTTTCCAGGCGTAGGCGGTAATGCTCCTTCCACCGACGTCAACGTGCTCGATCCGAAATACCGGCCCGAGCGCACCGACAACTTCAGCTTCACTCTGCAGCGCGAGCTTTCGTCCAAGATGACGCTGGAAGTCGGCTACATCGGACGCATCATCAAGAATGAGTTCCAGGAAATTAACCTGGACGCCGTTCCCTACATGACCACGCTCGGCGGCCAGAGTTTCGCCCAGGCCTTTGCCGCTCTTTACGCTGCCGTTCCGGCCACCGGGGCCGTGAGCGCCAGCGCCAACCTCCCCGCACAACCCTTCTTTGAAACCGCGCTCGGCGGGGCGGGATCGGCCTACTGCTCGGGCTACTCCAATTGCACAACTGCGGTAGCATCCAAGAGCACTTCGAGTATCCGCAACACCGCGGTCTCGGACCTGTGGGCAGCGATGAATCGAGCGCCCTCATGGGTGCTGGGCCGCACCATGATCAGTTCCCCCATCAACGGAGGCTCCGGCCAGGCCACCGCCATTGCCACCACTACCAGCCTGGGATTCGGAAACTATAACGCGCTGTTCGTCACTTTTCGCGCGCGCGATTTCCATGGCCTCACGGCTGTCTCCAACTTCACCTGGGGCCGCGCGCTTGGCACCGGAACGCTGGGACAGGCGAATAGCTCCAACACAGCTCTCGACATCTGGAACCTCGGCGCCAATTACGGGCCGAATAATTTCGACATCCGGTTCATTTACAATCTGGCCATGTATTACCAGCCGCCGTACTTCAAGGGCCAGCACGGCGTGATGGGTCATATCCTCGGCGGATGGACCATCTCACCCCTCTTCACCGCTCAAAGCGGCGTCGGGACCTCCGTTACCTACAGCGAGGGTAGCTGCACCGGCTGCCAGGCCTTCGGCGAGGTTTCGGCGGGCTCCAGTTTCAGTTCCACCACCGAGAATGCCGTGGGCGCATCCCATTTCACCGGCGGCAACTCCTCCCACCAGAACGTGAGCGGATCGAACGGGGTGGGCACTAATAATCCCACCGGCCTGAACATGTTCAGCGATCCTGCCACCGTGCTCACTGAATTCCGCCGGTGTATCCTCGGTTCCGATACCAGTTGCGGCGGCTATTACAATCTGCGCAATCTGCCCACCTGGAATCTTGACGCAACCGTCGCCAAGGACATCAACCTCTTTCGCGAACGCGTCGGCGCCACCCTGATTTTCCAGTTCACCAACCTGCTGAATCATTTCCAGCCTGGAACGCCCAGCCTGAGTCTTACCAGCCCGACCAACTTTGGGAAAATCACGACGCAGGCCAATACGCCGCGCAATATGGAGTTCGGTTTGAGGATCCACTTCTAGCGGTCAGCTGATCTTCACAACCACCAGCGTCATATCGTCATGCTGCGGCGCGCCCGCCGTGAACGCGTCCGCCGCAGCCATCACGCTGTCGATCATCTCCGCCGCGCTCCGGTGCTTGCAAGCGTCCAGCGCCGCCAGCATCCGCTCTTCTTCCCACTCTTCATCGTCCGCCGTCATGGCTTCGCTGATCCCGTCCGTGAATCCCACCAGCACGTCACCGGGCTCCAGCTGGCAAACGCCTTGCTCATACCCAGCCCCTTTGAGCAGCCCCACCACCGGACCACCCGCGTCGAGCCGGATCACTTCCCCGCGCAGGACCATCGGTGCATTGTGACCGGCGTTTACATAGATCAGCCTGCGTGTAACCGGATCGTATTCGCCGTAAAAGAAGGTGGCATAGCGATTCGCCGACGACGCCTCGAACACCAGCAGGTTGACGTTATGCATCAACCCCGCCAGGTCGTGCAGTCCCGCCATGGTCTGCCCGCGCAGCGACGCCCGCAATCCCGACATCAACAGCGCCGCTGAAATCCCTTTCCCCGAAATGTCCCCGATCGCAATCCCCAGCTTACCGTCGGCCAGCGGAAGAAAATCGTAATAGTCTCCGCCCACCGCCAGCGCCGGTCGGCACTTGCCGCAATATTCGATCCCTGGAACCGGCGGATAGCTCTGCGGGAACAGGCGCTCCTGCACTTCGCGTGCGATCTCGATCTCACGGTTCAACCGCTCCCGCTGCGCAACTTCCGCGGCCATCGCCGTCAACAGACGGCTGTTATCCAACGCCAGCCCGGTCTGCGTGGCCACTGACTGCAGCAGTTGAATGTCGGTCTTCGAGTATGGCTCCTCGGATAGCTTCGGTCCCAGCACCATCACGCCCAGCAGATCGTCCCTCCGCGTGATCGGCAGCAGCAGTTGCGCGTCTAGATTCTTCAGCCTTCTCGGATCGTCGGTTGCTCCCTCGTAGACCCAGGAGTCCGGATCGTCGAAATACACCAATGCCGGACGCTTTGTCGACCGCAAATACTGGATCGTCCGCGACTCCGCCGCCAGACAGCAATCTCCGGTGCGAACCGTTCCGTACGCCGGACAATATTCCTGGCTCGCCTTCAGCAAGACCGCCGTATGCGGAACATGCAGCGTATCGGAGATGCGCTTCGTCACCGTTTCCAGCAGCGGACCCGGCTCCACGAAGTTCCGCGCTTCGTCCCCAATCTCGCTCAAAATCTGCTCCGCGCTGTAAGCCTCCCGGAAAAATCGGCGATCCAGCGCGGCGGATATTTTCGCCGAGTACTTACGCCGGATCGCGAACAGCAGCCCCACCGCTCCCGCCGTGCGCACCATGTCCACCTTGCGGACCTTGGGATTCTGGATCAGATTGATCACCTGCACGGCCGCGAAGATCAGGATCAACGCGCGCATTACCCATAGCCCGCCGCGCGCCAGTGCGTATTTCACGCTCTGCCGAACCACGCCCCGCACTTGCATGGCGCGCTGCACCACCACCACATACGCCAGAGTCAGCGGAAACAGCGCGAAAGCGAGCAGGATCCCGATTGCGGCCCATTCCGGAAGACCGTAAAGCGGATCCTTGCCGATGATCAGAGAGCGGACCACTTCGATAAACATGGGTGTGAGGCTGATACAAGCGCCTATCCAAAGCATTTCCAGCCGCCGCCGAGCGTCCCGCGTGGATGCCTTGCCCCCTTTGTGTCCGAGCGTCATGAAGAAGACGCTGATCGCGGCCATCCTCAGGAATATGTGGGCGTTGTAAAGCGCCGGCAAGACCGGCCGCAGCGGCGTCACCGCATCGAAGCTGATTACCTTAAAAAGCTGGAACCAGGCGAACAGCACGGCGAGGGCGATCAGGGGACCGGCCAGCAGCCATTTCAGCCAGGGCCGCTTGCGGTCGAACCCCGAGGCCTCGGGAAATCGAATCCCAAACAAGAGCATCCCGATCGGCCACGCTTCCGCCCAGAGTATGTGCCATGCAGTAGCCAAAAAAGGCAGCGGCCAATGCCATGCTCCAGACCCCACGAAGTGCGCGAAGCTCAGCATCAGCGCGAGCAGCAGCCACGCCAGCGGATCGGATGGACGCACCGCCGCCACCCAGAATCCCAGGCAGAGACAGAACACCGGCAGCGCGATACCGAATCCCAGCGTGCCCATCCACTCGGCCAGCGTCGGGGGCGCACTGCGTTGCGGAGCCAGACGGATGGATGCCGTGATCCGGGCACCGTCCTTCCTTGTTACTTCAACTGGCAGTAGATCGCCGGGATGAGCCTGCTCCACGGCACGCTGCAGAACTCCTACACCTGTGAATGGCTGGCCGTCCACGGCATTGAGTGTGTCGCCCCAATGGATCCCGGCCTGTATCGTTTCGGGTTCAATTCCGGAAATCACGCGCATCCGGAACCCAAAGTCCATGGGTGTACGCGCGCGGTGGGTCCCTTCTTGCAGATTATCCACGACGGCTACCGCACTCCCCACTTGATAAACGGCCGAAATCGCCAGCAGAGCAATGAGAAGCGCGTAGATCACCCGGCGGCGTTGCATTCCCACAGTTTAGTGGGGCAGGTTAGTAACCTGCAGGCCGATTAGCAATCGGCCTCCGCGTCCGACCTTAACCAGCCCCGCAGCAGTCAGTCCCGCAACAAGCTCCGCCCGGCTTCACGGCCCGAATAAAAGCGCTCATGAACTTCCCGTCCACCTGGGGCGCAATTGCGTCGGCATCAATCCCTTGACCCGCTAGAAACTCCCGCGCATCCGCAACCCGATACACTCGCGTCGGTTCCACCTGTATGCCCTCAAACCCAGCCGCCGCCAGCTTCCCGCGATACTCGTTCTCTTCCAGCGCGCCCGCAACGCAGCCCACCCATAGCAGCACGCTCTTCCGAATCTCCGGATGCATCTCCCCGCGTGTCACCACGTCCGATACCGCGAACCGCCCGCCTGGCTTCAGCACCCGAAAAGCTTCCCTCAGCACGCGATCCTTGTTCGCCGACAGATTGATCACGCAATTGGAAATCACCACGTCCACCGAATTGTCCGGCAGCGGAATGCTTTCAATTTCGCCTTTGAGAAATTCGACGTTTTCAATCCCGGACTTCAGCTTGTTCTCATTCGCCAGTGCCAGCATCTCATCGGTCATGTCCAGGCCATACGCTTTGCCGGTTGGACCCACCCGCCGCGCGGAAAGCAGCACGTCGATGCCGCCTCCAGATCCCAGATCGAGCACCGTCTCGCCCGCATTCAGCTTCGCCAAAGCCGTGGGATTGCCGCATCCCAGCGAAGCCAGCACCGCCTCCTCCGGCAGAGATCCGATCTGCCCTGCATCATACAGATTGCTGGTGATGGGGTCCGCGCCCTTCGCTGCCGACGCGCCACAGCAGGAACTCCCTCCGCTGGTGACACGGAGCGCTGCTTCGCCGTACTTCTGCTTCACTACTTCCTTAATTCCGGATATGCTCATTTCGATCCTCCCGACGCTTGTTGAATGGATACTATCTTGAAAGGCTCAATCGCTTTGTTGCGGGTGCAGCACTCCGCATAGAGAAACTTCAGCAGCTCCTCGAGTGCGTCCAGACGGGCCGCGTATCGCAGAAACGTCCCCTCGCGCGTGAACTGGATCAGCCCTTCGTTCCTCAGCTTATCCAGATGATGTGACAAGTTCGACGCGGATATATTTAGATCGTCCTGAATCTCGCCCACCGTAAGGCCGCCGGGATGCGCCGCCAGCAGCAGCCGCACCACGCGCAGCCGGGATTCCGATCCCAGCGCCGTGAACATGTCGGCATAACGCGCGATCTGTTCCGCGTTTGCCGCTTTCGAAGCCATTAGTTCAATAATAGTTTAATTATAGAATTTGTCAAGCGCACCAGTTGCCGGGGCGGTTTAGCGGCTGAGATGATCAGGCAGTCTGGTAATGTTGCCTTGCGCGCGCGATGATCGCGTCCGCATGTTCAGGCAAGTTGTTGCGGAGCCAGAATAGGATACCCTCGGCCCTGGGCGTAGCCGCCCAGGCCAGCTGGTGCTCCGATTTCATCCGCTTCCGCACGCTGTCTGCGTGAGACCCAAGAACCTCATCCATGGCCCGGTCCATGGCGTCATCCACATCCAGCTTGTTCGGCGGTGTGGGAAGCAGGTGCGTGTGAGCGCACAGAAGTGCGTCCAAGTGGACCGGATTGAAATCCTTGGCGAAAGGATCGATGGGATACCCGCAAAACAGATTAAACGACGATCGGTTTAAAACTTCGTTCCAATACTGCTCGAGCAAAATCGCCGCAGAGAACTGCCCGGCCTGCCACAATACGCCGACCATTTCACCGTAGGCGCGCAAGCCGCCGTCTTCCGGCGCGTCGACCTCAGCCATTGCGGCTTCCAGCGTGCGCTCAAAACGGCGCTGGTCCGGTTGCCCGTCCACCATGAATCGATCCAGGGTCTGTTGGGCGTCCAGAAACAGAATCCTTCTCTGCCGCATCGCCCGCTCCGGCTCAGCGCCCGCGTCGCGAAGATGTGCTACTAGCGCCTCGTTGCGCTGGCCGCTGGCGATTACCAGCGCGCCTTCTCCCCGCTTCAAGCCTTCACTAAGATATAGGGTTATATTCCTGGTGAGTAGCGAGTCATCCGCCCCATAAAACTGAACGAAATGTCCCGCCTCGGGCTGCGGTCTCTGAAGAAGAGTGTCCCACGGCGTCATTACTTACCTTACCCCATTCCGGGGCCCCACTCAGGGGCCCATGCTTCATACTACTGCGATTCAAGACAAACTAGCGCTGGGCGCTGTGGCCATGCGCATAGCGGTTCAGGGCGCTATACAACGCCTCCGCGCCCGCCGGCGGCGCTACATTACCGGTCAGGATCTCACGCTGCGTGATCTCGCGCCCGTAGATCGCGTCATTGTCTTCCTTATCCGGCCGCATCGTTGATCCATCCAGCGTGATCCCCGCGAATACGCCCCGTGAACGCGAATAAGAAAGGATCTCCGCATGCATCATCGCATCCGTCTGCGCTTCTGCCGTCCGCCCCACCGGACCCGCCATCGCCGAGGCGTCGCCGCCGAAGGTAAACTTATCCTTCATCAGTTTGTCTTCGCCGCTCTTGTTCATAACCACAAAAACAAGATCGGTCTCGCCCGCGCCGATCTGGAGTCCGAAACTGCCGCCTTCCACCCGGATGGTGGCCGGAGCGCTCCAGCCGTTGCCCGTGCGGCAGGTCAGAACGCCCTTGCCGTATTTCGCGCCCACGATAAAGCCCGCGCGCTTCAGGTTGGGAATGATGCCGACACACTGCGTCTTTTCCAGGATCTGCTCCGGGATCCCTCTGTCGGGAGCCGACATGATCTCAGTGAATACCTCGGCGGACGCCTGAATTCTCTTGGATGCGTCGCCTTTGCTGCCAGCGAACATCACCGCCGGCGCCAGCGCCAATGTCAGAAGGCTCTTTTTCATGTTCATAAGATTAACCTCGCTCCGATGTCTAAGACTAAGCCACTGCCTGCCGGTTGATAGCCGGCGTAGCAGCTGGCTCCGCCACTCGTCTCCCCAACCGTTTGCCTGCCGAGCGCCGCGCCCGCAGCAGCCGGATTCGCACTGCCGTTTCTGTCCAACCGTGCGTTTTTGCGATCTCCTGCACCTTGTAACCTTCCAGATAATGACGCTGCAGCACCAGCCGGTCATTCGTCTTGCAGCACTTCAGGATCCGGACCACGTCAATAGCCGCCAGGTTGACCTTAGGCGGTGTTGAAAGTTCCGGCAGCGTCTGCAGCATCGGTTCGCGCCGCAAATAGCTCCGGTGGATATTCAATGCAATGCTGTTCATCCACGTCAGCACCATCTTGGAATCCCGCAATTGCTCGAGCCGCTCCCAGCCCTTCGCCCAGGCAGCCTGCGCCGTCTCCTGCGCCGTGTCGTAGGCTAAACCCCGGGACACCAGGAATCGAACCGTCAGTGTGTAGCCCTTCTGATAGGCCGTGCCGTATTCTTCTCTTGTCATTGCTGCTCCACTAGCTCCTTCGATAGACTCAAAATTCTTCAGCTCGCGCTAGAAGTGCCCTAGCAAAACCAGGATCACTACGATCACCAGCACCGTCCCGAGAATCCCGCTCGGATAGTAGCCCCAGCCCCGGCTGTGCGGCCAAGCCGGCAGAGCTCCCAACAGCAAAAGCACCAGAATCACCAACAGAATCAGTCCCATTCGCTCCTCCTTGTGTTCGTTTTGCGTTTCCGCTCGGCGGGTTCATCGCGTTGCCAAGCTGACTCCTGAAAAGCACATTTGGGGCCAGGAGGGTTTTGGCTCGAACCTTACCTTTAGCACCGATGAAACGAAAAGCTAAGTGATTGTAAAAATTGGACTATCGACTCCGGGTAACCAGCTTCACCTGACTTCTCCACTGTGAACCGATTACCCGGCGGCGCTCTGCTACCCCGCAAGAAGTTTCATGCCGGTGCAAATATTTCCTGCGAACTTGCCGATCCCTGTGTTTCCTGCCTTACGGTTTACGCGCCACGTAGGTCCCGGCTAGTGCCGATATCCCCTTGCATTCCGGTTTCGGCCGCATCGTGCAATTCCCAGGCGAACCCAGCCGCGCGAAGCGCCTTCGTTACATCGCTCCGCGGATGGCAGCGTTGCGTCAGCCGGAAATCCGATCGCTCCCATCCCTCTCGCTTGCGGAACAAAGTAACGTCGCAGGTAGCCAGCCGCTTGGCGTCGTTATAGGATCCCCGTGCGATGCTCACAGCTCTTGCATCCACGATGCCGAAGGTTCGAGCCCACAGTTCCTTGTAAGCTTTCTCGCGATTCAAGTCGAACACGAAGTACCCGGCTGGCCGAAGCGACGCAAACACGTTCGCGAACACGGCCTTGAGCTCCTCCGCCTGCATTACGTGATTCAGGCTGTCGAACGTGGAAATCACCGCATCGAACCGCTCCGGCAATCGGAACGCGCGGGCATCCGCAAGCAGAAACTCAGCCTGTGGCGTTTTTCGCTTCGCAAACGCCAGCATCCGTTCGGACCCGTCCAGCCCGGTTACCCGGTAACCATTGCGAACCAATTGATGCGCGAGCCTTCCATCTCCGCAGCACAGATCCAGAATGTCCGCCTTGGCCCGTAATCGCTTCAACAGCAGCTTGTCCAGCACCGGAAAAATCTCGGCATGGAACTCACGTCCCCAGTACTGGTGATACAGCCACGCAAACGGGTCATAGTCGGAAAACCGCCGCACCCGCGCCACGGTCTCATGCCCCCTGCACGCTCGCCGTACGCTCCAGCTTCCCCCAGCCCACCAGGCGCCCGCGCAGTGCATACAGAATCGACTTGCCCAGCACGTAGTACATCAACTGCCGGTAGAAGATCCGCTGGAAGAACAGCAGCGCGAGATCCCAGGGCTTAGCGCGCTCCAGCCAGAACGCCAGCAGCGCCGTCAGAAGTTCCAGCAGGAACAGACCGAAATAATACAGCATTACGATCTTCCAATTCCCCGCGAACAGCGCCACGATCATCGCAACTTCGGCGAAGGGCGACAGCGCAGCCAGCAGCACCTGGAATATCCAGATGCTCGGCAGCGCCAGCATCCCCAGGAAGCCGTAATTCGGATTGAACGTCGCATCGCGATGCTTCCAGGCCGCCTGCAGCGTCCCGAAGGCCCAGCGGAATCGCTGCTTCGCCAGCGCCCGGGTGGTTTCCGGAGCTTCGGTATACGCGATAGCCGATTCCTCATACCGGATCTCATGGCCCATGCGGCGAATCGCCAGCGTGATATCGGTATCTTCGGCAAGCGTGTCGTCGCCGAACCCGCCCACTTTATCGATCAGATCCTTGCGCCACGCCCCCACCGCGCCCGGCACCACCGTCACCGCGTTCAGCAGATCCAGCGCCCGCCGGTCCAGGTTGAATCCGCAGATGTACTCAATCGACTGGAACCGGGTAATCCACTTCTGCCGGTTGCCCACGCGCGCATTGCCCGAAACGGCGCCCACTTTCGGATCAGCGAAGTGCCGCACCAGCGCCGCGATAGTGCCTCGCCGGAAAATAGTGTCCGCGTCCAGCGCCACCAGCATGTTGTTCCGCGCCTCGCGAATCCCGTTGTTCAGCGCCGCCGATTTCCCGCGGTTCGGCTGCGTCAGGATTCGCACCCGGGGCTCGGCGCTGAAACCTTGTTCCAGCACTTCCAGCGTCCGATCCTTGGATCCGTCGTCCACCACGATCACTTCCAGGTCCGGATACCCGTTATCCAGAATGGAGCGCACCGTCCGCTCAATCACCTTGTCTTCGTTATAGGCGGCGATCACTACAGAGACAGCCGGCTTGAAATTCGGATCGAAAATACGCCTGGCTGCCTTTCGCTTCTCAATCACCGCCAGGGCGCCGTACACAACCGACCTCGCCAGCGTCAAGTAAATCGCGATCAGGAACAACAGCCCGATCGCTTTCTTAAAATTCCCCTTGGCCGTTAGCGCGTCGCCCTCCAGTTGCGCCCACCGGGCTTCATCCGCCGACGGCACCGGCATCAGGTCCGCGCGCGACCGCGACATCAACTGCTCCAGCGGCACGAACTGGTATCCCTGCGCCCGCAGCTTGTCGATCATCGCTGGTAAGGCCGCAACCGTCGCCGTGCGATCCCCGCCGCCGTCGTGCAGCAACACCATGTTGCCCAGCCCGTTGTCCTTCTCGTCCATTACCTCGGCGATGATTTTCTCCACCGTAACGCCCGGTTCCCAGTCGCGCGGGTCGATACTCTCTGCCACCGTGATATAACCCAGCCCCTGCGCGCGCTCAATCGGCACAATCTCCTCGGGCGTCTGCGGCTGGCTGTCGGCGTTGTAAGGCGGCCGGAACAGCTTAGTGCCGTGCCCCGTTTCGTTTTCGATCAAGCGCAGCGTGGTGTTCAGCTCCAGCCGCGTCATCTGCTCGGATTCGCGAGCGATATTGGGATGCGAATACGTGTGATTGCCGATAGTGTGGCCTTCCTTGTATTCGCGCTGCAGCATGGAAGGATATTGCTCCGCGTTCACGCCCACCACGAAGAACGTGGCCGGCACGTGCTTCTCCTTCAAGATGTCCAGGATGCTTGAAGTGTATTCGGAAGGCCCGTCGTCAAATGTGATCGTTAGCAGCTTGCCGGCTTGCTCTCCGGAACTCTCCACCACATAGTACGAAGGAAATTTCTGATATTGTTCGGCGTAGTCCCCGTCGGCTTCCTTCCAGACATTGCGGTTGCCGTCGTGCGGGAAGTCCGTAATGCGCAGCACTTCCCCTTTGCCATATTGCTGCACGGATTTTTGCGCGCTCAGCTTGAACAGCGGGAATGGATCGAACTTCTCATCCGACCAGGCATGCCCCGCGATCACGGACCACAACCCAGGATCTTCCGCGCCCAGCCGCCACAGCGCCACGCCCCGGAAGCCATAGTCGGAAACGTCCTGCACTTGATTCAGTCCGGTCACCGCGTCCAGGAACCACACCTCGTGCTGCTGTCCGCCGCTGGAATAGCGCAGCACTGGATTCTCGGTGTCCTTGTCCCAGGCCACCCCCACATGATTGCCTTCCGCGGCCGCGATCACGTCGCCATACGTGGTTTCGGCGCCGCCCTTCTGCGATCCAATCACCCAGTCATACCCGTAATTGCCGAATCCGATCACGGTCTTGGCCGCCGGCACTACCTTCGACAGTTGCTCCAGCTGGTTCATAAACCAGTTCTCGGATGCCACCGGCCCCGGCTCGCTGGATTGATAATGCTCGTCATACACCATGGGCACGATGTAATCGTTGATTTCTCCCAGCCGCTTCAAGTCGTACGCCGCATCGTCGGTAGGCAAGCTCTGGGTGAGAATCAGTCCCGCGGGCTTCAGCTTCGCGTGCAGGGTCTGCATAAAGCTGACCATGCGCTCGCGGTCGCCCTCCGGCAGCTGCTCGAAATCGATATTCACTCCGGCGAACTTGTGCTCCATCAAGTTGCTATAGATGTTGTCGATCAGGTTTTCGCGTGCGTCGGCGTTGTTGAGAGCGTGGTGCAGATCCGCCGCTTGCCAGCCATTTCGGAAATTGTTCACTTCCGCCAGAATCGGCAGCTTCGCGTCGTGCGCGATGCGAATCACCGTCTCATCCGATTCGTCCGTCAGATCGCCGTTGCCATTCTTCAGCGTCAGCCACTCGGGCACCAGATGCGTCAGATGGTTCAGATTCAGCCGCAGGGAAACGATGCTGGCCGGATCCCAATTCACGTAGAACCCGAACACGATCGGTTGATCCGGCCGCGCGGACGCCGCCGTCTTCTGATGCGTCACCGGACTGCCGCCGTTCCGCACATACTTCACCGGCGCAGTCTTGCGGAAGCGGAACGGAATCGCCTTCGCGGTCTTCTCTCCCTGTGTGATAGCCCGCAAATCGCTGATGTCGGCCAGGTGCTGCACCGCCGGCAACCCCAGCGACGGCAGCTGCGGATTGCTGATCAGGCTGAGGATGAAGAGTACCAGCACCACGGTAAGCGCAATGCCGGTGATCCCAAAGAGCCGCCGGAACCTCCGCCAGCGCCTCCCCGTTGCATCATAGAAAACAAACGTCGTTCCCATCGTAGGGCACCCCTGCCCCCATTACTTAGAGTCTCGCGGATTGGCTTTGTATACAAGCTGGGCGTTAATATCCGTTCAGATGCAATCGCTATCACGGCCGATCGGGAGCATGATTGACAAGGCTGGACCGGAAGTGTCAGGCTAGGTGACAGATGGCGAAAGTGACCAAACTTGACACGGCAGCCGAACGAATCGTGGACATTCTCGATTCCACGCTCGCCGGACTCCCAGAAACCGAGAAGACGCGGCGGATGGACGCTTTCTCGGCGGTCGTCGCTACGACGGGCGCTCGGTCCGCCAAATCCGAAGGATCTCCTCGTACTCCGGCGTCCCCTCGTGCACCTCGTGAGCACGAAGTGCGTTCCTGACCTCCTCTTCCGTACCGGCTCTAAGTAGCTTTCCGACTTCTTGAAGCCGTTTTCGGCGTAGCCGCCGCGCTTCCGTATCATAACGCCGACGCCCGCGCGCGGTCTCTTCCCGAATTACGTCCTCAAAATCATCCACCGGTTGGCCTCATCTCGCCGATGGGTATAGTGCTCGATAAGCTCAAAACCTCTCACTTTTGTGAAAAAAAAGGACCCTTCGCCGCGCCTCTATCACGGTCATATTCGAAATCATCTTAAGCGCTTAGCGATGTTATGATCGCATCAATGAACGCCACCGCCGCTCCCCCCGCCACCCACGACGTCTTCAATCAGCCCCCGCCGCTAGCCGATTACAATCTCTTCACCACCGATCCCATCCTCTCCGCCGCACTCGCCCGCCACGACGCCGCCTGGGCCCAGCCGCGCCTCGTCGAATTCGGCCGCATCCTCGGAACGGACGAGACCATCCAATGGGGCTTCCAGGCCAACCAGTATCCGCCGGTGCTCCACACGCATGACCGCTTCGGCCATCGCCGCGATGAAGTGGAATTTCATCCCGCCTGGCACGCGTTGATGCGCCTGGCCGTCGCCCACGGCGTCCACAACCTGCCCTGGACCCATCCAAAACCCGGCGCTCACGTCGCCCGCGCGGCCCTCATGTTTCTGGCTTCGCAGAACGAACCCGGCCACACTTGTCCCATCTCGATGACCTATGCGGCCGTCCCCGCCTTGCGCAAGCAGCCCGAAGCCGCGGCCGAATGGGAGCCGCGCCTCCGCTCCGTCGAGTACGATCCTCGCTTTCTCCCCGCAACCGAGAAGACCGGCGCCCTGATCGGCATGGCCATGACCGAAAAACAGGGCGGCTCCGACGTGCGCGCCAACACAACGACAGCCGACCCCATCGGCGGCACTCGCGCCGAATACCTCATCACCGGTCATAAATGGTTCTGCTCCGCGCCAATGTGCGACGCTTTCCTGGTCCTGGCGCAAGCACCCGGCGGCCTCACCTGTTTTCTGATGCCGCGCTTCACTCCCGACGGCGGTCTCAACGCCTTCCACATCCAGCGCCTCAAGAACAAACTCGGCAACCGCTCCAATGCCTCCAGCGAAGTGGAATTTGATGGCGCCTGGGCCCGCCGGATCGGCGAGGAAGGCCGCGGCGTTCCCACCATCATCGAAATGGTGCAGCACACGCGCCTCGATTGCATCATCGGATCGGCCGGCATCTTGCGCCAGGCGCTGGCGCAGGCCATCCATCACGCGCGCCATCGTAAAACGTTCGGCCGCCTGCTCATCGATCAGCCGCTGATGCAGAACGTGCTGGCCGATCTCGCCGTGGAATCCGAAGCCGCCACGCTGGCCATGATGCGCCTTGCCCGCGCCTTCGAAGCAAGTCCCGACGATGCCCACGAGCGCGGCCTCGCCCGGCTCGGCACGGCGGCCTGCAAGTACTACATCTCCAAGCGCGCCGCCGCCTGCATCGCCGAAGCCTTGGAATGCCACGGCGGCAACGGCTTCGTCGAGGATTCCATGCTCCCCCGCCTCTATCGCGAAGCCCCGCTCAATTCCATCTGGGAAGGCTCCGGAAACGTGATCTGCCTGGATGTGCTCCGAGCCATCGCGAAGGACCCTGAATCGCTCGAAGCCGTCCGCGCCGAAGTGCGCTTGGGCCTCGGCGACACTTGGTCGCACCGCATAAGCACCCCCCCGGTTGAATCTACCGCCCGCCGCTTCGCCCAGGACCTCGCCCTCGGCCTGCAAGGCTCCCTGATGATGCGCTACGCCAGCCCCGAATCCGCGCGCGCCTTCTGCGCCACGCGCTTACGCGGCGACTGGGGCTGGTCCCTCGGCACCCTCCCCGCCGGCCTGGACTTCCCGCCGATTATCGGCCGGGCCCTTCCGTCCTCGTAGGACAGGCCTCTGGCCTGTCTCCCCAAGTTCCTCCCGCTATTCTCTGTCGGCCAATATCCTGCACAAACTCGACTACACTTTCTCCATGCTCCAATTCCTCATCATCCTCCTGTGCCTCACCCTCCCCGCCCTCGCGAAATCCCCCTTCGCCGGCACCTGGGAAGGCAGCATGCATGACCAGCCCGCACTGAAGCTCACCATCGAAGATACCGCCGGTAAGCTCACCGGCACCATGGTGTTCTATTTCCAGCAGCGCGGCGAGGACGGGAGATTCCACGTCGTCCCCAACGGCGACGCCGCGGGCGCAATCATTTCGCCGCAAGTGGAAGGCAAGATCCTGACCTTCGAAGTTCACCACCACAAGAAGCATGGCGGCACCGAACTCGGCCCCAACATCAAGTACAACGTGGAGCTTACCGGCGCGAATGAGGCCCGCTTGCGCCAGGCAGGGGATGCCAAAGCCGGCGAAGGTTTGAAGTTAATTAGACAAACGCCGTAGTCTTAATCCCCGAAATGTCGAACCGCTTCCGGCACCGCACGTTCTTGCACATCGCCTTATCGTCCAGCAGGACCATGTAGCTCAGCGCCTTCGCGAATTTCGCTCGATCCCGCTCATCGGCGCCCCGCGGCACCTGATCCAGCTTCTTGCGCAGCAGCCAGCGCAGATCGTAACTCTCCACCGTCCGGCAATACGGACAGTTCAGGCTGGCCGCCCTGGTGGTCTCGGATTCCCTGTAAAACGCTCGTTCGTCCATCCGCTTTAGTGTACAGCGGCGCGCGCCTTCGCAAAGCTGGCGTCTAGCAGTTTCGCGAACTCGTCCACATCCGTCTTGCCGATGTTCAGCGGCGGCGAAATGCGCAGCACGTTGCCGGAGAACCCGCCTTTCCCCACCAGGATGCCGTTCTCCCGCGTGGCTTCCATCAGCGCCAGCGTTGCCGCGGTGGCCGGTTTCTTCGATTCGCGATCTTCCACCAGTTCCACTGCCTGCAGCAGTCCCATCCCGCGCACTTCGCCGATCACGGAATGCTTTGCCATCAGCTCCTCCAGCTTGCCGCGCAGGTACGCCCCCATTTCGGCGGCATTGATCGACAGCTTGTGATCGTCAATAAAGTCGATCACCGCCTTGGCCGCCGTCGTGGCCACCGGATTCCCGCCGAATGTCGAAATGGTCGCCCCCTTCATCGCATCGGCGATCTCCGGACGCGCCACCGTCACGCCGATCGGCATGCCGTTCGCCAGTCCCTTGGCGCTGGTCATGATGTCCGGCTGCACGCCCCACTGCTCAATACCGAACCACTTGCCTCCCGTGCGGCCCCACCCGGTTTGCACTTCATCGCTGATATATACGCCGCCGTACTTCTTCACAATCCCGGCCACAATCGGGAAATACTCCTTGGGCGGCGTGATGAATCCGCCGACGCCCTGGATCGGCTCGGCGATGAATGCCGCAATTCGCCCGCTGGTTGTGGTCTTGATCACTTCCTCCACGTCCTGCGCGCACCGCACGCCGCAATCCGGATACTTCAACCCGTACGGACAGCGATAGCAGTATGCGTTCACCGCGTGCACGATGCCCGCCTGCGAAACCGGACCCAGCCTCCAGCTCGATTGCCCCGTGAGCCCCATCGCCAGTGACGATCTCCCGTGATACGCATAGCGCAGCGCCACAATCTCCTGCGATCCGGTATACATGCGCGCCGCGAGTATCGCCGTTTCATTCGCTTCCGTTCCGCTGCTGGTGAAGAATGATTTGGTGAGCGCCCCACCCGGCGTGATCTCCGCGATCCTCTTGGCCAGCGCCGCCTGCGGCTCCGTCGCGAAAACAGTGGAGACGTGCTCCAGGCGGTCTATCTGCGCGTGCACCTTCTTGTTCACTTCGTCGTTACAGTGCCCCACGCTGATGGTCACAATGCCGCCAAAAAAATCCAGATACTGCTTGCCGTCGGCGTCCCAGACATACTGGTCTTTTGCCCGCTCAATCACCAGCGGCTGCTGGTAATAGTGGAATACCGATGGGAACAGGTACTTCTTATTGGCGATCAGGATCTCTTCTTTGGTCATGGGACGATTTTACATGCTTCCGCGCATAGCCGGTGAGTCTATCATCGAACCATGAGGATAGCCCTGGACGCGACGCCCTTGACCGTCCCCACGGGCGGCGTCCATCGCTATACCTCCGAGCTTTCATTCGCCCTCGCCCGTGAATATCCCGATGACGAATTCTGGCTTCTGTCCGACGCCGCGTTCCTATGTCCCGGGTCCCCGCCATCAAATTTGCGCTGCGGGCAGGGGCCGCGCAACGTCCTCGAACGGCGCTGGTGGCTCTGGGGCCTGCAAGGAGAAATTTCGCGCCTGCACCTCGACCTGTTCCACGGCACCGATTTTTCCGTGCCCTATCTGCCCATCCGCCCGGCGGTTCTCACCCTGCATGACCTTTCGCCTTGGATGAATCCGAAGTGGCACGCCGACGATCGCGTTCGCCGCCGCACGCCGCTGCTTCTGCGTCTCGGTCTCGCTACCATGATCATTACGCCTACCGAAGCCGTCCGCCGCCACGCCATGGATCATTTTCACCTCACCCCCGCCCGCGTTGTGGCAATTCCGCTCGCGGCTTCGGCGCTCTTTCGTCCCACGCCCGTCCACGAAACTTCTGCGCCCTACTTCCTCTACGTCGGCACGCTCGAGCCGCGCAAGAATATCGCCTTGATGCTCGAAGCCTGGCGCGAAGTACACCGCGAATACGCCGTGGATCTGGTCATCGCCGGCCGCCGCCGCGATGATTTCCCCGAAATCGCCCCCGAACCCGGTCTCCGTCTCCTCGGCCCCATTCCCGATTCGGATCTGCCCCCGCTCTATTGCGGCGCTCTGGCATCGTTATATCCCTCCGAGTACGAGGGCTTCGGACTCCCCGTACTCGAAGCCATGCAATGCGGCGCGGCCGTCTTCACTTCGCTCGATCCCGCCATTTCCGAAATCGCTGGTAATGCCGCGGAGCGCATGGATAATCGCGACCCGTCCGCTTGGGTTGCAGCCATGCGATCGGCCTTGACCCGCCCCGGCTGGATCGCCGATCTCCGGCAAGCCGGATTGCAGCGGGCGGCTCAATTCTCCTGGGCTCGAACCGCCGCACTCACCAGAGAGGTCTATGCCGAAGCTGCCCGGCGATTCCGCGCCAAGCCGTAGAGCTCTATTCCTGTCGCCGGAGCCGCCTTACCCCGTAATCGGAGGCGGCCCCCTGCGCTCGGCCTCGCTGCTGGAATACCTTGCCCAGCATTATTCCGTGGACGCGATCCTGTTTCGCCAGCCCGGCGATCCCGATCCCGTAGCCGCGATCCCGCCCGGCCGTCTGGACCGAACCTTGGTTCTCGATCTCGCCCTCCATCGCAAAGACCCACTTTCCCGCGCTACCCGAAACGTCAACCGGGCCATTCGCGGACGACCGCCGCTGCTGGATCGCTTCTCCGGATGGTCCGCGCCCATCGGCAGCTTCTCATCCGGCGTCCGCTATGACGTCGCCGTCATCGAACATTTTTGGTGCGCCCCTTATCGCGATGTGCTCCGTCCCCACTGTCGCCGCATCGTGATCGATCTGCACAACATCGAGTCCGTCTGGCACCAGCGCCTGGCGGATACCGAACCTTGGCCGCAATCGCTCTTGCACCGCCGCTTCGCCGGGATCTATCGAAAGCTCGAGTCGCGCCGTCTCCAACTATTTGACGCCGTGCTTGCGGCCTCCGATGCCGACGCCGCGATATTGCGCACCCTCGGACCCGGCTCGCGCGTATCGGTCTACCCCAACGCAATTCCCGAAGTTCCCCCGCCGGCCCGCGCCGAAACCGACAGCATCGTCTTCACGGGGAACCTCGAATACCAGCCGAATCTATCGGCGATTCGCTACTTCCAGTCCGAGATCTGGCCTGTCCTCCGCCAGGGTTTCCCGAATCTCACCTGGCGCATCCTGGGCAAGAATCCGGAGGCCGTGGCTGCGCTGGTGCGCGCCGACCCTCGCATTCAGCTCACCGGTCCTATCCCCGACGCCATCGCCGCGCTCGCCCAATCCCGCGTGGCCGTGGTTCCTCTGCTGGCGGGAAGCGGTACGCGCATCAAGATTCTCGAGGCCTGGGCGGCCGCTACGCCGGTGGTCTCCAGCACCATCGGCGCGGAAGGCTTGGCCGCCACCCCCGGCGAACATCTCCTCATCGCCGACAATCCCAGAGATTTTGCCGAAGCTGTCTCCACTCTACTTACGTCTAGAGACCAGTGCGAGAGGATTGGCCAAGCCGGCCGGCGCCTTTATGAACATTTGTACACATGGCCGTCCGCTTGGCGCACCCTCAATGGCGTGGTGGATAAGATCGGCTAATGTGTCGGTTGGCCACGCTGCTCATTTTGCAATCATTTTACTTGCCGATTACCAGCCGGACCGCGCAACTGTGGTATTTGATAGTGTTAGGTAAGACAGGGGTGAGACCATGCCTGGATCCGCGAGATGGGACCCTAACGTGCGTTACTCCCGTACTAGGACCAAAACCTCTATACTGGAAATCAGGTAATGCGCTTTTCCGTTGACGCTCACGCCATCGGCCAACATCTCACCGGCAATGAGACCTACATCCGCAATCTTTTGAACTGTTTTGCGTCGATTGACCAGGATTCGGATTTCATCGCGTACCTTTCCCGGCATACGCCTTTTTCTGAAGTTCCGGATCGCTTCCACAAGCGCCACATTGCGGAGAACCCCTTCGTGCGCTTGGGCTTGGACTTGTCGCGCCAGGTCTTGAAAGACCGCGCTGATCTGCTCCACGTCCAGTACACCGCCCCCCTGTTTTGCCCCGTGCCCGTGGTGGTCAGCGTTCACGACATCAGTTACCTCGAGTACCCCGAGTACTTCACCCAATTCCGGGCCACTCAACTGAAGTACACCGTCCGCAGGACCGTGAAAAGAGCCGCTCGAGTCCTCACCCCCAGCGAATTCTCCAAGAACAGCATTGTGAAAGCCTATGGCCTGGATGAGAGGCGCGTAGTGGTGATGCCCAACGCGGTGTCGTCCCAGTTCCGGCCCGTCGCCCGCGGCAACGCACAGCGCTGGATCCAGTCCGAATTCGGCTTCCCCGCGCCCTTTCTGTTGAGCGTCGCCGACCTGCAGCCGCGCAAGAATCATCTCACTCTCATCCGCGCGTTCGAAGAAGTCATCCGCTCTTATCCGCAGCTCCCGCATCACCTGGTCATCGTCGGCAAGGACACGTGGTATTCATCCGTGATTCGCGCCGCCGCTCAGAAATCGCCCGCCGCCGAGCGGATCCATTTCACCGGCTTCGTTTCCGACGAAGACCTCCTGCGTTTCTACGGCGCCTGCGATGTGTTCGTCTACCCGTCGTTCTATGAAGGGTTCGGCCTGCCCATTCTCGAAGCCATGGCCTGCGCGCGCGCCGTGGCTTGCTCCAACACCACCGCGATGCCCGAGGTGGCCGATTCCGCGGCCCTGCTCTTCGATCCCCGCTCGCTCCCTGAAATCGTACGGGCCATTCGCGACCTCCTGCTCGATAATGAGCTGCGTGCCCGCATGGAGCGGCTCGGATCGCAGCGAGCCACTATGTTCAGTTGGGAGACCACCGCCCGCAAGACCCTGGACGTCTATTATGACGTTGCCGGAGCCGTGCGGCGCGGCTTGGCTCCGGTTCGAAAACCGGTCCGGATCGCACGCTGAGGGGTTGAAATGAAAACACTACTGGGCGTCTTACTCTGCCTCGCCTCGGCAGCCCAGTCCGGAACGCCCACTGCCGGCCCCTCTTTCGACAACGAAAGCCTGCGCTATAGCATTAACTGGCCCAGCGGCCTGAGTCTGGGCGAGAGCCGGCTCAGTTCGTCGCGTACCAAGCCGGCCGACGGACCCGAAACCCTCAACTTTGAATTCAACGTGGAAGCTTCCATCCCCGGTTTTCAAGTGCTGGACCGCTACCATTCGCAGGCCACCCCCGATCTCTGTTCGGCGGAATTCGGCAAGGAACTGCTGCATGGAAAGAAGAAGACCACTGAGAAGACCACGTTTAATCCCGGGCATGACACCGCCACGCGTGAAACCACTGGCGGTGGCAAAACCGAGCTGAAAACCTCTGCGTGCGGCAAAGACGCTCTGTCCTTCCTCTACTACGTCCGCCGCGAGCTGTCGCAAGGCCGCCTTCCCCAGCGGCAAACGGTCCTGTTCGGCGCACCCTATGAGGTTCGGATTGAGTTCGCCGGCACGCAGTCCATCCCCGTCGGCGATACCAATAAGGAAGCCGATAAGCTGTTGGTTACCGCCAAGGGCCCCGCATCCGAAATCAACTTCGAGATCTTTTTCCTTAAGGACGCCGCGCGTACGCCCGCTCTAGTGCGAGTCCCGCTCTCCCTCGGCGCCTTCACCATGGAGCTGGTGAAATAGACCGGATGAAGCTGGCTTTTTTCTCTCCGCTGCCCCCGGCGAAGAGTGGAATCGCCGATTATTCGGCGGCCTTGCTGGCCGAGCTGGAACGCCTGGCCGACGTCACGCCGTTTTCGGAAAAGCCCGCCCGCTTCGATCCGGCGGAGTTCGACGTGGCTCTCTACCAGATCGGCAATAACGTTTGGCACGATTTCTGTTATGAGACCGCGCTGGAACATCCCGGCGTGGTGGTGATCCATGAAGGCAATCTGCACCACTTGATCGCCGACCTCACCATCCGCCGCAATGACTGGGATGCCTACCTGCGCGAAGTGGAATATGACGGCGGCCCCGCGGCCTTGGAGCATGCCCGCCGCGTTCGCGCTCTCGAAGTAGGCCCCGATTACGACGGTGTGCCCATGCTCCGCCGCCTGCTGCAGCGCTCGCGCGGCGCCATTGTGCACAGCCAGTGCGTCGAGACCGAGCTGCGCGATGCGGGCTTTACCGGACCTGTCGCCCGCATCCCCCACGGAGCGTGGATCCCGCAGGCCGACCGCATGGGCTTTCGCTTCAAGCTCGGCATTGATGAAACCACCCCGCTCATCGGCATCTTCGGATTCCTCAAGCCCTACAAACGCATCGCTGAATCCTTGCGCGCTTTTCGACGCCTGCTGCGCGTGAACTCGCGTGCCCGCATGATCCTGGTGGGCGAACCTCATCCCGATTTTCATCTTGCGGCGCTGATTGATTCGCTCGGCCTTGCCCCCTATGTCCGCACGCTCGGCTTCACGCCCATCGACGATTTCGTCGGGTACGTGGCGGCTTGCGATATCGTTCTCAACCTGCGTTATCCCACCGTAGGCGAAAACTCCGGCACCCTGATGCGCGCTCTCGGACTCGGCAAAGCCGTCATCGTCTCCGATGTCGGCTCGTTCCGCGAATACCCGGACGATGTTTGCCTAAAAGTCCCAGTCGATGCGGGCGAAGAAGATCATCTCTTCGAATACCTGAATATGCTCGCGAATCGCCCCGACCTGCGTGATCAACTGGGCAATCGCGCCCGCGCCTGGGTAGACCGCGAGTGCAACTGGCCCCTGGTTGCCCAGCGCTACCACTGCTTCTTAGAATCCGTAACCGGTATCCAACGTTCCCGTAGCACAGGGCCATGCCCTGTCCCCGCAGAGCCACCCCCCATCCCCGTCCCCCCCGAATACATCCGCACCTGGTCCGCCCCCGACGCCGTCGCCTACGTCGAACAACACCTCACGCGCCTCGCAAAAACCCTCGCCATCACTCCCCCCGGCGGCCCTCATGACCGCATCCTCGAAATGGGCGCATACCTCCAGATCACGCCGTCCCTCAAAACCAAACTCGGCTACGGCGAAGTCCGCGGCTGTTATTACGGTCCCGCCGGCAAAACCAATATCCGAACCGTCTCCACCGCGGAAGGCGAAGAGTTCACTTGCGAGATCGACCTCTTCGACGCCGAAAAAGATCCCTTCCCCTATCCCGATCAATGGTTCTCCACCGTGCTCTGCTGCGAGTTAATTGAGCACCTCGCCGAAGATCCGATGCATATGATGTCGGAAGTGAATCGTATCCTGAAACCCGGCGGTCACTTCGTGCTCACGACGCCCAATCTCGGATCCGTGCGCGCCATCGCCGCGATTCTGCAGGGCTACCATCCCGGATTTTTCCCGGCATACATCCGTCCCGCGTCCGGTAGCGGCGAGGCCGATGCGCGCCACAATCGCGAATACACGCCCATGGAAATTCGCTTCTTGTTCCGCGATGCGGGCCTTGAGTTGGCGCTGCTTGAAACCGGAGCGTTTCTCGACCAGCCCAAGCCCGAGCACGAATGGGTGCTCGATCTGCTGGAGCGCTACGAACTCAGCCGCGATCTGCGCGGCGACGGCATCTACGCGGTAGGCCGCAAGACCGGCCCCGTGCGCGACCGCTATCCAACCTGGCTGTATAGCTGATGGACGCCGTCTACCGGGAGTTTCGCGTCGAGCCGTGCGGCGACTCGCTGGCTATCCACTTGGCGCTCGAGAACCGCTCCGGCACGCCGTGGAAAGCCGCCAGCGACGCCATCGGCTGGCAGCTCCTCGATCCGGAAACCGATCGCTTCATCGCCGAAGGCCACTGGACCCCCATCCCGCGAGACACCGTCCCCGGCGAATCCGTCCGCATTGACCTCACCATCGCGCTGCCGCCCGAGCCCGGAGGCTGGCGCATCTTCGTCTCGCCCATCGACGCGGCCACCGGCTGGGCGTACGCTCGCAACCAGCCGTTCCTGGTGGTCGACGCCGAAGTAGCCGGCTCCGTGGCGACCGTGCACGCCTCGGAAATTACCACCGTGGGCGCACTGCGCCGCCGCAGCCTGATGCGCGCCATCCCCCGCGTCCTGTTGGCCCCCCTGCGGACCATCGGGCGCAATCACCGCTTGATCCGCTCCATGGCCCGCCGCGATATTCTCGCGCGCTATCGCGGATCGTTCGGAGACGTGCTCTGGACTGTTATTAATCCGCTGCTGCTGATGACCACCTACTTCTTCGTCTTCGGCGTGGTCCTCAGTACCCGCTTCGGCGCCGAACAGAGCCGCACCGGTTTCGCGCTCTACTTCCTGGCCGGCATGCTCCCCTGGTTGGCCTTCTCCGAAGCCGCCGGCCGCGCACCCCACGTCATTCTGGAGCACCGCAATTTCGTCAAGAAACTGATCTTCCCCCTGGAGACACTCCCCGTCAATCAAGTGCTCTCCGGTCTGGTCACTGAACTGTTCGCGCTGACGCTTTTTCTGATCGTGCTGGTCTTCCTGCGCGGTTCTCTGCCCTCCACCGTGGTGTGGCTCCCCGTGCTGCTGATCCCGCAGTTGCTCTTCACCCTCGGATTCTCCTGGTTTATCGCCGCCCTGGGCGTCTTCTTCCGCGACCTCGGCCAGATCATGGGCTTCATCCTCACGCTCTGGTTCTTCATGAGCCCCATATGTTATCCCGAAGCCAGCCTCCCCACTCGGGCCTTGCCGATCCTCTCGCAAAATCCGTTCTACACCCTGGTCCGCGCCTACCGCGCCATCCTCCTGGATCGCCACCCCCCCGAATTAATCCCTTTGATCAAACTGTACGTCCTGGCCCTCGCCGTCTTCCTGATCGGCCACACCCTCTTCTACAAACTCCGCAAAAGCTTCGCCGACGTCATTTGAAAAAGGGGAATACAATTGAGTTGAGGCGTCATGAAGGTTTTCATCAGTCATAGCCACGCCGACGAAGGCACGGCACGCGACCTCGCCCAGGCTTTGAAACGCCACGGCATGGACGTCTGGCACGACGGCGCCTTTGGCTCCGTCGAAGAACTCAGCGAGATGGAGCGTGGGGTTGATGAGTCCCAGGCTGTGATTTTCTTATTGAGTCCAGAGGCCGTGGGTAGTGCTTGGGTGGAGCGACAGGTGCGCGCTGCCTTGCGAAGCGACTGGGATGGTACCAAGGTGAAGATTCCCGTAAGCATCTCCGAAGTGCCCGTACCACCATTTCTGCGCGAGAGGGTAGTGGCCTCAACGAGCGATTTTGAGAGCTACGATGCGTTGGCCGATTATGTGATGGATCTGGTAAAGCACCCCGAGAAGACCTGGAAGCCAGGCGCGGCAGCGCGCTTCAGAGCCGAGCGATCAAAGAGATTGGAAGCACTTGGCCGTCACATCGAAGCCCTGAGAGAATCTGAGAATGCCGACAGGGACCGGCCTGCACCGCGCTGAGGGCCCAGCAGCACCGTCGTACGAACAGTCGGTGTTCATCAATTGCCCTTATGATCGGGACTACGCCGATCTGTTCTGTGCCGTCATCCTGACTACGGTTGCCTACGGCTTCGAACCGCGCAGCGCCAGGGAAGCCGAACATCGCTCAGAGACCCGGTTCGTCAGAATTACCGAGGCGTTGACCAACAGCAAGTACTCCATTCATGATCTCTCGCGCTTCACGGGCGAGGGCGTCGATAACATCGCGCGCTTCAACATGCCATTGGAGCTGGGCATCGCCATGGCTCTGAAGATCGAGCGTCAAGCCACGGCTGGACGCCCACACAACTGGCTCGTGCTGGTCCCCGGCTCCTTCGAATACCAGCGCTTCGTATCCGATCTGGCCGGATTCGATCCCCGGCAGCACGAGTTGTCGGCCAGTTCGATCATACGCGAGGTTGCATCCTGGCTGCAGGCGCAAGAGGACACAGACGCTCCCGATCTCCCGGCCCTGCGAGTGCACCACCTATATCCCGCATTCATGGACGATGTCCGCCGTCTGGCAAGAGCAGCCCTTGGACGCTCAAACTGAAGCGACATCCTACAATGCAGCCAAGCGCGCCGTCCTCACCATCAACGCCTCGGCGCCATGAACCGACTATACTTGCGGCGATGCGCCTTGCCCTGCTTTGCCTCTTCGTCATTACCTGCGCCACGGCTATGCCCGAGTTCAGCGGTGAGCTGATCTTTCCCCTGGAACACTGGCACAACCACTCGTCCTCCGTCGTCGAATTGCCCAACGGCGACCTCCTGGTCTGCTGGTTTCACGGCTCCGGCGAGCGCACCGCGGACGACGTGCTGATCCAGGCCGCGCGTTGGAACAAGGCCTCGGGCAAGTGGACCCAGCCTTTCACCCTCGCCGATACGCCCGGCTTCCCCGAGACGAATCCCACCATGTTCATCGACTCGCGCCGGCGCTTGTTCCTGCTGTGGCCGCTGATCATCGCGCACCAATGGGAAACCGCGCTGATGAAGTATCGGATCTCGACGGACTATCAGCAAGCCTCCGGTCCGCCGCGTTGGGAGTTTCAGGACAACATCGTTCTCATCCCCAAGAACATCGCAGCCCGGACTAAGGAGTTTGCCGGCAAAGACGCCGAGGGCACAGGCAGGCGCGCCGAGTATGCCGCCAAATTGATCGAGCACGCCAACAACGAATACTTCTCGCGCATGGGCTGGTTCACGCGCACCCATCCATTGCAACTGCCGTCGGGACGCATTCTCGCGCCGATGTACTCGGATGGATTCTCGTTCGGCATCATGGCCATCAGTGATGACGGCGGTTATACCTGGAGTGCGAGCGAGCCCATCGTCGGATACGGATGCATTCAGCCCTCCGTAGTCCGCAAGAACGACGGCACTCTGGTAGCGTATTTGCGCGACAACGGCCCCCCGCCCAAGCGCGCCATGATCAGCTATTCCAAGGACGATGGAGTAACCTGGACGCC